>DATKZN010000001.1:0-12243 GCA_035527955.1 Gammaproteobacteria bacterium
CCTCGAAGCCGGCTTCGCGATGCATCTCCAGGCACAGCGCTTCCAGGTCCAGCAAGCCGTGATATTCCGGTGGTTCAACCTTCAGCACTACATCGCTTTTCTTTGGTGTACCGGGGGGATAAAAATCGGGTGCGGCTGCGCCCGGCGTAATGGATACCAGCAGCTTCGGGATCATACCGCCTACCGATGGCGTTGGACCGAGCGTTTCCTCGATCAGTTGCGCGTCGAAGTCGACGTTCTCATCCAGCACATCGTGTTTGAGCATGCGCCAGAGCTGGGAGCGACGGCTGGATGGTCTGGCCGTGGTAACGGCCTCACGAGGATCGCTGGTGCTGCGATACCAGCGCTCGGCGATCATGTCATCCGCGAACACATCGATGTGCCCGATACCGCCATGCCCGCCCAGCATGAGTAGTTGCCATTCCGTTTCCATGCCGGGTGCTGGTTCCTTTCCCGACCGGGCACGCAGGATATCGAGGTAATGCCGGCGCTGCAGGTTGCGCGGATTGTTGCCGGGAATCAGGCTGAGCAGGCGGGGAAACACCGGTATCCGTTCGCTGACGGGGTAGGTGACGGTGTCGGTTCCCCAGATGGCGCCGTCGCCCAGCAGGCAGAATCCCGGACCGCCGGAGGCGAGGTATTCCCTGGTGTAGGTGAAGGCGGTCTGCTCACCGGATAACACCAGGTGTCCCATTTTCTCCGGCACCCCGGACAGTCGGGTCCAGATCACGGCATGCAGGTCGCGCGCCATGCCTAGTCCTCCCTGTCTTCCGGGTCACCGGACGTGCGGAAGAAGGCGCCGGACTTGATGGCCTCGGCAGCTTTTTCTTTGGAGCGTCGCGGCAAGAGCGCCAGTTCGAGGTCGAGTTGTGCAGCGAGTTCCTCCAGTGTGGAGGCGCGAATATCCCCGCGGCGCTTGGCCTTGCTCAAGCCCACGGCCGTCAGGCCGGCCAGCTCCGCCAGCCTGGCCTGGGACAGGCCGCGTGCCTTGGCGGCAGCAACCAGCTGATTGATTAACACCTTGATCGGCTCGGACATGGATCGGCTCGGCTATTAAACTATCGTTTAACTTATCGGCTCTTGATGGCCATAAGTATAGCAAAATTAAACAATAGTATAATTCTTTATTGTGTTTTGCGGGGCGGAGGGCGGATTCACCCATGGCGCCAAGGGTAATGGCGGCGGGGCAGAGGTGGACTGCTGCTCGTCCAGCGCCCCGCTGACAGGTGGGCGATAGATTCCGGTCATCCAACCGTACCGGATGCTGATTATGTTGATCACGCGACGCTGTCAGCGTCTTGAGCAGGCTGTGCATCGCACGTCTTGTGTAACTGGATAGAATGGCCGCATGAACAGGGACGAAGCCCAGGCGCGCACCGACCGCATCCGTGCATTTCAGCAAGAGCTGGAAGTGCTGGAACGCGAGGGCGTGCTCAGTCTGCCTGCTGCCAGCCGGGAGCGGCTCGGTGCCTTTCATACGGGGCTGCTGCAGCAGCTCGCGGCCGACTTTGATGTCGACGTCAGTCGTGACCAGAAGCGGCTGTCCTGGGGTATGCGGCTGGCCTCGCTGTTCGGGGCGCTGGCGTTCTCGGCAGCCGTGTTCTTCTTTTTCTATCGCTACTGGGGTGAGCTGACCACGCCGGTGCAGGTCACGTTGTTGCTGGCGGCGCCGCTGCTCGCCACGCTGGGGGTCGAGTATGCGGCGCGCCGCGAGCGCAGTCTGTATTTCGCCTCGCTGATCGGACTGGTGGCAGTTGCCTGCTTTGTGCTGAATCTGTCGGTACTCGGAAAGATTTTCAATATTACGCCCAGCCAGCATGCCATGCTTGCCTGGGCGGCGTTTGCGCTGCTGCTGGCCTATGCGTACGAACTGCGCCTGCTGCTGGTCGCGGGGCTGACCAGCCTGATGACCTGGCTGTCGGCGACCGTAGGCACCTGGAGCGGCTGCTACTGGTTGTCTTTCGGGGAACGTCCCGAGAACTTCATCCTGGCGGGGGTGTTGATGTTCGCGTACGGATGGTGCGGCCAGGAGCGACAGCGGAATTTTGCGGCGATCTACCGTGTCTATGGCTTGCTGGTGGTGTTCATTGCCATCCTGATCCTGGCGAACTGGGGACAGATCAGCTATCTGCCACTCGCCAACGGCAGCATCGAAAATCTCTACCAGGTATGCGGATTCGTGGTGGCGGGGTTGACGGTGTGGCTCGGCATTCGCCGTCACTGGCCGGGCGTGGTGAACCTGGGCAGCACGTTCTTCGTGCTCTATCTCTACACCAAGCTGTTCGACTGGTGGTGGGACTGGATGCCGAAATACCTGTTCTTCCTGTTGCTTGGGCTGGTGGCCATTCTGTTGCTGCTGGTGTTGCGGCGCATGCGCGGCAGGACAGTGGAGACACGCGCATGAGGCGGGCGGGACTGTTTGCTGCACTGATGCTGCTGGTCGTGGTGAATGTCGCGGTGCTGGGTGGTGTGGCGTGGAACCGGGCGGGGCAGCCGGCGGCAACGCTGCGGCTCACCGAGCGGGAACTGCCGTTGTATGACAGTTTTGTGCGTGCCGAGGAGAATAGCGGCCTGGCCTTGCAGCTTACCCTGTATCAGGGCAGCTATTCACCCGACTGGCTGGATGAACAGAAGCTGCGCACGCTGGGGTTTCGGCCGGAACGCTATGACACGACAGACGCAGCGGAGGGCGTGCGAAACAAACAGGCCTTGCCGCGGCAGGCCTGGGTCGTGCTCGAATTTGACGGGCCGGCCTGGCAGCTTGCACTCGCGGAGAGCGAGACGGAGCTCGCCAGCCTCGACGGGAAGATTCAGGCAGGCGAGTCGACATTGCAGCAACGGGAATACCGGCAGGAGTCACTGGAGCAGATGCGGCAGAGTTCCTCGCGACTGCTTGCCGTGGATGCGGGGACGGATGCGGCTGTGTTGCGGGAGCGCTATCCGGATACCACGCGTTACCTGATGACCCGTGCCGTGATTCATCTGTGGGTAGCGCCTGTGCTGTCGCCACAGGAAAAAGGCGACCGCCCGCGAGTAAGAGGAACCTTGCAGCTTCCCGTTGAGCGGATAAATGTGCCCCTGCAGCTGCGCGCAGTCCTGCAAACCGCACTCGGTGGAGATGTGCAGAATCGTGCGCAGCGTGCTGAAAATGCCGTGAAGCTGCCGCGTTACAGCGTGGTACTGAACGTCGGTGCGCGCCATGAGCCCTGGCTGGCCGATATCAAGCCGCTGGATGTCGCGGCCACGAATTGATTCCTGCAGCAGAGGGCTGTTCCACGGCAGTCACTTCACCGGCTGCAGGCCGCGACTCGATCCCGGTCACTTGACGTGAAAGAAGCATGACCAAAGGACGACATTCGCACTGGCGTTGCATAGTCGTGTGCAACTGGTACTTATGCATCAGCCGATTGCGCCTTGCGGCCGGCAGGAGACTACGCTCGACCCTGTTCGGAGGACAAGGGTCACAGATGGTATGTCTGAAAAGCGGGGCGAACCCGGACGTTAATATCATCCGGTCTGGCCGGTTTATTCAGTCGTATACTCTCATTCGGCAGACAATTTAGCCACTGTGACCGTTCTTCTCCAGGGTAGCGACCACGTTCTGGAACATTTCCCTGTTGTGCTCACTGAGATCCATCAGCGCACGGTGTGTATCAATCAGGGTGCGCGCCAGGGTCTCCCTGTCGGCGTTCTCCTGTGGCACCTCCTTTGATACACCTCTCTCCAGGCCGGTATCCTCGACGATATCAAAAACTTCATCCAGGGCCATGCTGGTCAGTACGGAATTGATGTCAGCGCGGTTCGACACGACGGTAATTCGCGGGGCGCGGAGTGCCTGCATCCGGTTGGCGATACGGGCGAGCAGGCCGAGATTGGTGCTGTCGATGCTGTCGGTTTCTGTGAGATCGATGATAAAACCTGCCGGTTTCGGTCCGGCAAAAATCACTTCCAGAAATCGTTCGAGAGAGGGACTCAGGGTATAGCGGATATCCCCGATAAAACGCAGCACATGAACGTCACCGTGGCGGGCATGCAGGACGTTGCCGTTATCCATCGTCTCGACGCCTGTTGATCACCAGGAAGGCAATGTCATCCGGCAGGTGCTTGTCTGCCAGGACATCGAGGCCGGCCGTCATCTCATCCAGATCCAGTTCCGTCGCTTGCGTACCCGATAGCAGGGCACCGTATCTTTTCAGCATGGTGTCTTCGGGCATCAGTTCCAGAATCCCGTCAGATACCAGTACCAGTACGCATTCCATCGGCAGGTCGCACTGCGTGCCCCTGAATTCCGCGTCCTCAAAAAGTCCGAGTGGCCGTCCCGGGCATTCGAGTGTACGGACCTCACGCCCGTCGTACAGTAGCGGGTAGGGGAATTGCCCCCCGTTGCAGTAGTGCAGGGTGTGCTGCTCCACATCAATGATCCCGAAGAACAGGGTGAGATGCTGATCCAGGTTCTGGCGGCACATATCACGGTTGAGACGCTGCAGGGTTCGCTGCGGGTGCAGAATAGTATCGTCACCTGACTGCCATAACGCATCACGGTACTGGATCACCAGTGTTCTCAGCATTACGGTAACGAATGCCGAGGCCGCGCCATGACCGGAGACATCCGCCATGTAGAAGCCGACATTTCCAGCATCGATAGAGAAGTAGTCGACAAAGTCCCCGCTGAGATACATGGACGGGTACAGGCGACGCCGGAAGGTGTAGCTGTCGAAGCTGATGTTGTCTTCCGGCAGTAACTGGAACTGGATCTTGCGCCCGGCCTCTTCATCGTCCTGGAGCTGCTCCAGGGTGTGGGTCAGCTCCCGGTTCAGCTTTTCCAGGTGTTCACGGTATTCCCGGTTCTGGCGCAGAAGTTCCGCATGCACGATTACCCGTTGTACAGCGCTTTCCAGCACCGCCATATCATGAATGGGCTTGGTGACATAGTCCCAGGCGCCGCGCTTGAGTGACTGTATGGCGTCATTAAGCAGGCTGACACCGGAGACCACGATCACCGGCGTCTCCGGTGACTCGGCGGTGATGGTGGACAGGACCTCCAGGCCATCCATGCCCGGCAGGCGCAGGTCGCATAACACCACATCCGGGTGTTCACGCCGGAAAACCTCCAGGCCGGTGGGGCCGTCGATGGCTTCCAGCACGGTATAGCCGCTGTCCTCGAGGTAGGCGACAATACCGTTACGGACTGGCGGCTCGTCCTCGATAGTGAGGATTCTGGCTGGTGCGGTCATCGTGTTGTCCATAGGCTAGACCCTGCCGATTGCCAGCGCTGCTACCGTTTCCGACAGCGGTGTCATGTCTATCACCGGTTTGGCGAAAAACAGCCTTTCGTCAATTCCCATTGCGCGCAGATCATCCGGGATGCTGTACTCTGCCGAACCGGTATGGATGATGAATTTCAGGAGGGGGCAAATTTCATGCAGGGCACGAATCGCGGTGTTGCCGTTCATGCCGGGTAGCCGTATATCCATGATGCACACATCGAAGCTGCAATCATTGCGTGCGATGTCAACGGCCTCTTCACCGGAACTCGCGCTGCCCACCTGCATGCCTTCATCCTCCAGAAAGACGCGCAGTCCGGTGACGATAGACGGTTCATCATCCACTATCAGTACCCGTGGACTCATGAAGGGGGCCTCCCCTGCAGCGGCAGGCGAATGGTAAAACAGGTACCTTTCCCGGGGGTCGAAGAGACGTCTATCGTGCCCTTGTGCTGGTCGGTAATAATGAAATAGGACACGGAGAGTCCCAGGCCGGTTCCCACCCCCACCGTCTTGGTGGTAAAGAACGGTTCGAATACCCGGCGCTGCGTCTGCTTGTCAATGCCGGGACCGTTGTCCTGCACCTCGATGCGTCCGTATTCGCCCTCTCTGCGGGTACGCAGGATAATACGGTGTGGGTGGGGAGTGCCACTCTCGGCCATGGCCTGGGCGGCATTCTTGACCAGGTTGAGCAGCACTTGTTCAATTTCAGTATGGTCGCAAACCAGGGTTTCGAGTTCCGGGTCAAAGTCATGCACGATCTCGACCTGCTTGAAATCATACTTTTTCTTCAGATCGTAGTCGCTGGCAGCCAGGCGCACCACGGTATCCAGCATGTCCTCAACACGCGCCGGCTGGAAGTCGGTGGTGGTGCTGCGACTGTAGGCCAGCATATCGGCAATGATATGACTGGCGCGGCTGGCGGACTGCTGGATGGTGTTCACGAATTCGAGGATGCCTCGTTCATCCAGATAACGATACACCCGTTCCAGGTCAACACCCAGAGCCTCGGCGGTACGCCGATTGGGTTCCAGGTCAGGCGAAAGCCGGCGCAGGATGTTCTGGCTGCTTTGCAGAACGCCGCTCAGGGGGTTGTTGATCTCGTGCGCCATCCCGGCGGCAAGCCCGCCTACGGACATCATCTTTTCCGTCTGCACCATCATCTGCTCGATACGCACCCGGTTGGTGATGTCATCAACCCGGATCACTGCGCCGGCCGACCCATCTGCCAGCAAGGGGTAGACCATGACGTCGGCATAGCGTGGCTCACCGTTCTTCTCCGTTATCAGGCGTTCCGTTCGCAGCGGGGTATGGGTGCGGATCGCCTCTCGCATATTTTCGAATTGCGATTCGAGCTCGGGGAACAGCTTGCTGAAAGACTGGCCGATTGCCCTGTCGGTCGGCACGCCGGTGGTTGTTTCGGCACTCTGGTTCCATTCAGTGACCCGGCCTTCCTTGTCCACCCCGACCAGTACCGAGGGCATGGAATCGATAATGTTTTTGAGATAGGTACGCATGCGCTGCAACTCCCGGTCGCTGCGAATGCGCTCGGAAATGTCGACAATGGCGCTCAGGATGAGCAGTTCCTGGTCCGTGTCGACCGGACTGAGGCCGACCTCGATGGGAAACTCGCTGCCGTCCTTGCGCAGGCCGAACAGGTTGCGCCCCAGCCCCATGGGACGGGCGCGATGCTCGCTCTTGAAGCCCTTGACGTAATCCGGGTGGCTCTCACGCAGGCGTTCGGGTATCAGCACCTCGATGGGTTTTCCCAGCAACTCGTCCCGCCGGTAGCCGAAGTATTTTTCCGTCTGTGAATTAACAAGTACGATCCGGCTCTCCGAATCCACCATGACGATGGCATTGGGCGCCGACTCGACGACCAGCCGGAACATCTTCTCCGCGTGTTCTCGCTGGCTGGTATCCTCGATTTCTCCTACCAACATCAGCGGATTGCCGTGCGCATCCCGCACCAGACCGGCACGTGCCCGTCCGGTGATGATGACACCGTCACGCCGGATATAGCGTTTCTCCATTTCATAGCTGTCGATGTCACCGCATATCAGGGCCTGAAATCTTATTCTGGTTCCCTCCCGGTCATCGGGGTGGGTGATGTCCTCGATGGTCATGTGGGTGAGTTCCTCGGCTGTATAGCCAAGAATGTTGCAAAAGGCCGGATTGACGCTGAGCAGACGGCCATCCAGCCCGGTTGTCACTATGCCGATAGGGGCGTTTTCCAGCGTCAGGCGCAGTTGTTCCTCGCGCTCTCTGAGTTGCTCCTGTGCCTGCTGCCGTACCGTGATGTCCTCGCCGGAACTCAGCGTCGCGGTCGTGTTGCCCTCATCGTCATACAGGATGGTGTTGTGCCAGGCTATCAGCCGTTTCTCACCGCTGCGGGTTACAACCGGATTCTGGTTGTACTCGAGGAGTTCCCCCTCCCGCGTCATCAGCTTCACGAATAATTCCCTGATCTCCTCCCTGACATCAGCCGGTATGTAATTGTCAAACCAGTTCTTGCCAATGATGTCCGATTCATTGGCGCCCAGCAGTTCACAGCCTTTCCTGTTGATCAGGCTGATCCGCTGATCGGCGTCAATAACCATCATGATGACGCCGGCGACATCGAGATAGCGCTGTGCCTTGTTTCTTTCCAGCTTGAGGGCCTGTTCAGTCTGCTGGCGGTAGATCTCGCTGCCGACCCATTGGCTCATCAGCCGGAGGATTTCCACGTCGGCGTCCGTAAAGCGGTCCTTGCGCGGATGCGGGCTGGAAAAGTTGAGGGTTCCGTAGACCTCGCTGCCAGCGACCACCGGTATCCCGAGATAGGTTTCCAGTTTGAATTCCTTGTAGCAGGGATGACTCTTCCAGTCCGAGTGTGCGGCATGCTCAAAGCCGATGGGACCGTTGGCCCTGAGCGTTTCACGGCAGTAGGTATTGCCAAGCTCAAGCACGGTGCCCGGGACGATCGATTCGTCGGGGGAGATGGCCTGAACGACCTCGTACTCGTCACCATGAATGTGCGCGAGTATCCCGATCGGCAACTTGAATTGCCTGCAGCCGTTTTCAATCAATGCCCTGACCCTGTCGTGAAACGGCAGGTTGTGCGCCGAGGTGATTTCATGCAGCGCGCGCAGTGCGTCCTCGGTTTGCCTGCGCTCGGATATTTCTTTTTTCAGTGCCCGTTCTGCCCGGTGCCGTTCATTTATCTCCGATTCCAGCTGGGTGTTGATGGTCGATAATTGCTGGGTGCGGCTGGCAACGCGTTTTTCAAGCTGGTCGCGGGATTCGCGCAGCGCCTGCTCAGCGCTGCTGCGCCGCCGCTCTGCCTGCCTGATCAGCACGGCCATGATGCTGCTGAATAGCATAAACACCATCAAGATCGTGATTGCCTTGCGTCGCAGCGATCTTTTGTTTACGGCAAACAGATTGGCGGCAGGCAAATCGGCAAGCGTCCACAGGCTTCCTTCGACATCGGTCGAGAAAGCGATGCGTGCCAACTCCTCCGGGCTCAGGGTGGTTTTACCCTTCAGATCTGAACGTGTGCCATCGGCTGTAACTTCTATAAGGCCCGGCTTGTCACGGTGCAGCAGGATGAGTTGGTGGTCGTGCAACTGGCTGTTGGCAAGGATGCGTGCCAGGAGCGCCGGGTTGAGGCTGATAAAGAAAATACCCCGGTCTCCGGCTGTACTCTGCCAGTGGGACATGATGTCAAAGTGATAGCCAAGCGGGTTGGGATGGATGAAAACCTCTTGATTGTCCCCGGCGGCGAACTGATTGATGTCAGCCTGGCACAGGTCGGCGACCTTGCCCTCGAAATCGTCCAGCAGCACCTCTCCCAGATTATCGGTGATGGTATAGGCGAAGAAGTCGGGGAAATGACGTTTGACCCTGTCGGTAAACTGCTCCTGTAGTGCTTCATCCGCCATGTTCCGGGACAGTTTGCCGATGGTCTCGCCTTCTTCTTCGGCAAACAGGTCGACGCGCCGGCGGACCTCCCTGATATAGATTTCAATGATACTGGCCGCACCCCGGGTGGATTGCTCCATCTGGACCTGCTGGCTGTTCAGGTAACCTGTCTGGCTCCTGTCCACATATCCGAACAGGAAAAAGCCGATCAGGATCAGCGTAACAATGATCAGAATCGAGGTGTAATTCTTCATCGTAAGATTGCAGCCGCTTCAGATGTGATGACGCAGTAACACCTTATAATTGTAAAGGAATTCTGATGAGTATAGCTATTGTCAGAAGTGTTCGGACCATGAGTGGCTTTTTTGGTTGCAAGCTGTCATGGCCTTGTTCTGAAGAAGTGATGATGGACATGCAGGATTATCGGCCTTCGGGATGCAACCCGGTATATATAACACTGCTGTTTACTCTTGTTTTCTGATGCCCCGGGTATCTGCGCGCTCCCCTAGCAGTATTCATTCAGCTGCCGCGATCTGTTAACTGTCGAACGCGGATGCCATTGCATTACCCTGACTGACCTGCAAAAAGCTGTTCTGATCGGCATGGACCGGGCCGGTAACTCCCCGCCACAGGGGGGAGTGACATCCAGTAGCTCAAAATTGCCTGTTTTGCGGATATGCCGGGACAGCGCCAACTGCCGGTGTCCTTCCTGATCACCGGCGTGTGCGGTGTGGACAGCATGGCTGCCTGAACTGACAGACGGAAACCGTCGAGTGCAATGTCCCCGATTTATCCCTGGGAGGTGATCAACATATAACACCGCGGCAATCAACGCTGGATATACATCTGTAATTACAAGGTATACAGGAAGGTTTCATCTGCTATACATAAACCTGTTTCTATGCAAACGCTGTTAAAGGTATTCAATCGACAGATAAACAGGTTTGTTACGCCATGGCACACCGGGCAACAGTCCATAAAGCGTTGTCCCGGGGTACGGTTTGTGACTGCAATAGCAATATGCAGCATTCAGCCCGTAACCTTTTCATGGCAAGTTTTACCAGATTATGCAGTCACTCGAAGGGTGACTCTGTACGTCACAACAATCATGACGTATTGCTGGCGAATGCCCGCTGCTTACCGGGGGAAACAAGGGAGGAGTGACCATGACCATATCCGGCCGAGTACACACTGTTGCAGACAACGGGTCTTTGACGATCAGGATCAGCGGCCCATTGGATCTGCTGCTGACCCTGGCGTTGAGAGAATACTGCCATGATACCGGTGCAGCCTACCATCGCTATATCGTGGACTTCCAGCAAGTTAGCGTCGTTCGTGATTCCGGGTTTGCGCTGCTGCTCATGCTGAAGCGCTGGGCAAACCAGGCCGGCGCCACGTTGTATGCAATCAATGGTAACAGCGAGTTGATGCACCGCTGCTTCTCGCTGGGTATCCGAATGGCCAGACGAGATACCGGCAGAGTGTCGGCCTGCTGACGCTTAGAGCTGCGGTTTCTGGCCGAATTACAACTTTCTGCAAGCAAGTCCAGGCTAGTGCTGCCCGTTGCTGTAGCCGGAAAGCAGAAAGAATTAGTCTGGGTACATACTCACGGCCATACATGGAGATTCGATAGACCTGTTCTATACGGAGGGCTGCCAGCATAGCGATGTGTTTTCGCGCCTGGTGTAGACAGGCGACCACCACATTCGCTGTCTGGCTCATGGCGTTAGTGCCGCAAGGTACCTTCTCTGTATGAGGGTGAAGCTTGCAGAAGATCCGGAAGCATATGCAGCGCGGTTAATCAAACCAGCTGCGGTAAAGACCGAACCAGCCAACTACTGTTTGGCAACGAACGACAGCAATCCGCTGTCGGCTGCGCAGCAGCGCAGGACAGGTCACGGCCGTCAGTCGACAAACCGGAGTTGCATGGGTGCGGTGAGTGGCTTCTGTTGTAGTGAGTCTGCTTCCCGGTCGATTCCCATGCGTTTGCATTTCCTGATATTGAAATCAGACTTTACCGACAGACAGTCCATCCGGGTTACCAGATTATTCCCTTGCACACGAGCGACCCAGGCGAAAAGAAAAGCCGGGACTGTCCGCGATGTGGGGAGGCCGGGAAAGGTGCGTTTCAATAACCCGATGATGCAGCAATATCAGCCCCGATTTGGCGGGGTTTTATGCCTGAGGGTATCCTCCCTTGGTTGGATTCCGGTTTGGATCCCGAGACCCCTGCATGAATGAGGCCCCCGAAGGAGCCTCTATAATATTATGAAATTATTCATATATTTGGTGGGCGATACTGGGATTGAACCAGTGACCCCTGCCGTGTGAAGGCAGTGCTCTCCCGCTGAGCTAATCGCCCGTATCAATGCGAGTCGATAGGGTATTGGTTTAGTCAAGCTCGGTCAATCATCGGCATGGACAGGCAGCGTCCGGCCTGCCCGTCTGCCTCTCTCGCGTCCCAATTTACGCAGACTTTCCTGTAACATGCGGGCCACGGTAATCCTGCTTCCGAAAGCCATGCGACACAGCCAGTTGACAACAGAAACGCGCAGCGATGCACGCCAGTGCCTGCGACGCTGCGTGCTGTTCTCGAAGCTGCCCGATGCGCAGTTCGAGCGTCTCCTGGAGCATACCTGCGCAGTAGCGCTCGAGGAGGGCGATGTGCTGTTCGAGCAGCACCAGCCGGCGAAGGAGGTCTTCCTGTTGCGCAGCGGACAGGTGAAACTCGCGCTGGTGTCTCCCGAGGGCCATGAGAAGGTCATCGACCTGATCTCGCCCGGCGGTTCGTTTGCCGAGGCCATCATGTTTTCCGGTACCCGTGGCTACCCGGTCACGGCCACGGCGCTGGTCAGCAGCAGCGTCTGGGGGGTCAACGCGGGCACCTACGAAGGCATCCTGCGGGAATCGACCGATGCCTGTTTCGCGGTACTGGCGCAGATGAGCCGGCGCCTGCACTGGCAGATCGCCGAGATCGACCGCCTGACCCTGCACAATGCCGCCTTCCGGGTGATCGCCTATTTGCTGGACCAGGTGCCCAGCACGGACCTTGATGCCAGCGTGATCCACCTGGATA
>DATKZN010000002.1:0-8389 GCA_035527955.1 Gammaproteobacteria bacterium
TGCAGTAGTGTATGCAACACTGTTCGGGGGGATGGCAAATATTCGGCAAGGCAGTCGCCGGATTTTGTGGATGAAACAAAGACAGGCCTTCTCCCCGTACGCTACCCAACCTGGAGAGGAGATGAAGATGGCCACGTACCACCCTGTCGCTCGTCGCAGTTGCGCAATCAGTATCGCCGGACTGCTGTCTCTGGCGATGACCCCTGTCTTTTCCGCTGGTTTTGCACTGATTGAACAAAGCGTGAGCAGCATGGGCACTGCCTATGCCGGTGCCGGCTCGATTTCAGAGGATGCCTCGACGGTATTCTTCAACCCGGCCAGTATGGCGCGGCTGGAAGGCCGGCAACTGTCGGCCGGCCTGCATGTCGTCATACCGAAATCTGACTTCAGCGGCAGTGTAACCTATAACCCCCTCTACCCCGGCGTACCTGGCACACCGGTCGCACCCGGGCCTGACAACGACACCGACGGCGGCGTCACGGGTTACGTGCCGCACTTCACCTACGTGCAGGAACTCAACGACAGGTGGAATTTCGGTTTGAGCGTCAATGTGCCCTTTGGCCTGAAGACAGAATATGGCTCTGGCTGGGTTGGACGTTATTCCGCCATCGAGTCGGAAATCACCACGGTCAACCTGAACCCGACCCTGTCATTTCGGGTCAACGAACATGCCTCGATCGGCTTCGGCGTAAGCGCCATGTATGCCAACCTTATCCTGGAGAACGCGATTGATGACGTCTATCTGACCGGCGGCACGGCCACGTCCGACGGCATCGGCAAGATCGACGTGGATGACTGGGGCTTCGGTTTCAACTTCGGTGTGCTACTTGAGCCCTCCAAGCATACCCGCCTTGGACTGGCCTATCGCTCCAAGGTCGATGTCGAGCTTGACGGCGACCTCGCATCAACCAGCGTTGTACAGCCCAGCACCAGCGCGAAGGTCGATGCCTCGTTACCGAACAGCCTGCTGCTCAGTGCCTGGCACGAGCTCAACCCGCAATGGGCGGTGATGGCCGATGTCACGTGGACGCAGTGGAGCAAAATCGATGCCCTGGTCGCGAGCTTCGGCACCGGAAATACCAACACCATCCCGCTGCACTGGGAAGACAGCACTCGCGTATCGGTCGGCACCAGCTACAAGCATGATGAGAAATGGACGTTCCGCGGCGGCCTGGCGTATGACGAAACCCCGGTCTCCAGCCCGAAGTTTCGCCCGGCCGCACTGCCTGACGAGGATCGCCTCTGGCTGGCACTTGGCGCCGGCTACAAGCATTCGAAGCAGCTGAGCTTTGACGTCGGTTATGCACACCTGTTTATCGACGATACGGACATCAATAGCACTGATGCCTATAGTTCGGCTGTACCGTTCGTCGAAGGCATACACCGCGTCAACGGCGAGTACGATGCCTCGGTCGACATCATCAGCGCCCAGGCGAACTGGAAGTTCTGATCGCCTGAAGCCTGAGCATTGCACAAACAAAAACCCCGGCCAGTGGCCGGGGTTTTTTTATTCAGTGTTCTGAACGTGCCTCAGGTATCAGCCCTTGCGCATCAGGAACATGAACTTGCCGCCCTCTTCCGTCGACGACATCAGCTCGTTACCGGTCTGCTTGGCAAAGGCCTCGAAGTCCTTTACGGAGCCCGGGTCGGTCGCAATGATGCGCAGCACCTTGCCAGTCTCCATGCCATTCAGGGCCTTCTTGGCGCGTAAAATCGGCAGCGGGCAGTTCAGCCCGGTTGCATCCAGTTCATCATCAAAGTCCGCCATTGCGTCTCTCCTGTTAGTTACCACTTCTTCTAGACCCGGCACAGCGGATCGTTGATTATGATATTAGAATAGGGTCGATAACTTATGACAACAGGCCCCGTAAGGCAAGACCCCCAACGGGGAGATTTACCGGCTACGACGGGAAAATGACTGAACCCGCCAGGGGTTTTCCTGTCTTAAAGCATCGTTATGAGGTTAAACCAGGTCAAATGAGACGTTCAAACCGACGCCGGGCCAGCCTGTTGCTGGCCCTGTACTGCCCCTTTGCCCTTGCCCAGTCCGGCTTCGACGACCTGCCCAGCCTGGGCGAAGCCGCGGGCCGGATCTACAGCCCGCAGCAGGACCAGGCGCTGGGCGCCGCCTTCATGCGCGAATTACGCCAGTCGGACCTGATCCTGGATGACGTGGAAACCACCAGCTACCTGCAGAACCTTGGCCGCCGGCTGAGCATGCACAGCGAAAACCCGGGCCACGAATTTACCTTTTTCATGGTGAACGACGATCGCATCAATGCCTTCGCCGGGCCGGCCGGCCATATCGGCGTGAACGTGGGCCTGTTCGTGGCCGCGGAATCGGAAAGCGAACTGGCGGCCGTGCTCGCCCATGAAATCGCCCACGTCACCCAGCGTCACCTGGCACGCGCCTTCGAAGCCGCCGACAAACTCAGCCTGCCAACCACGGCCGCCATCCTGGCGGCTATCCTGATCGGCACACAGAACGGTCAGGCCGGCGCCGCCGCCCTGACCGCCGCCTCGGCGGCCAGCCTGCAGCATCAGATCAATTTTACCCGCGCCAATGAACAGGAAGCCGACCGGGTGGGCATCCAGACCCTCGCCGATGCCAGCTTCGACCCCAAGGGCATGGGCCTTTTCTTCGAGCGCCTGCAGAAAAACTCCAAGCTGTACGGAACGCAACCGCCCGAATTTCTCAGCACCCACCCGGTCACCACCAATCGCATTGCCGAAGCCGAAACGCGCGCCGCCTCGCTTGGCAAAATCAATGTGCCGGACGACCTCGAATTCCAGTTGCTGCGCGCCCGCCTGCGCGTGAATACCTACCAGAATCCAAGCCAGGTTCTGGCCGATTTCCAGCGCTACCACGGCAAGTCCGGCGGTGACACGGCAGCCGAACGCTATGAATACGCCCTGCTGCTATCGGCCAATGACCGCCAGCAGGACGCAGTCAGCGTACTCGAGCAGCTTTACATGGCCGACCCGGATCGCATCGCCCACCGTCTGGCGCTGGGCGGCGTGCTCGACAAGTTGCAGCGCTTCGACAAGGCACAGGCCATCTACCAGGACACACTTAAACTTTACCCGGGCGAGCTGACCGTGCTACTCCCCTACGCCAGCTCGCTGCTTGCCAGTGCACAGCCCGACAAGGCCTATGACCTGCTATCCGATGCCAGCTCCCGCTCGGACAACCCGCAGGTCTACAAGTTACTGGCCCAGGCCGCAGGCCTGACAAACCGTCCGGTACAAACCCACACGGCCATGGGGCAATATTATTTTCTGAACGGTTACACAACCAAGGCCATCGAGCAGATGGAACTTGCGGAGAAATCAGACGGTCTGACAGATTACCAGGCAGCCGTGATTCAGGCGCGAGTTGCTCGTCTCAAGGAACTACAGAAAGCCGAGGAATTAGAATAGTACGTAATACTAATACAAGAAGAAACAATGGCTTGACCTCGCATATTGAGGGTGCTAGCTTAGCTGTCATAAAAATTTTCCAAATAAAATCTATAAGTTTGTCCCTCGTTAACCAAATTGGAGTGATTCAATGAAGACACGCTTCCCCCTCAGGCTATTGTCGACTGCGGTCCTGTCGTTATGGCTGGTCAGCGGCTGTGCCGACCAGTCCACGAAGGCAGCCTCCTCATCCAAGGCAAGCCCTGAAGCCGCAGCTGCCATCACCGCCGCAAATAACGCCATCAAGGCAGCCAAGGCAAATAACTGGATCTGGAATGCAACAGAAGATTTTGCCAAGCAAGCACAGGAGGCCGCCGACAAGGGCGACAATGCCGTAGCGATCAAGCTTGCCAGCAAGGCCAAGGACGAAGCCGACAACGCCGTCGCCCAGTACAACTACGAAAAGGCGCACCCGCGCGGCCTGTAACCCACGCGCAAAGCGAGTCCTCAAGATTTACCACACGAATCCAGGAGATGAAACAATGCGGCAAACCGCTACAAAGATAGTCTTATCAGCATGCTCGGTTGCTGTGCTCGCGGGAGCCCTGCTGGCAGCACCTTTCTCAACCGCGAATGCGGACGAGTCAACTGTCGCCAAGGGCAAGGAAACGTCCTTCGATCGCAAGCTGGGTAACTGCCTGGCCTGCCACGCAATGGACGACGGCGAACTGCCCGGCAACATCGGTCCGCCACTGATCAGCATGAAACTGCGTTTCCCGGACAGGGCCAAACTGCGCGCGCAGATCTGGGATTCGACCGTGAACAATCCGAACACGATCATGCCGCCCTTCGGCCGGTTCAAAATGCTCAGCGAAGAGCAGATTGACCAGATCGTCGAATACGTATACACACTCTAGCTAACAATTCAGGAGAAGCTCCCGTGACAAGCATGAAACGCAGAATATTTCTTAAAGGCTCACTGGTAACCGGCGCACTTGGCATAGCAGCCAGTGCCGGCCTGATCACCCCGCGCGCCTCACTGGCCGCATGGGCCAAAGATGCCTTCGAGGCGAAAGATGTCAACGGCGCCCTGTCCGGCCTGTTCGGCAGCTCCGATCTGGCCGCCAGCGACAAGATCAAGATCAAGGCACCGGACATTGCCGAAAACGGTGCCGTGGTGCCGATCTCGGTATCCACCGACATGGGTAATGTCGAGTCGATTACCATCGTTACCGAAAAGAACCAGAATCCGCTGACGGCCAGCTTCGCCATGGGCGCGACAGCCATTCCCGACATATCGACCCGCATCAAGATGGGCAAGACCTCCAGCGTGATCGCTATCGTCAAGTCGGGCGGCAAGCTCTACAGCACGGGCAAGGAAGTCAAGGTCACCATCGGTGGTTGTGGCGGTTAAGCACAGACGGTCATTCACCATTACAGAATCAGCGGATTAAAGAGGATCTATCATGTCAAGCATCAAAATCAGAGCCAGTGCCAGCGACGGCGTTACCACGGTCAAGGCACTTATCAGTCACCCGATGGAAACCGGCACCCGCAAGGACGCCAAGACGGGTGAAAAAATTCCGGCCCACTTCATTCAGGAAGTCGTCTGCACACACAATGGCAACAATGTGATGACCGCGAGCTGGGGTGCCGCAATCTCCAAGAACCCGTATCTGTCTTTCAGCTTCAAGGGAGGCGCTGCCGGCGACAAAGTCGGAATCAGCTGGGTTGACAACAAGGGCGAAAAGGACTCCGACGAGACCGAAATCAAGTAACGACAGCCCGTCGACCGGACAACTTCTTTTGAACTGTAGGGGAAACATTCAATGAAAAAGCTCCTGACTGCAACGCTGGTACTGGGCCTGTTCGCTGCCTTCACGGCACCGGTACAGGCCACACCCGAGGATGATCTGAAAACATTCAGAAACTTCTTCGAGAAGCGCTTTCCGAAAGTACCATTCAGTGATTACATCAATGGCGTGTATGCACTCGACCCCGATTCCCGCGCCCAGTGGGAAGAGATCGAGGAATTCCCGCCCTATGAGCTGAGCCTGGAGAACGGCAAGACGCTGTTCAACACGCCGTTTGCCAACGGCAAGACCTACGCCAGCTGCTTCGATAACGGCGGCGAAGGCATCGCCAACCGCTACCCGTTCTTCGACAAGGCATCCGGCAAGGTCATCACCCTGGAAGCGGCGATCAATACCTGCCGCGAAGCCAACGGTGAAAAGCCGCTGGGCTGGAAAAAGGGCGACATCGCGGATATCTCTGCCTATATGCACTACACATCACGTGGCAAGATCATCAATGTGGAAGTTCCGAATGATCCACGTGCCCAGGCGATCTACGAGGAAGGCAAGCAGCAGTTCTACGCCAAGCGCGGCCAGATGAACATGGCCTGCGCCGACTGCCACGTCTACAACGCGGGCAACAAGATCCGCGCCGACATGCTAAGCCCCGGGCTCGGCCAGGTCAGCCACTTCCCGGTCTACCGTTCGGCGTGGGGCGAACTGGGTACGTTGCACCGCCGTTACGATGGCTGCAACAAGCAGGTACGTGCCAAGCCCTACAAGGCCCAGGGTCCGGAGTACACCGCACTGGAGTTCTTCCATAGCTACATGAGCAATGGCCTGGAGATCAACGGCCCGGGCTCACGCAAGTAAGCGGCCCGCTCTGGCGATACAAAAAAGCCCGGCTCAAGCCGGGCTTTTTCTTGCCTGAAACAATGCCGGTCGTGCGATGTACAGGGAGAAGGTGAGACCATTTTACGGGCATAGCCCGGGTCGAGAGACTGGCCTGGGCCATGCCCGTAGCGGCCATGCCTGCGCTCCTATACCCAATCGATGCTTGTGTAGGAGCGGATCCCATCCGCGATCATTTTAAATAACGCATCGCGCATGAGATGCGCTCCTACGCAAATAGCTGCTCCTGTAGAAGCGGACACGGTCTGCGAATGAAACGGCCGCCGCTGTGGTGTGTGGCACGGCCTCGCAGGGTCGCTAGCTTTCCGACTTCAGCGCTTTGGGCTGCATGTCACCTTGCACCGACAGCGCTGCATACGCTCCGGAAGCGAGCACCATGGAGGTGCAGACAATTCCGCCCGCCAACCCCAGTACCAGGTCCTTCACCGTATCATCCAGCGTCAACTGGAAATGCGTCCCCAGGTACGCGTCCGACAGCCACTCGTAAATTTCCCAACACACGGCGCCCAATGCCACCAGGGAAACAATCAGCACCAGCATGATCATCTTGCCGGGATCGGGACACCATCCTCTCCTGATTGCGTGCCCCATCATGCCAAATATGAATATTCCCAGGGCAATCCCGCCAATGAAGTGCATGGCACTGTCCAGGTGCGGAATGGAATAGACATCCATATAAACGAACAGGGAATGCAGGACCATCAGGACCGAGAGGGGAAAAACGAATTTCATGGCTGTCACTCTCAGGTTAACGGCTGGCTTGCTGCAGGGCATGGGATCATGCCATAACGTGTGCTGTGCGTATCGGCGGTGCCGGACGACTGGTTTAATCTATGCTTATACAAAGAAGCATCGCGCCCTGGAATCCTGGCCATAAATAAGCAAATTTATCTTACTTACTGTATTTATTGTATTTCCCCCTAACAGCCCCGCCCTGTGCTGTGACCGCAGGGATCAACACAGGCAGTGATTGGCCTATCTGTATGTCGTCTGTAAGTCATCAGGGAGTATGCTGTCATCATCGAAAAAGCAAGGTATCCGACTCCGTAAAGACTTTGCCTGGCCACGCTGGCCGGGCATATTTTTTTTAGCGCCGTTCCCGATACAGCCCAGCGCTTGTTGCTGATCCGGAACGATTTGTGCTGCAGGACCGCCGATCCGTACGTCAGCTGTACCTTGTGTCTCAGCACGTCGGACGAACAAAGGCCCCGCAAGCGGGGCCTTTTGCCTGGTGGAACTGCGCCTGTCAGGTCATCTCGCCCGGGTAATCCGCAATACCCGGGTCTGCTGCAACACCGATCAGCTTCGGATGATTGATCTTGGGCAGCACCAGCACGTCATCCGGACCTCTGGTGGCGAGGATGTAGTCATGCACCACGTCCCACATCAGCCTGCCATTCGGGGTGTTGTTTACCGAGGCCCAGCCGGCCACCTTGTAGACGGTATCCGCCTCGATGAGGTGACCGTTATCGAGTCTGGCGTCGGTGATGCGCTCGTACAGGGGCTTGGCCGGCTCGATGGTGTAATCAAGACCGCCGACCCGCACCATGTCTCCACCGGACTGCAGGTAGGGATCCGGGTCGAACAGGTTGTCAGCGACCTGCTCGAGAATGTTCAGCAGGTCATGGCCGGTCATCTCGGTGACGTAGGTTTCGCCGTAGGTCATGGAACACTGGGTCATGACATCTTCCATGGTGATCCATTCGCCTTTCAGGGTCGTAGTCCCCCAGCGCACGCCGGCAGACATGGCGACATCGGCGCCGAATTCATGACGCAGCGCGTTGCACAGCACCTGGTCCCAGGTACCCATGAAATTGCCGCGCCGGTACAGCACGCGATCGGCTTTGGCCAGCTTCTCACCCAGAATTTCCTCAAACGTCTTGCCGACGCGGTCCTTGTTGAAAAACAGCTTGCTGGAACGGCTTTCGACGATCTTCTCGTCATACTTCGTCTGGCGCATCTGGTTGATGTACGCCTCCATCTCCTTGTCGGCCGGCAGCAGGTCGGTGATGATCGGGAGCATTTTGTAATGCATGCCCTTGAGCGTGCCATCCTGGATGTCGAAGTCCATCACGCCGACGAACTTGCCGTTGGACCCGGCATTGGTCACCAGGCAGGTGTGGCCCTCGACGTTCTTCACCTCGATCGGTTTAGGGATACCGTCATGGGTATGGCCGCCGAACACCGCGTTCAGACCGGGCACGCGCTCCGCCATCTTGACGTCGACATCCATGCCATTGTGCGACAGCAACACGATGGCATCCGGGTTCTCGTCCTCGCGGATG
>DATKZN010000003.1:0-34514 GCA_035527955.1 Gammaproteobacteria bacterium
GCAGCTGCATCTCCGTTCCCGGTGCGTGAAACGCACCCTGCATTTCCGTTTTCGGGGCGTGAAACGCACCTGCATCTCGCTTTTATAACGCGATTGTTACCTGGCCCCTATACCCTGATGACTGACGGGACGCGGGTTGCCGCGAAACGGGCCACACTGTCGCTATCTGGCGATGACAGTTCTGTCAGTCATACAGGCACTTGCCCTCAGCAGCCCCTGTAGTGTCGTTGTCCGGAGACGTTTTGGCCTGTCCCGAACGCGCTGTTTCGCATACGAAATTTCATTATTGACATAAATCAATCGCTTATCCGTTTTGGCCCGGTGCTTGCTTCTATGGCAGGTGATGCCAGGACTGGGATATGCATCCCGAATCCTGCGCGCGGCTGGAAGTAGAGTCGATCTCCGTCAACACGCGGGTAGAGGCGACACCTGGACCGCACGCAGCGGCCGGCATCCTGAACACCGCCAGGCAAACGGAGAGGTTTTTGCAGCGGTTCATGCAGCACGAGGTAAAAGAACAATGAATAACACAAACCGTTTTCGGCAACTCCGGGTGCGCGGGTCGAGCGCGTTATTGCTGGCGCTCCTGACAGGACCCTTTGTCGCGCTCCCGGTGCTTGCCGCCCCCTATGAACTGGTCGATCTCGGTGTCGATATCGCACCCGCCGACATCAACAACCAGGGCACAATCGTCGGCACGCGCAGGACGGCCAGCGGCAGCGTCGCCTTTCGCTGGCTGTCCGGTGGACAGCTCGAGGACATCCCCGGCGCCACGGCAGCCCATGCGGTCAACGAAGCCAACCAGGTCACCGGCACGGCACTGACCGGCGCCTTTCTGTTCGACGGCACCGGCACGCCGCAGGAATGGGACGGCTACGGCGGCTACGGTATCAACGAGGCCGGCCAGATCGCGGGCAACCATGAGCTGGCCAATCCGTACCGGGCAGCGCCGCTGCCGCTGGACCCGGCCATCTACACACCCGACCAGTGGGCTGACCTCGGCATCGCGACCGTGTATCCGCGCGGCACCCGTCAGGGTGTGTATGCCGACCTGTACACGCTCCGCGATATCAACGACAGCGGCTATGCCGTGGGCAGCCGGAGCCGCTACGGCCTGGCCGGCTCGTCTGCCATCCTGACCACGCCGACGTTCGCCGGTGTGACCTACCTGTCGATCCCCAACGGCGGCAGCGCCGCAGCCATCAACAACCAGAACGTGATCGTCGGCACCACCGGCAGCAACTCGTCCGCCGGCGAGTATGCACACGCCTTCCTCTACGATTACAACACCGGCAGCCTGCAGGACCTGGGCACACTGCACGGGGGACTGACCAGCGGCGCCGCGGATATCAACGATCTCAACCAGGTCGTCGGTACGTCCTGGCTGGTGACGCAGCTCACCAGTCTCTACGACCCGACGCAGTATCATGCCTTCCTTTGGGAAAACGGCGCGATAACCGACCTGAACGACCTGATCACACCCGGTTCCGGCTGGATCCTGACCGCGGCCACCGCGATCAACGACGAGGGCGGTATCGTCGGCACCGGCTTGGTGGACGGGCAGGTACACGGGTTCCTGTTGATGTCGAGCCAGGCGCAGCCGCCTTCCCCACCCCCGGTCCAGGCCGAGCCACCGCTCGCCATGGCCAGTGCCGACGTGACCAGCGGCCGGGTGGCGCTGACGGTGAACTTCAGTTCGTCGGGATCCAGTGATCCCGACGGTTCCATTGCCGCGTATAGCTGGGATTTCGGTGACAGCAGCCCGCTCGCCAGTGAAGCGAATCCGACGCATGTCTACACCGTGCCCGGCACCTACATCGCCATGCTGACCGTGACCGATGATCAGGGCCTGACTGCATCGGCACAGGTGGACATCAGTGCCCGCAAATGGAAAGGCGGCTGGAAGCGGTAAGCCAGCGGGGTCCGTTCATCTTCACCATGCATCCAGCCGCAATGGTTATAGGGTGCAGTTCGTAAAGACTTGCCGGTGCGTAAAACGCACCCTGCATCTCACCCGGCAATAATCTGTTTTTCCGTGTTCTTCCGTGGATTCCGTGGCCATTATCATCGCGCATGAGATGCGCTCCTACCCCAATAGACGGCGTAGGGTGCACTTCGTGCACCGCTCATGGTGCGTAAAACGCACCCTACGTCTCATCCTGCAATAATCTGTTATTCCGTGTGCTTCCGTGGATTCAGTGGCCATTATCATCGCGCATGAGATGCGCGCCTACCCCAATAGACGGCGTAGGGTGCACATCGTGCACCGCTCATGGTGCGTAAAACACACCCTACGTCTCCATTGCCGGTGTGCAGCATCGCAGGATGCGGCCCGCGAATGAAACAACCAACGTGAAATCAGTCGCTTATAAATCACTTCGATACTGCTATCCTTGCACTGACGAATCAGGCAACCGTACCCTGGCCCAATTCTGACTCGACTATGCAACTCACAGCTATCCGGTTGTCTAATACTTAATAACCTTTTCGAGATTAATGACCATGAACCGACACGCCTCCCTACCCGCACTGACCGCGCTGCTGGCCGCCCTGCTGCTAAGCGCGTGCGCCTCACAGATTCCCCAGCCGATCCGGGAGGGTCCGGCCGACAGCCCGGCGCCGAAGGCGGTGAGCGAGCAGGTCGACATCTACCAGGGCCAGCTACTGCGCTGGGGTGGCACGATCATCAAAACCGACAACAGCAAAGAGGCCACCCGGCTGACCGTGCTGGGTCGGCCGCTGTTCAGTGACGGGGAGCCCCGCCTGACCGATGACAGCAGCGGGCGCTTCATCGCCATCGTGCCCGGGTTCCTGGACCCGAAGGTGTATGCCCCCGACCGGCGCGTCACCATCACCGGCACGCTGCAGGGCAGCGAGACCGGCAAGGTGGGTGAACATGCCTATCGCTATCCCGTCATCGAGGCGCAGGCCTGGTACCTGTGGCCCAGGCAAACCGATACCTATCACTACTACGATGATCCCTGGTACGACCCCTGGTGGTACGATCGCTGGTACAGCCCGTGGTACTACCGCGGCTATCCCTATGCCTACCCCTACCGCTACTGGCGCTGATTGGAGTTCATCATGCTGATGCCTCGCTTCCTGTTCGTCATCCCGCTCCTGCTGCTGAGTGCCTGCGCCAGCGGCCCCACCTTCCAGACCGCCGGGGTCGACCGTGCGCTGACACCGCGCGGCGTTGCTGCCGAGCCGCAGACGGCCATGGGGCAGACGGTGCTGTGGGGTGGTGTCATCCTGACCACCACCAACCTGCAGGACAGCACGCAGATCGAGGTGCTGGCCTACCCGCTCGATAACGACGAGTGGCCGCTGCGCGACAATGAGCCACTGGGGCGTTTCATCCTCGAGCAGGCCGGCTACCTGGAACCCGCCAGTTATGCCGAGGGTCGGCTGATCAGCGTGACCGGGACGGTGACCGGTACCCGCGCCGGACGGGTCGGCGATACGGCCTATGCCTACCCGGTCATCAAAGCCGGGCAGGTCTACCTGTGGCCCCGCGACAGCGCCCGCGACCGCACCCGCGTCATCTTCGGTGTCGGCGTGGGGGTCGGGTTGTAGCCGGGTTGTAGGGTGCACTTTGTGCACCGTTCATGGTGCGTAGAACGCGCCCTGCATCAACAGGCGCGCCTGTTTTCGCAGGAGCGCTTCCCAAGGCCGTTCCCGCACATCCCTGTGCTCCGCGGCACTCGTACATCCTGTACATCGCGCGATCCTTACCGGCCGTAAAATATCGCGGATGAGATCCGCTCCTACAATGCACCATTCCCCGGTGCGTAAAACGCACCCTGCATCAATTTGTTTTTCCGTGTTCTTCCGTGTGGTTCCGTGGCCATTATCATCGCGCATGAGATGCGCTCCTACCCGAATAGACGGCGTAGGGTGCACTCCGTGCACCATTCACGGTGCGTAAAACGCACCCTACATCTCACCCTGCAATAATCTGTTTTTCCGTGTGGTTCCGTGGCCATTATCATCGCGCATGAGATGCGCTCCTACCCCAATAGACGGTGTTGGGTGCACATCGTGCACCGTTCATGGTGCGTAAAACGCACCCTACATCAATTTGTTTTTCCGTGTTCTTCCGTGTGGTTCCGTGGCCATTATCATCGCGCATGAGATCCGCTCCTACAGGTACATCTATTCGCGTAGGAGCGCAGGCATGGCCGCTACCGGCATCCTGCCTCTCGCGGCACTCGTACATCCATGCACATCGCGCGAACAGCCGTGCCCGGTTCGTTCGCGGACAACGTCCGCTCCTACAATGCACCCTCCCCGGTGCGTAAAACGCACCCTGCATCAACCGGTGCGTCTATTGCTGTAGGAGCGCTTCTCAAGCGCGATTCTTTGTGGACGTAACAGGATCGCGGACGCGGTCCGCTCCTACAATGCACCCTCCCCGGTGCGCAAAACGCACTGCGCCATGCAACTCACGGCCGCCAGACGACTCTAAAAACTGTTAGGATCAACCGGGCCATGACCATGAACCGACGCTTTCCCGAATCCATCCTGGCCGCGCTGCTGGCCGCGCTGCTGCTCTCCGGCTGCGTATCGCAGGTGCCGCTGCTGATCCGGCAGGGGCCGCTCGACAGTCCGGCACCTGACGACGTGCTGGCGGACTTCGGTGCCTACGCGGGTCAGGCGGTGCGCTGGGGTGGCGTGCTGATCGCCACCGAGAACCGTGAACAGGTCACCCGCCTGACCATAATGGCGCAGCATCTGGCCAAAGACGGCGAACCCGGCACCGGCGATAGCAGCCTCGGACGCTTCATCGCCGTCGTGCCCGAATTCCTCGACCCGCAGGTCTACGCCGCCGACCGTCTGGTCACCATCACCGGCACGCTGCGCGGCAGTGAGCTCGGCATGATCGGGAGTCATCCGTACAGTTATCCCGTGGTCGATGCGCAGGCATGGTACCTGTGGCCCGAGCCGGCCGAACCCTATGGCTATCCCTACACCTACTGGTACGACCCCTGGTACGGGCCGTGGTGGTACGGGTCCTGGTACGACCCGTGGTATTACCCCTGGTATTCCCAGCGCCTGTACCCGTACCGCCATTCCCACTGGCGCCGGCACGATCACCCCTGGGTGCCGTCTGCCCCCGGAACAAAGCCCGCGCCCGATGCCAAACCGATCATGCCCATGCCCAGGCACCGGCACGACGAACCGCGTGAATCACGGCAACGACCGGAAGCCAATGCGGTGCCGCATCACGACCACAACGCGGAGCGGACACGCGGGGAACATCCCGTGGAGCGGCAGCGCCCCGAGCCGCGCGAGCGGCCGAAGGCCGGCGCCACACCACTACCCGTACCCGGCACGGAGCCCCCGCGCGGGGAACGCGCCATGGAGCGGCAGCAACCCGGGCACGCGCGACCGGACCGGGACACCGAACGGCAGCGCGAGCGTAACGTGGAGCGTCATCATGAGCGCATGGAACGGGGCATGGAGCGGCCACAAGCCGAACCGCCCCGGGCGGTAGAGCCGGATACGGACCGGGGATTTCGCGGCTTCTTTCGTCGCTGGCGTGGCGATTGATCGTAGGAGCGCTTCCCAGGCGCGACGTGATTTAACAATATCGCGGATGAGATCCGCTCCTGCAATGCACCATCCCCCGGTGCGTAAAACGCACCCCACGTCTGACGGTGCATCAATTCCTGTAGGAGCGCTTCTCAAGCGCGACGTGATTTAGCAATATCGCGGATGAGATCCGCTCCTACAATGCACCATCTCCCGGTGCGTAAAACGCACCCTACATCAACGGTGCATCAATTCCTGTAGGAGCGCTTCTCAAGCGCGATCTTTTTTTACAGCTGAAAAGGTCTGAAGATCGGATTAGCGCCAGCGCAACCCGCCGGCATTACGGGCTCAGGCGGGCGGACTGTCCAGCTGTTCCACATGAACGTCCATGCTGCTGAACACGGCCGGCGGGCCGAACTGGTGGTATACCGAAACTTCGGCTGCATCGCGCCCGTAGGCCACGGCAAGCCGTCCACCGCGCAGCGTGGCATCCGTGGGGTCGAACGTATACCAGCGGCCGCCGACGTATGCCTCGAACCACGCATGCAGGTCCATCGGCTCGAGCCCGTACAGGAATCCGACCACCAGGCGCGCGGGTATGCTGATGCTGCGGCAGAGCGCGATGCCGAGATGGGCGAGATCACGGCACACCCCCTGGTTTTGCGCATTGACTTCAACGGCGGAGAGCGGAAATGCGCTGGAACCCGGCATGTAGCGTATGTTGTTCCGCACCCAGTCACTGATCCTGTACACCTGGTCGTAGCCGAGCTGCACGCCGTCCACGATGGACCGCGCGAGATCGCCGAATCGGTCCGATTCGCAATAACGGCTCGGGAGCAGGTACAGCAGGACCGGGTCGGGCAGATTCTGGATCTCCACAAAACTGGCGCCCGGCGCCTGGTCCACGTTATTCGCGGTCATGACATCGGCCGAGGTATGCACGGAAAAGTACCCGGCCGGCGCCACCAGGCGCTGGCAGAGATTGCCGAAGATGTCGGTGTATTCCACCACCGGAACACTGGGCGACAGGGTATAGGCCTCCCGTGCCACCCATTGGTGGATGCCGCTGCGGGGACGCAGCATGAGGATCAAGGGTGTCGAATCCACCATTTGAAACTCGAGATTACATGTCGTGCGGAGCCACATACTGTCCTGTCCTGCGATGTTGTATTCGGGGTTGACCGGCTGACCTTGCGGTCATTCCGGTACCGGATGACTCGGCGAACCCCGGGTTAATTGGTGTATGTCGTCATTGCGTGCGCGATGAGGAACCGGTCTCACCTCCTCCATGCAGTCATCGCAATGATAAATAAATCAGCCCGTAGGGTGCACTCCGTGCACCATTCCCCGGTACGTAAAACGCGCCCTGCATTACTGTTATTCCGTGTCCTTCCGTGTGGTTCCGTGGCCATTATCATCGCGCATGAGATGCGCTCCCACCCCAATAGACGGCGTAGGGTGCACTTCGTGCACCATTCATGGTGCGTAAAACGCACCCTACATCTCGCCCTGCATTGATTTGTTTTTCCGTGTTCTTCCGTGGATTCCGTGGCCATTATGTTTTTTCACGTTTCACGTCTCACTTCCTCTGATTCAGTTGCAGGGTGCACTCCGTGCACCGTCCCCGGTGCGTAAAACGCGCCCTGCATGGCCAGCACTACGATACGCCGCGCAACAGGACACACGCCACACCTGTCCAGTCTGGCCGCCGTCACACAGGGAACGATCAGGCAAGCCGCAACTGCGCCAGCGACGCCCGCGTATCGTTGCCGCTGATATCGGGGATGATCATCAGTTCCAGCACCGTCAGCCCGTCGAGCTCGACGATATAGTCTTCCAGTTCGCGGGTGGCATCGGGCGGGCTGAAGTTGTACTGCTGGCGCACGATCTCCCGGTCGGGGGCCCCGCCGCCCGCGGCCCAGCGCAGCACGAATTCCTGGGTACGCCCCCGCGCCTCTTCCTGAAACACCAGCTGGATGTGACTGATCCTGCGCGGCTTGTCGAACAGCAGGCGTATCGTCTGCTTTCCGGGGTCTTGCGCGCGCCAGCCAGGCCCGCCATCGGCGAGCAGCGCCGACTCGATCGGATAGGCTGCATCCTCGGACGTCAGCTCGACGGTCACCAGCTGATCCAGGTCTAGCCAGTTCTCATTTCCTGCAGGCGAGGTTTTCTGTGCGACCTCGCCGGTTATGTGTTTACGCATACACCACCTCCTGTCGCTACTGTCATAGAACCTAACATAGAACCCAAAGCAGCGGTTATGACATTTGCGAATTCCGGGACAATGTGGCTGTTTAGCTTGTAAAAAGCAGGAATTCGCGCGAACCGCACCCGCAGGGTGCATCTGTGCACCATCCCCGGCGCGTAAAACGCACCCTACGTCTGACGGTGCATCAATTCCTGTAGGAGCGCTTCCCAAGCGCGATTATTCAGGATTTAAAATAATCGCCAGCGCGGCCTCGATCAGTGCGGCAGGCAGGCAGCTGCAGGATGGCGGGTAGCGGCGTTGTGTCCATCACGTTTTCAACATGGCACAGACCGGCACTGGAAAATCTTGATCGACATCAGGCGCGTCCGGGCAAGCGGCCCGGTATACTGCTGCCATGATGCCCCACATTCAGCCAGGATTTCGTCATTGCGTGCGCCGCGATGCAATCTTCCCAGCTCATGAATCAATCGGCTGGAGATTGCTACGTCGCCTCGAGACTCGCCGTGACATGCCAGCAGGGTTGCCCTGAGTGTATCGATACCTTTTCATACTCGCGTTGCTCTGCAGCCTGCCGGCGACGGCGGCGCAGGCGCAGTCAGCCACGCCGATCTACCGGCTCAACGGCCTGGCGGCGAACCTTGCCGGGCAGCCCGCGCCGCTGCGTGCCGACCTGGCACGCGCCACCATCGAGGAGCTGGCCGCGGCCTACTCCGACGAGGCGCAACGCGCGCGCCGCGACAAGCGCGACCGCACGCAGCAGGGCGAGCTGCGGCGCTGGGCCGCCGCGGTGGAACAGCTGGCGGTCGATTACACCCTGCTGGCGCAAAGCATCCTGCCCGACACACCGGTCGAGCTCAGCATCGGCCCCGAGGGCAGCCTGTACCTGATCGTGGCGGGACGGCCGGTGGTGGCGAGTAGCCCGCGCATGCGGGAACAGTCCGCCTTCGAGCAGCGCGTGATCGCGCGTTTCTGCGAGCTGAACCGGTGCGAGGGCCTGCTGGACGAACCGGTGGCGACCGCTGCCCCGGCGTACCTGCCTGAGGTCAGCAGCGCGGATGTGCAATGGGCTTTCAGCCAGCAGGCAGGACCGGTGTGCGATAGCGGTGACGGGCTGGAGTTCCAGTTCTTCACCATGGAAAACCTCGGCGCCAAGCGCGCCGCCTGCGGGCGCGTAGTGGCCGAACTGGGCGCGCTCGCCGCGGCCGTCACGCGCGAGGTGGCCGGCGGCATTCGTGTGGACTGGAACCGCTTCGTGATCCAGCACCTGCCGGACGGGGAGGAACAGGTCATCCTCAACGGCGAAGGCGACTACCTGCGGCTGGCATTGCCCACGCTGGTGGCGCGGCAGGAACTGGTCGACACTGTGCGGCCGTGGCTGGCCGCGAAGGTGAACGGCCAGCGTTATTCACTGGTGGTGATCAATGCCGGGCGAATGCTGGCGCCGCCCGGCCAGCCGCTGGAATAACCCGCAGGCACCGGCCGCGATCACATGCATTGTTCGCGGACAGCGTCCTGCCTGGGGGCAGGAGCGCACGACTGCAGGGATGAGGTGAGACCGGGAAGCGGTCGAGAAACTGGCCTGGGTCATGGACTCGGTCGAGCGAAGCAGGAGAAGCTGAGATCGCGCGAACCGGTATTGGCACCATCATTCGCGGACCACGTCCGCTCCTGCAATCCCGCTATTACCGTAGGAGCGCATCTCATGCGCAATGCGTTCTTCAAACAGATCGCAGAAAACGTCCGCCACGCTGCTATGATCAATATTGGCGCCAACACCCTTCGCGGACCACGTCCGCTCCTGCAATCCCGCTATTACCGTAGGAGCGCATCTCATGCGCGAATGCTCTGATCTAATTTATTTCGCCAGCTGCCCGACTTCATTTACCACGCTGCCGGTGACTTCACCTGTCTGCAGGTGCTTGAGGAAAAACTCTCTGGCAGCCCAGCTGTCGGGGGCATCAAAAAGTATGAAGTCCAGTGTATTGCCGACGGCGCTTTTGGCGCGGTACAGATACTTGCGCTGATCCTTGACATACACGGATGTCTCCTCGACGTGATAATCCCGGTTGACGGGATTCGCCGGGGCTTGCACGGGATTGTCCGGATCAGGCCTGTAACGTTGCACCCAGCCATGAATGGTTGTATGCCGCACGGGTACACCCCGCTCCAGCATCATCTCCTCGAGTCGCCGGTAACTCGGCACACCACGCAGATACCACTGGACGCAAAGTTGAATAAATTCATCCTGGAAGTCCTGCCACTCGATCTGCTCCGGACCTGAATGAGGTAATTTGAACGGCTCGCTGAGCAGGGTATCGGCCGGCTTGCCGATATGAAATCCCTGGGCATAGTCGACACCCAGCTGACACAGCATCTCCAGTGTTTCTTCATCCTGAACATATTCAGCAATGGTCTGTTTGCCCACCGCATTGGCGACCTGAATGATCGATTTCACCATGGCCTGGTCAACAGGATCGCTGGCCATGTTCTTGACGAAGCCGCCGTCTATCTTGATGAAATCAACTGGCAGGTATTTCAGGTAATTGAAAGAGCTGAAGCCGGCCCCGAAATCGTCCAGGGCAAACCGGCAGCCGATTGCCATGAGTTCCTGAATCAACCCTCGCGCCTTTTCCAGATGCCTTACCGCGACCTGTTCGGTAATTTCCAGGATCACCGCAGACGGGTCCAGCCGGTTTTTTTCCAGGTGCTCACGCACGAATGTGACCAGCGCCGGATCATCAAATGCATAACCGGAAAGGTTCAGGGTAAAGATGACGTGATGACCGTTTTCCCTGAAACGTGCCAGTGCCTGCAATGCATTGCGTATAAGCAGGTGATCGATCTTCGCCATCAGGCCGAATCGATTGGCGGCCGGCATGAAAGCGGCAGGCGGTATCAGTTTATTATTCTTGCCGCGCATCCGCAGCAGGACCTCGTGCATGACCGGGCGACCACTACCCAAATCGATGATCGGCTGATATTGCAGCAGGAAATCGTTTTCATTCAGTGCCTGCTTTATTCTGTGCGACCAGCCGATATCCTCTGTCATGCGTTGCTTTTCCAGACCGGATATCTCGTAGAAACAAAAGCGGTTGCGTCCGCGTGCCTTCGCATCGTGGCACGCCATGTCTGCCTGGGAAAGCAGCTCGTCAGGCGTATATCGCCCGGAGTTGATCATTGTCACCCCGATGCTGCACGGTACGTTGATTGACTGGCCGTTTTCGACAAAGTGAATGTCCTGCATAAACCTGACCAGATTCTCCACCAGACGGGTTGCATCTTCCCTGGTGATATCCTTGAGAATTATCGTGAACTCGTCTCCGCCAAAGCGCGCGATCTGGTCGTTTCCACGCAGGCTGCCCTGCAGGCTGCCGGCGGCCTGCACGAGTACCCGGTCACCGGCGGCATGCCCCAGCGTATCGTTGACGTACTTGAACTGGTCAAGGTCCACGAACAGCAGTGCGCTGCTCCTGGCGCTTTGTACGATCCAGGCGATTTCATCCTCCAGCTGCTCGGTGAAGAAACGCCGGTTCGGCAATCCCGTCAACGGATCGTAGTGTGCAAGCCGACGCAGCATTCTGTCGCGGTCGTTCAGCGCACGAATCGTCGTCTGCAGGGCGTTGCTGATGGCCATGATCTCCTTGTGCCCGGTAGCCTTCACGCTGACCTCGGTCTCGCCGGCGGCAAGCCGGGCCAGCGGGTTCGCGAGATCGGCGAGGGGCTTGAGTGCACCCTTCAGGAAATACCGCCCGACCATAGCAACCAGCAGCAGCGCAAGCGCGAGCGCCACGCTGCCGATCTTGATCCCGGCAATGAGCCGGTTCTGGTAGTGGCTGAAATCCAGGCCAAGTTCCAGGTACCCGATCAACTCGATCTGGTCTGCCGGCCCCGCGTCAAGATCCAGGTTCAACAGGTCAGCCGGCCGCATTGACTCTATCCAGACCGGCGAACTTGCCCGGAACAGCGACTGCCGCGCTGTCGAGGTATCGAGCACGTAGGGCTTTTCCGGGTTGGTGGTGGTGCGCAGCTTGTCCAGCTGCAGGGCGCTGAGCGGGGCAAGCCCGGACATGTCAGGCGTCACGGTACGATCCAGCGTGAACAGGATCTCCCCTGCCGGCGTGTAATAGCGTACCAGGACTATTTCCGGGAAATTGGCAACGTAGTTTTCAACCCGGAGAAAACGCTCTTCATCCCCGGATTGATACAGCGGCGCACCGAGATCCTCCAGTTCCGTAATCCAGGCCTGCGCCCACTTTTGCAGGTTATCCCCGATGACGGTCTTTGAAATTGCCCACAAACCACCGATGGCCAGCAATCCCAGGCAAGTCGCAAACACCAGCTGCAGCAGGAGGATGTCGTTAATCATGCTGCGGGTACGCCTGGCCCGAACCTTCTGTGTGCGCCGGATTACCGCCCGCAGCCGGGTCAACAGCGAGTGCGAGTTCGATGCCCTGGTTGCCGGTGGCCGCTTACGGAACATCGGCCACCGCCCGGCGTCCTGGTGCAGCCGGAGTGTGCAGCTCCTGCAAGCTCTGCGCGTTGACCTCGATACGTATCCTCGTCAGTGGCAGCAAGCCGGCTGCAGGTGGAGCAGTGCGGGCAGATGAGGCATGCAGTGCAGCAATAACCTGGTCGGCGATGTCGGCATCCATCCCGCTCACGCTCAGCAGTCCACCGAGCCGGAGCAGTTCCGGGTGGAAAACCATAACCTGCTTGTGGTGTTTGTTGCTGTATGCCATGACATCGCGCAATACCCGGCGGCTGAGAATACGATCATCCGGCAAAAGCCACAGACCCTGGATTTCAGGTGACAGGCGTTTGAAGGTATAGAGCATCTCCTTGTCGGAGTTTGCCACGCGATGAACGAGTTCAATCCCGTGACGCTTTGCGGCACTGCGCGCCTGCGCGATCAGCGCTTCATGCCCCGGCCCGCTGATCACGCCGACCTGTCGCAGCCCGGCATCGAGAAATTTCCAGGTGCTGAATTGCAGCTCGGCAGGCGGCAGAATACTCACGCCGCGCATGTGGCCTGCGTTCAATCCGTGTTCCTGATAATTGAAGACCTGGCAGAAGACGATCTGCCGGCCGGTAAGCCGGCTGGCGGCTTGTGCCGCCAGCGAGCCGATGGCAACGATATAGTCGCGATCGGAATCATTCAGCTTGCTGATGGCCTGGTCACCGGCGGCAGGATCGCCGTGCAGGGAAATGATCTCGCGGTTGCCGGGAAGCCGCGTCACCAGTTCATCGGCAATGCGGCTATATGCCGGCACATCATCGCTCAGCAGGAGCGTAACGGGCAGCAGGAATTGCGGGACTGGGGGCGGCGTATGGACCGGAGATTTTTCTGCCTGCAGCTCAGGCGACGACACGGGCCGGGATTCAAGCACCGCCTTGTTGGCCACGGTGCAACCCGTCAACAGTGCGCATGCCAGCAGCCCCCCGAGGGGTACACGCAGGAGGGTTGCCAACCAGTCTTGCCGGCCCACAAAGCCTGCCTTCAACCTGTTGATCGACACTACTCTCACACGCATGGCACCGCCGATCCTGAAATTTTTCTGGCTGTTGATAGCCTGTCATGGCAGCACACCGGCACGCTCGCTGGCAGGAACCGCCAACACGCGCGATATTTCGACGGCCTCAAGCGCCGGCAGACATGTTTCCCGGCCTGAGCTTACCTGTGACACAATCGACAGGTCGGGTAGCAGACTTTAATGTGACACCCTGCCCCCTTCATCAGTCGATGACGGTCGCCACGCATAGCGGATCCGGGAACAATCTCCTCTGATATTTGCCAATATTTGTGCGCTGACCCCCGGTTTCTGCGATATTGCGCCGTATTCGCCATTACTGCCCTGGCTACTGTTATCAACGTTTTTGATTCCGCCATTCCAGCCTGGTACAGAAGTCCGAGCCCCGAAATCCAACTGAATGCAAGCCACCGATTACATGATTGTTCGCGTCGCCCTCCATCGCACTCTTCGGGCAGTATCCGGGCGGAAAACGCACTGTGCGCAATTGTCCCGCCCGGCCATGGCGGGTCTCCCCGGCAACTGCTATCTGCATCGCCCACGGCGCCTGCTATTGTGCGCAAGCTCCCCGGCAACTGCTCCTGACTCGCCCAAGGCGCCTGCTTTTGGTGCTCTCGGCTCTGGCATGGCCCAGGCCAGTCTCTCGATCGCTGTGCGATCTCACCTTCTCCTGCTTCGCTCTACCGAGTCCATCCCTGGACTCGTATCACCTGCATGGCCCAGGCCAGTCTCTCGACCCGGGCTATGCCCGTAAAAATGGCCTCACCTTCGCCTTGTCCATCGCTCGAATAATCCGTGCAATTTATGTGGGGAAAGTGAAGGCTCGCGAAAGAGGTCTTGCCAACCGCTTGGCTGACAAGAAACTTTTCACATTTTTTTGCGTACTGGCCCTCGACATTCGCCCAAACCTGCCGTTGATTTGTACTACGCTTGCAGTAGACGAGGCGTATACTGTGGCATCGTTTTGTTGACGCTATCGTGATTTTGGAGATAACTCATGGAGTTAGGTATTACCTGGTGCAGACATGCGCTGATACTGGCTGCGATCCTGTTTGCAAGCGGCGCGCTGGCCTGTGACCACGCTTTCGATGGCTGCCTTGGCTGCACCGACGATCAGCTGCCGGCCTGCCTGCACGCTTTCGTCAAGGATATATGCGAGACCTCGGGCAATCCGGCCAACTGCGATGCCGAGCGCGTCTATGACGATGTCGAGCGCCACGTAATCATCAGCACGGGCAGTCACATGTCCAAGGTGCGCTCGCTGGTGCGCAGCTCCCGCAAGTACCAGATGCATTGAAGCCCGCGCCGGGCGCCGGGTTTCCATACCGGACCTCGCCCACAGGCGGGGGTTTGTTTTTATGCGGAGCCGCATTGTTCACGGACCAGGCCCGTAGGGTGCACTCTGTGCACCATCCCCGGTGCGTAAAACGCACCCTGCATCAACCGGTGCGTCGATTGCGGTGCGTAAAACGCACCCTGCATCTGATGGTGCTTCAATTTCTGCAGGAGCGCTTCCCAAGCGCGACGTGATTCAACAATATCGCGGATGAGATCCGCTCCTACAATGCACCATCCCCGGTGCGTAAAACGCACCCTACATCAACTATACTCCCGGCATCGTCCGTAACGACCCGACAGCACGCCATGCCGCCTGACCCGTTCACCCTCTCGCGCCGGGATTTCCTCGCATTCAGCGCCGCCAGCGCCGTACTGGCGCTGACCGCCTGCGGCAAGGGCGGCACGCCGAAGGTCGGCCTGGCGCTGGGCGGCGGCGGTGCGAAGGGCCTGGCGCACATCCTGATGCTGGAAACCCTTGACGAGATGGGCATCGTGCCGCATGCAATCACGGGCTGCAGTATCGGCGCCGTCATCGGTGCACTGTATGCCGCCGGTCTGAGCGGCCGCGACATCCGCGCCCAGATCGAGCAGTTCTTCGTCGACCAGAGCGATGCAGAACGCTCGATGTTCGCGCTGCCGAAGTCGATCCGCTGGCTGGACTTCATCGACCCGGCGCTCGCCGGCGGCGGCCTGCTCAGCAGCGACGATTTCATCGAGTACCTCGGTGAGGTGATGCCCGCCAAAGGATTCCGCGAGCTGAAGATCCCGCTCAAGGTGGTAACCGCCGAGCTGATGACCGGACAGGAAGTGATCATCGACTCCGGCGCACTGCTGCCCGCCATCCAGGCCAGCATGGCGGTACCCGGCGTGTTTCCGCCAGTGAAGATCGGCGACCACTTGCTGGTCGACGGCGGCGTGGCCAATCCCCTGCCCTTCGACCTGCTGGAAACAAACAATGACATCGTCATCGCCGTCGACGTCAGCGGCAACCGAGAGATCGAGAATGGCGACAAGCTGTCGTCGATGGGTGTGCTGCTGCAAAGCTTTCACACCATGAGTAACAACCTGCTGGCCGAAAAGCTCAAGCAGCGGCGCCCCGACATCTACGTCCACCCGGACATCAGCAATGTGAAGGTGCTGGAGTTCTACAAGGCACGCGAGGTGTTCGCGCAGGCGGAACCGGCGCAGAAAGGCTTTGCGAAAGACCTCAAGCGCGCCCTGCGCCGCTATTCGGGCCAGCCGGGTTGCAGCCTGGTCGCAGGGTCATAGCATGCACGGACCATAGCCGGCCCTGCAGGCGTGCGCGAACAGCGGCGGCTGATTCAAGGGCTGCCTGCATCATCCCGGTACAACCCCACCCGCGCCACGCAGAGATCCGCCTGGAAGACGCGCCCGATCGCCAGAATGCCGATGCGCCGCAGAGCAGTGGTATCCAGCCCGGCCCGGATGCGATAGCCCGAAAATGCGCTGAACGGTATCCGCACCGTGCGCCATGCCGCCGCACCAGTGAAGGATGCACGATAGGACTGCCAGGGCAGCCAGACGTCCGCGGTGCGCAGGTGCACGTTGTATTCCTCGTCGTTGCCATACACATCCAGCAACACGCCGTCGTAGCCGGACGCATCCAGCGTGCCGTCCTGCCCGGCATCCAGCGCCGCCTGCAGGAAGCCGCCGCGGTTGTCCAGACTGACTGCCCCGCGCAGCCGGAGACAGGGCCGCCCCGCAACGGTATCCGGCGTCAGGCTGCCTTGCGATACACCACCCATGACAGCATCGGTGACCAGGCGCCAGGCCGGGCCGTGCGTCGATTGCAGGTCGCCGGTGCTGCGATCATCGAGAATCAGGGTGGAATCGGCGGCCATGGCAGTTAACAGGGGAAATGCAAGCACGCACAGTATGACTGTCTTGCGGCAGGTAAACCACATGGGGACCTCCTCCAGGTTGCACGTAGGCAACTGATCGCCGGCATGACAGGCCAACGCACCGGTGCAATAGTGGCAGTGTTAGCGCCGGACTGCCATTGCCGATCCCCGCCTGACCCGATCTTCGAGTCCGTTTCGTGCTACTTTTTGCCGGCACCGCGCGCTTTATGTATACCGGTTTAAGGACCGGGCACCGTTTCATACTGGAGGCAGTTCAGATGCTGAAATTCATGAGCAAACACATCCTTACCGGACTGGTGACGATCCTGCCCGTCGTGCTCACACTTTACCTGCTGTACTGGCTGGTGGTCTCGGCGGAAACCATGCTGGGTGACATGATTCGCCTGTGGTTGCCGGCGGATCGCTACAAACCCGGCATGGGCGTGCTGGCCGGGCTGCTGGTCACATTCATCGTGGGCTTGCTGATGCATGCCTACGTGGTGCAACGGCTGTTCGCCAGGGGCGAAAGTCTGCTGTATCGCATGCCCGTAATCAAATCGATTTATACGGCGCTGCGCGACTTCCTGAATTATTTTTCACCGGACAGTAAAAAAGAATTCGACCAGGTGGTGGCGGTGACGCTCGGGGATAGCGGCATGGAGGTGATCGGCTTCGTGACCCAGGCCGACCCTGACAATCTGCCGGAAGATTTACGCACACCGGACAGCGTGCTGGTCTACCTGCCGCTGAGTTACATGATCGGCGGTTATGCCGTGTTAATGCCGCGCAGCGCCATCCGGCCGGTCGACATGAACATGGAGGAAGCGATGCGCTTCACCCTGACCGCAGGCGTCACCGGTGCGGCCAGACCCGGGAAGATGAAAAAATTGTAGGGTGCACTCCGTGCACCGCTGCCGGTGCGTAAAATGCACCCTGCATCCTCAGGCCGTGACAGGTAGTCGTAGGGTGCACTTCGTGCACCGTTCGCGATGCGTAAAACGCACCCTACGCCCGGGCATTATTTTTCCGTGTCCTTCCGTGTCCTTCCGTGGCCATTATTTTTTGTAGGGTGCACTTCGTGCACCGCTGCCGGTGCGTAAAACGCACCCTACGACCGGGCATTATTTTTCCGTGTTCTTCCGTGGATTCCGTGGCCGTTATTTTTGTAGGGCGCACTCCGTGCACCGTTCGCGGTGCGTAAAACGCACCCTACGCCCGGGCATTATTTTTCCGTGTTCTTCCGTGGATTCCGTGGCCATTATTTTTGTAGGGTGCACTTCGTGCACCGTTCGCGGTGCGTAAACGCACCCTACGCCCGGGCATTATTTTTCCGTGTTCTTCCGTGGATTCCGTGGCCGTTATTTTTGTAGGGTGCACTTCGTGCACCGTTCGCGGTGCGTAAAACGCACCCTACGCCCGGGCATTATTTTTCCGTGTTCTTCCGTGGATTCCGTGGCCGTTATTTTTGTAGGGTGCACTTCGTGCACCGTTCGCGGTGCGTAAAACGCACCCTACGACCGGGCATTATTTTTCCGTGTTCTTCCGTGGATTCCGTGGCCATTCTTCTTTTCACGTCTCACGTCTCACATTTCACGTCTCACGTCTCACTCCCGCTGAAGCGATGTTCCCTTGCGTCTTTGCGTCCTGGCACGAGACAGCTTTTCGACACCTGTACGCGCCGTCAACTCAGGCCGGGCGCAGGCCGTGTGCGCTCAGCGGCAGGGAGTTGATGGGCTTGCCGGTGGCGGCATAGAGGGCGTTGCACAGCGCCGGGGTAACCGGCGGCAGCGGCGGCTCGCCCATGCCACCCCAGAAGTCGCCGCTGGCGACGATGCGGGTTTCCACCAGCGGCATCTGGCGCAGGGTCAGCATCGGGTAATCGTCGAAGTTGCCCTGCTGCACCCGGCCCTTGCTGATGGTGATGTCGCCGAACAGCGCGGCGGTCAGGCCGTAGGTGATCGCGCTTTCGACCTGGGCGGCGATGGTGTCCGGGTTGACCACGTGTCCGGGATCGATGGCACAGACCACGCGCAGCAGCTGGAAGCTACGGTCGTCGTTGACCCTGACCTCCACCACCTGCGCGCAGTGACTGCCATAGCTGGTCTCCACCGCGATGCCACGGAAGGTGTTTTTCGCCAGCGGCTTGTCCCAGCCGGCCTGCTCCGCGACCGCCTGCAGTACGGCGCGCTGCTTCGGCGCCTCCTTCAGCAGGTCGAGCCGGAACCGGTACGGGTCCTGGCCGGCCGCGCGCGCCACCTGGTCGATGAAGTGTTCGCGGAAATACGCGTTCTGGGAATGGTTCACCGAACGCCAGAATCCGACCGGTACGTGCAGCGTGCGCAGCGCGTAGTCCGTGCGCAGGTGGGGCACGGCATAGAAGGTGTCGGCCAGGCCCTGCAGCGCGATCGGGTCGCTGCCATCCGACGCCTTCATGCCCAGCGAGGTCAGGATGGAGGGCGCGGCGACGCGCGCGCGCAGACCGGTCAGGTGTCCCTTGTCGTTCAGCGCCGCCGTCAGGCGCGCCATGCTGGCCGGGCGGTAGAAGTCATGCTGCGTGTCTTCCTCGCGTGACCACAGCAGCTTCACGGGCCGGCCGACCTGTTTGGCGATGCGCACGGCCTGCTCGGTGAAATCCTGGCTGGTGCCGCGCCGGCCGAAGCCGCCACCGAGTTGCGTGTTGTGCACCTCGACCGAGAGCGGATCAACACCCGCGGTGCGCGCCGCGGCCTCCAGGCTGGCACTGGCGTTCTGCGTCGGCACCCAGACCTCGACCCGGCCGTCACTGTGCACGGCCGCGGTACAGGTCATCGGCTCCATGGTCGCGTGCGCGAGGTAGGGCGCGTAGAAGGTCGCCTCGACCTGTTGCGCGGGTGATGCGAAGGCGCTGTCGGGCTTGCCGTGTTCGGCCATGACCACCGCCTCCTCCGCCACCAGCCCGGCCTCGAGACTGGCGCGGATGTCGGCATCGGCGACGGCGCCGTTGCCGGCCTCGTCCCACGTCACCGGCAGGTCAAGCAGTGCCTGCTGCGCCTGCCACCAGCTCTCCGCCACCACCGCCACGGCATCGTCGAGTGCCACCACCTGCACCACGCCGGGCCGCTTCGCGATCGCCGCCGCGTCATGCTGCCTGAGCTTGCCGCCGAACACCGGGCAGGCGCGGATCGCGGCATGCAGCATGCCGGGCAGGTTCACGTCGGCGCCGAACACCGGCTTGCCGGCGATCTTGTCCGGGATGTCCAGGCGCTGGACCGGCGTGCCCAGCAGATGCCACTCGTCGGGTTCCTTGAGAAAGACCAGTTCCGGTGGTTGCCGTTGCGCGGCCGCCGCGGCCACCGCGCCGTAGCGCTTGGTGAGCCCGCTGGGCGTGTGGGTGATGATGCCGTCGGCGGTGCGGCATTCCTCCGCCGGTACCTTCCACTGGCTGGCTGCCGTCGCGACCAGCATCTCGCGCGCCACCGCACCGGCCATGCGCAGATAATCGTTGGATTCGCGCACCGAACGGCTGCCGCCGGTGCTCATCGAGCGGTAGACCTCGCCGCGGCGCCGGTTCTCGCTGGCCGAGGCATATTCCGCGCGCACCTTGCCCCAGTCGCAGTCCAGCTCCTCCGCCACCAGCATGGGCAGCGCCGTGAAGATACCCTGCCCCATCTCGGAACGCGCAACGCGGATCAGCACGCTGTCGTCCGGGTGGATCTCGATCCAGGCGTTGACCTCCGCCGGCTGGGCGGCTTCTGTTCCGGCCACGGGTGCCGCGGCGAACTTGCGCCGTGATGGCAGGTGAAACCCCAGCAGCAGGCCGGCACCGGCCACGCCGCTGCGCACCAGGAAGGCGCGACGCGTCAGCTTGAAGGATTCAGACATCGGCGCCCTCCTTTTTCCCGGCGGCGGCCGCGTGGATGGCCTGGCGCACGCGGTTGTAGGTGCCGCAGCGGCAGATGTTGGTGATCGCGGCATCGATGTCGGCATCGGTGGGTGATGGCTTGTCACGCAACAGGGCGACGCTGGCCATGATCATGCCCGGCTGGCAGTAGCCGCACTGCGGCACCTGGAATGCCTGCCAGGCCAGCTGCACCGGTTCGCTGTCCGGCGCCAGACCCTCGATGGTGGTGACGGCCTTGCCGCTGACATCGGCGGCCGTCACCAGGCAGGCGCGTACCGCCTTATGATCGATGTGCACCGTGCAGGAACCGCACAGGCCGATGCCGCAGCCGTACTTGGTGCCGTACAGGTGCAGGTGATCGCGCAGCGCCCACAGCAGTGGCGTGTCGGGATCGATGTCCAGCTCGTGGAGCTGACCGTTCACGTTCAGTTGCAGCATGACCCACCTCCTGCGGACTTGTACAACACCGGGGTGTCCATGTTAATGGAAATGGCGCGGCGCTGTCATGGCCGATTGCCTGGCATCAGCGCACCAGTGCCGCCGGGGTATCGATGTCGATGATGACGCCGCGGTCCGTTGTTTCGATCAATTCCAGTGAGTTACGGTGGGCGTCGAGGATGTCGCGCGCACCCCGGTCGTCGCACAGCGCCTGCAGGGCCGGCCCGTGGCGTGCCGCGAATCCGACCGGGTGGCCGCGCCGGCCATGCCAGACCGGCGCCACCAGGTCCGCGCCCTGTGCCAGCCGGTCGGCCACCTGCCGCACCACGCCGGCCGGCACGTACGGCATATCGGCCAGCGCAATGATCCAGCCCGCGGCCGTTGCACTGGCGGCCACGCCGCAGGCAATGCTCGTGCCCATGCCGGCGTGCGCGTGCGGGTTGGCGACAATCTGCAGGCCCGCGTCCGCCAGCAGCTCTGCAACCGCACCCTGCGGATCATCGACCACGGCAAGGCACTGTGCCGGCACGGACTGCAGCGTGCGTGCACAGGCGACGGCCATCGGCGTTCCGTCCGCCAGTGTTTGCAGCAGCTTGTTGGCGCCGAAGCGCGTGCCCTGCCCCGCGGCCAGCAGGATGACAGTGCAGGCCGGCCTCATGCATCCATGGCCGGTGCCACGGGCTGCACCCGGTTTCGCAGTGCCGTGACCTCGGCCATGATCGACAGCGCGATCTCGGGTGGTGTATGGCTGCCGATCTGCAGGCCGACCGGGGCATGCAGGCGCTGCACTTGTGCGTCGGTAAGGCCGAGCGCCTGCAGGCGCTCGCGGCGCCGCGCACTGTTGAGTCGCGAGCCGATGGCCCCGACATAGAACGCCGGTGAATCCAGTGCATCGAGCAGCGCCATGTCATCGAGTTTCGGATCGTGCGTCAGGGCAATGACCACGCTGCGCGCATGCGTGACCCAGGCCTGCACCGCCTCGTCGGGCATCGTCTGTAGGCGGTCGACACCCTCCGGGAGTGGTGCCGCCTGTGGTATGTCGCGCGGATCGCAGATGATGACATGGTAATCCAGCGTCAATGCCAGTTGCGTGACATAGCGGGCCAGTTCACCGTCGCCGATCAATAACAACCGCCAGCGCGGACCGAACAGTTTGTTGAGGACGTCGGCCTGGTAACTGAAGGCGTCGGCGGCATCGGTGGGTGTGTGCAGGCTCACCTCGCCGGTGGCCAGGCAGACGCGCCGCGTCACCAGTTGCCCGGCGCCGGTTCGCTCCAGGATGTGCCGGAGCGGAGCCGCGCTGTCGAGCTGTTCGACCAGCAGCTCCAGCCGTCCGCCGCAGGGCAGGCCGAGCCGGCTCGCCTGCGCGTGGTCGACGCCGTAGTCGATCAGGGTCGGGAACCGGTCGCCGAGCTGCCCGTCCTGGTAGCGCGATACCAGGTCTGCCTCCACGCAACCGCCCGACACCGAGCCAACCTGGCGTCCATCGGCAGCCATCAGCATCAGGGCGCCGGGCGGGCGCGGCGATGATCCCCAGGTCTTCGCCACCGTCACCAGGGCCGGGCGCTGCCCCGCCTCCAGCCAGCGGATGGCCGTGTCCAGGACTTCGCGGTCGGTGCTGTACAGGGGTTTCATGGTGTCAGCAGCAGATTCGGTCTCTTGGTTACTGCGGGCCAGTGCCCGGCTTGCGTGTTGACCCTACTGTGCCACAGTTCGGGCAGGTACGGCGCACGGCGGTAAAGGCCCAGGCGCTGATGGCCACGGCAGGCAGCAGGAAAAACGGCCAGTAGCCCTGCGCCAGGAAGCCCAGCGGCACCAGCCACACCAGGATGGCCAGCCACAGCAGCCACGCCGGCTGCAGGCGCGGCCGACCGGAGTAATTGCAGTATGCGCAGGCAGGCATCGTACCGGGCATTATGGATGTGTATCAGTTTATTTCCACCCGCAACGGGTGTTTCGTTCGCGGACAACGTCCCGCCCCTACAGGAGCGTCTATTAGTGTAGGAGCGCATCTCATGCGCGATGCGGCATTTAAAATGATCGCGGATGGGATCCGCTCCTACAGGAGCTGCTATTGTCGTGAGAGCGCATTTCATGGGCGATGCGGTATTTAAAACGACTGCGGATCGCGTCCGCTCCTACTGCGCGAGATGCTTGCGCATGAACTCCGCCGCGCGCTGCACGGCATCTTTCGAGGCCAGGTCATCGGCAAAGGTGCGGACATCCGCATCGCGGAAATCGAAACCGCGCCCGACACCGGGATAGATCACCAGCCGGGCATCCCGGCCCTTGTCCTGCAGGATCTTGATGCTGGTCTCGATTACGCGCCGGCGCTGGTATTGCTCCTCGTCACCGATGAAGACCAGCGTGGGCAACATCAGGTCTTCGATCTCGGGTGCATAACCGTAGACCTGCAGCGGCTCCGGCGCATTCGGGTCCTGCAGGTGCGGGTACGTGGACACATAGCAGGCGATATCACGCTCCTGGCGTTTGAAGGTGGTCGCCACCTTGAGGGCGTAATAGCCGCCGCGGGTATGCGAATACAGGCACGCCCGGGTGCCGCTGATGTCATCGCGTGCCAGCAGTACGTCGACCGCGGCATCGACGTCCTTTTCCAGGGCATAATCGTGTTCGATCGGGTGTGTACCGATGAAGTGCGCGGTGTAGATATCCGGGGCCAGCACCACGAAGCCGCGTGCCGCGAGTCGTTGCGCCAGACGCTGCACCAGGCTGTCCAACCCGCGCCGGCCGTGCTGGAAGAGTACTGCCGGGAATTTACCTGGCTGTGCAGGCCGCACCACCATGGCCGGGACCTCCACGTCCCCGCTCTGATAGCTGATCCAGCGTGTCTCGGTGGCGAAATTTTCCGGCACCGTAAGCAACCCTTCGTTCCACCAGGCATCGTCCCACCACCAGGGGTTGCCCCCCGTACCGACCTGTGACGGGAACACGGCGCCAGGCAGAGACATGAACAGCAGGGCAATCAAGCAGTTACCTTTCATGTTGCAGCTCCTTGAGGACGGTCTGGACAGTTTGATTATAGTCGCGCAACCCGCCGGCCTGACCACGGCCCATCCAGCAGCTATGCTAGCAGGCATGACCGCCCTGCTCCGCCGCCGTTCGTTCGTGCTGTATGTGCTGGCCCTGCTGCTGGCCGCCGGCTCGCTTGCGGCACAGGAACACAGCATCCGCCCCGGCATCAACCGCAGCTACGAACACCCGAACTGGCAGCAGTGGGTCAACACCTTCGAACGGCGTGATCGCGAGGTGTACGAACGGCGCGGCGCCATTGTCACCGCCAGCGCCGTCCGTCCCGGCATGACGGTGGCCGACATCGGCGCCGGCACCGGGTTGTTCACCCGCCTGTTTGCACGGGCGGTCGCGCCCGGCGGCACGGTGTATGCCGTCGACATCTCCGATACCTTTGTCGAGAACATCCTGCGTACCTGCCGCGAACAGGGACTGACCAATGTGCAGGGTATTGTCAATTCACAGCACGCCACCGGCCTGCCCGACGACGCCGTCGACCTGGCCTTCGTCACCGCCACCTACCACCACTTCGAATACCCCGACGACATGCTGGCCTCCATCCACCATGCATTGCGCCGGGGTGGGCGGCTCATCATTATCGACTTTCGCCGCGATCCGCGCATCAGCTCGCGCTGGGTCATGTCACACGTGCGTGGTGACCGGCACCAGGTGATCCGCGAGGTGCAGGCCGCCGGCTTCAGGCTGGTGGACGACAAGCCGCTGCTGCGTGCCAATTATTTCCTGGAGTTTAAAAAGATGTAGGGTGCACTCCGTGCACCATTCACGGTGCGTACAACGCACCCTGCGCCAACCCCTGCCATGGCGCGATCCGATTCGGCAGGGTGCACTCCGTGCACCATTCACGGTGTGGACAACGCACCCTGCGCCAACCCTGCAATAATCAATTTTTCCGTGTCCTTCCGTGTGCTTCCGTGGCTATTCTTCTTTTCAACGCTCACGTTTCACTTCAGCTGATTCAGTTGCAGGGTGCACTCTGTGCAACATTCCCGGCCGGGGACCATTCGCGGTGCGTAAAACGCACCCTACATTTTCACGGCGCCTTTGCGTCATTGCGCGAGACAGGGTTTTCAGGTCGCCGCTACTTCACAATGCGGTAGCAGGGCACGTATTCCGTACCCGGCAGTTTCATGCGCTGTTGCGCGACGAATGACTTGAGCAGCGAATCCAGCGGGTCCAGGATGGTGGCGTCACCGCGGATCTCGAAGTGGCCGTGTTTCTCGATGGCGCGAATGCCCTCGTTCTTGACATTGCCGGCGACGATACCGGAGAACGCGCGCCGCAGGTTGGCCGCCAGCGTGTGACGCGGCTGGTCACGATGCAGCTGCAGGTTGCGCATGTTTTCATGGGTTGGCACGAACGGCCGCTGGAATTCCAGCTCGATCTTCAGTGACCAGTTGAAATAATAGGCATCGTCGCGGTGCTTGCGGTATTCGCGAACCTCCGCGATACCACGTTTCATGTCGTGCGCCACGCGCTCCGCGTCATTGACAATGATCGAATAGCGGCGCTGCGCATCGGGTCCGAGGGTGGCGCCGATGAAGGCATCGATCTCGCGGAAGTAGTCGGCGGACCCGGCCGGGCCGGTGAAGACAAGCGGGAACGGCAGCTTCGCATTATCCGGGTGCAGCAGGATGCCGAGCACGTAGAGAATTTCCTCGGCGGTGCCCACGCCACCGGGAAACACCACGATGCCGTGGCCGGTGCGCACAAACGCCTCCAGGCGTTTCTCGATGTCCGGCAGGATCACCAGGTCGTTGACGATCGGGTTGGGCGACTCGGCGGCGATGATGCCGGGCTCGGTGATGCCGAGGTACTGGCCGTCGCGGATACGCTGCTTGGCGTGGCCGATGGTCGCACCCTTCATCGGGCCTTTCATCGCACCCGGGCCGCAGCCCGTGCACGTATCCAGACAACGCAGCCCGAACTGATAACCGACCTCCTTGGTGTAGTCGTACTCCTCGCGGCTGATCGAGTGACCGCCCCAGCACACCACCAGGCGCGGGTTGGTCAGCGGACGCAGGATGTTGGCGTTGCGCAGCATGTGGAACACGGCGTTGGTGATGCCTTCCGAGGACACCAGGTCGAACTTCGGATTGGTGGCGATCTTGTCGCTGACGTACACCACGTCGCGCAGCACCGCCAGCAGGTGTTCGCTGATGCCCTTGATCATGACGCCGTCGACGAAGGCACTGGCCGGCGCACCGGTGACCTTGAGCTTGATGCCGCGCTCTTCCGGGATGATCTGGATGTCGAAGGACTTGTAGCGCTCCAGTAATTCCTTGCCGTCGTCCAGCATGCTGCCCACGTTCAGCACCGCCAGCGCACAGTTGCGCAGCGTGCTGTACAGGCCCCCCTTGGTGGTATCGAGCAGCTTGGCGACCTCGGCCCGCGACAGCACGTCGAGGCTGCCTTGGGGAGTGATCACGGCATCAATGGTTTCATACTGCATGGTTCGTATCTTCCCGGTTGAACGCCGGTTGTACTCCCGGCTTGCAAGGCCGTGAACGATATAACCACGGCGCACTGTTTGCAAAGTATCGGCAGCGATGTTTCCGACTGGAATCAGCACCCTGCGACGATAGAAGTCACAGCGCGCGAACACAGACGGCCACGGGAACACCACGGCGCTTGACCGGGATCATTTGGCAATGGCGGAATTGTGGCGCATTATCAAGCGAGCGCACCGGAAGTGTGTAAAATGCGTGATATTGCCGTGCCAGATAAAAAACCCTAACAGTTCAGAAGGAGAATACAACTTGAAACGATCATTCCAGATTTCCAGCATCCTGGCCGCCATGGCGCTGGCCGGCTCGGTGGTGATGACCACGGCCGAAGCCGGTGGCATGGGCATGGGCTCCAGCCGGGGCCAGGATCGCGACTACAGCTCCGGCCCGCGCGAGGGCAGCGGCTCGGGCTTCGGCATGGGCAATCGAAGCAACCGGGATTACGGCCGCGACCGCGGCTATGGCGACAGATACGAAAATCGCTACGAACAGCGCCATCAAAACCGTTACCGGCCGGGCGACGGCAGCGAGACCGGCAAGGGACCAGGTCCGGGTGATCGACAGGGTCCCGGCAATGACGACGACCGTGGCTCAGACTCCGGTTTCGGCATGGGCAATCGCAGCAACCGGGACTACGGTCGGGAACGCGGCGCCGGTCCACGCGAAGGCAGCGGCTCGGGCTTCGGCATGGGCAATCGCAGCAACCGGGATTACGGCCGCGACCGCGGTTACGGTCCGCGCGGCGATGAAGCTTACGGACCGGGTCCCGGTTATGGACCAGGCCCCGGTTATGGCCCTGGCCCTGAGTACGGTCCCGGACCGGGTTACGGCCCCGGGCCGGGTTATGGTCCTGGCCCGGGCTACGGTCCCGGTTACGGTGTACCGACAGAGTAATCCAGCCATTAGTTGAGACTGCCAGCAGGGACCGGAGATCAATGCCGAACCGGCATGAGTCCCCGGTCCCTGACTCTCAGGACTTCGCCCAACTTCCGTTGTTCGTGGACTGCGTCCGCTCCTACCCTGTGCAACTATTGGTGTAGGAGCACAGGGATGGCCGTTTCGTTCGCGCTCCGCGTCCACCGCTACGACGCCCGGCTTGTAGCCAGCCCCAGCAGTTCCCGCACCACCTGCGAGGATTGCGCACGGCAAACCTGCGCTGCCAGCTCCTGCGCTGCCCCGATGTCGGTTTGTGCAATCGACTGCGTCAGCCAGGGCAGCTGAGCGGCTTCCACCGAAAAGACACGGAAACCCAGACCCAGCAGTACCGGGAGGATACCGGGAAGTTGCGGCAGCACCCCGCACAGCTGTACGCGCTCACCCTGCCCCTGCATCCCGCAGGCAACCTGGTGCAGAAAACGGTACAGTGCGGGCGCATGGGGGTCGAGGTAATGCGCCAGTTCGGGGCGATCTCGGTCAGCACCGAACAGGCACTGCATCAGGTCATTGCAGCCCAGGCCCGCGAATTCCGCCACCTCGAGCCATGCGCCCAGCGCCAGCGCTGCGGCCGGGGTCTCGGCCATTGCGCCGACGGGCAGGTGCCGTGACAGCTGCGCCTGGATATCGCGGTACCAGAATTCCAGCTCCACCCGATCGGCCACGTACGGCAGCAGCACGCACAGCTCACACTCGACGGACAGTTTGTCAATGGCCTGCAGTTGCGCCTGGTAAATGGCATGCACGGACGGCTCCGTGTACAGACGAACGCCCTGACGTCCGAGCACACCGCCGACACCGGCCTGTGCCGGCAGCCAGGCCGGCTGCTTGTCGACCGCAATGTCGATCAGGCGGATGGTTACCGGCAGACCGGCGGCCGCTGCACATATCGCTGCAAAGGCCTGCCGGTAGAAGGCCGCATCCAGGCGCTGCCGGACATCGGCGGGTGCCAGGAACTCGGATCGCACCAGGCCGATGGATTCGGCACCCAGGGCAACGGCACGCTGCACTGAGTGCGGGTCACGGGCACTGACACGCAGGGTGACCCGGGTGCCGTCGGTGGTCACGGCAGGCAGAAGCGCCGGCGGCGGGCCGACCTCGACAGCTGCACACGGTGCGGTGATCATACCGGTGCTGCCGTCGAGCAGCACCTCAACACCCTCGCGCAGGACCGTGGCTTGTGCAGGCGTGACCAGTACCGTGGGTACACCGCTGCCAAGCAGCGGGATCATGGCATGCGACAGCGGCGCGCCGTTGACCACCACAATGCCGGCCGGAGGCTGAGGCAACGGCCCCGGCACGGGGGTATCCAGCATCACGATGCGCCCGGCCGGGTCAGTATTCAGGCCATATTGCAGTACACCGCAGGCGCGGCCGGCCACGTAGGGCATGCCATAAACAGGCGGCGTCGGTTGTGCCATCGCGGCCGTGCGCTCGCGCAGGGTCTAAGACCGGCGATCCGACCCGGGTGGCAGGCCGGTGTGTTGTGTGAGCACCTTCTTGCCCCTGGTGCGGCGCTGGTGGGCGCGTTCGGAATTCTTGCGCCGCGGGGCCTGGTAGTCGCGTGCCTCGTCCGGCTGCTGCGACGGGATGAGCTGGTTCCTGCCGTCACCGATCAGCTCCGCGCGTCCCATTCTGATCAGCGCGGCACGCAGCAACGGCCAGTTGCGGGGATCGTGGTAGCGCAGCAAGGCCTTGTGCAGGCGACGCTGCTCCGGGCTCTTCACGCTTTCGACCGCCTCGCTCTTGTAGGTCACACGGGCCAGCGGGTTCTTGCCGGAGCGGTACATGGCGGTGGCGGTCGCCATCGGCGAGGGATAGAACGCCTGGACCTGGTCGGCGCGGAAGTCATTGCGCTTCAGCCAGAGTGCGAGGTTGAGCATGTCCTCGTCGCTGGTGCCGGGGTGTGCGGCAATGAAGTACGGGATCAGGTACTGCTCCTTGCCGGCCTGTTTCGAGAATGTCTCGAACATTTCGCGGAAGCGGTCATAGGCGCCGATCCCCGGCTTCATCATCTTCGACAGCGGCCCGTTTTCGGTGTGCTCGGGCGCGATCTTCAGGTAGCCGCCGACGTGGTGGCTGACCAGTTCTTTCACGTATTCCGGGTCTTCGATGGCGAGGTCGTAGCGCACGCCGGACGCGACCAGCACCTTCTTGATGCCCGGCAGTTTACGCGCCGCACGGTACAGCTGCGTCAGCGCCGAATGGTCGGTGTCGAGGTTCGGACAGATGCCGGGATAAACGCAGCTCGGCTTGCGGCAGGCAGCCTCGATCTCCCGGCTCTTGCAGGCGATGCGGTACATGTTGGCGGTCGGACCACCCAGGTCGGAGATCACACCGGTGAAACCCGGCACCTTGTCGCGGATCGTCTCGACCTCGCGCAGGATCGAGGCCTGCGAGCGGCTCTGGATGATGCGCCCCTCGTGCTCGGTGATGGAACAGAAGGTGCAGCCACCGAAGCAGCCGCGCATGATGTTCACCGAGAAGCGGATCATTTCGTAGGCAGGGATGCGCGCACCCCGGTACGCCGGATGCGGCACGCGCGCATAGGGCCGGTCGAACAGGTAGTCCATCTCTTCCGTGGTGAGCGGAATCGGCGGCGGGTTGAGCCACAGGTCCACACCCGCGTGACTCTGCACCAGCGCACGCGCGTTGCCGGGGTTGGTCTCCAGGTGCAGCACGCGGCTGGCATGCGCGTACAGCACGGCATCGTTGCGCACCTTCTCGAATGACGGCAGGCGGATCACGGTCTGCGCGCGTTCGAGTTTCGGATGCACCAGTTCCACCAGCGGGCTGCCGTTTTCGTCCAGGCCGAGCCAGGCGTTGTTGCGGCGCTGTTGCTCGCACGCCGGTAGCTCCTCGGTACTGATATAGGGATTGATGCGCGCCTCGACCCGTCCCGGCCGGTCGATGCGACTGGAATCTATCTCGCTGTAGCCGGGCGGCGACTCGTGGCGCAGGAAGGCCGTGCCGCGAATGTCGGTGATGTTGCGGATCGATTCACCCGCTGCCAGACGGTGCGCCAGCTCGACCACGGCGCGCTCGGCATTGCCGAAGAGCAGGATGTCGGCGTGCGCGTCGAGCAGGATGGAACGGCGCACGCTGTCCTGCCAGTAGTCGTAGTGTGCGATGCGGCGCAGCGAGGCCTCGATACCGCCCAGCACGACGGGCACGTCCGGGTACGCCTCGCGGGCGCGCTGCGCATAGACCAGCGTGCAGCGGTCCGGGCGCGCACCGCCCTGCCCGCCCGGCGTGTAGGCGTCATCCGAGCGCGGCTTGCGGTCGGCCGTGTAGCGGTTGATCATCGAGTCCATGTTGCCGGCGGTGATGCCGAAGAACAGCGTCGGCCGGCCAAGCGCCTCGAACGGTTGTTTCGAGTGCCAGTCGGGCTGCGCGATGATGCCGACGCGGAAGCCCTGGTCCTCCAGCAGCCGGCCGATGATCGCCATGCCGAACGAGGGGTGATCCACATACGCATCCCCCGTTACCAGGATGATGTCGCAGGCGTCCCAGCCCAGCGCATCCATCTCCACCCGTGACACGGGCAGAAACGGCGCGCTGCCGAAACATTCCGCCCAGTACTTCGGGTAGTCGTACAGGGCGGCGGCGGCCTTGGGGATGGTGATGGCGGACATAGGGTTACCAGGAGTTTGCTGAAGCTAGTGTATAGCATGCGGGGCGATTGCGCCTGCCGGCGGGAAATCATTGCCACAGAGTGCGCTGAGGACACAGAGGCAAATAATGTCTGGTAATTGCGTAGGATGCGGTGAGATGAACCGCAGGCTACATCTGATCTTCTCTGTGTACCCGGTGCACCCTGTGGTAAAACTTTTTCTGGTGACTTTGCGTCCTGGTGCGGGTTGCGCGTTCTGATCGCAGCTGCTCAGCCGGCCTGCAGGATATCCGGAGTGATTTCGTAGCCTGCCTGCCGCATGCCGCCGAGTATCATGTCGACCATCTGCTCGAGGCTGAAGCGGTCCGAGTTGATGACGAAGTCATAATCGCTGCAGTCCTTGATGTCCGAACCGTAGAGTTTCTCCAGGTACTCGGCACGCTCCTGATCGACAGTCCGCACGCGTTCCCTGGCCGCTGCCAGGTCAATGTGTTCCCGCTCGGCAATCCGCGCGGCACAGGCATCCGGGCTGCCGACGATACGGACACGAAAGGCGCGCTCGGGCCCGAGAATCAGGTGCGCGCCGCGCCCGACAATGACACCGCCCTTTTTCGAGATGTTCAGAACCACCTTTATCAGGTGATCCAGATAGCGCTGCTCGCCCAGTGTCTTGCCGGTGAACGCGGCCTTCCAGGGCATCAGGGCGGAACGCCTGACGGTTTCATCGAGTTTGGAGACCAGCTCGACGTCTACCGCGGCGCGCTTGGCAACCTCCTCCAGGATGGTGCGGTCGCAACAGCGCACGCCCAGGCGGTCGGCCAGTGCCTGCGCCACCTGCTTGCCACGCGAACCGTAGCCGCGCGACACTGTCACGACATAGGTGGCCTTTCTGGCGATGGTGGCCCGCTCCTGCTCAGCCTTGCGCTGCTTGGCCAGGTCGACGCCGATCATGGCGTCGATCAGGCGTTCTGCACTGCATTTCATAGCTGAGTTACCTTTCTATATGCGATCATGGTCGACGACGTAAGCGGACACATTCCAGGTCCAGGGGGAGACAAGCAGGCTGCGGAAGAAATACCCGTGTTTCCGTTGATACCCGTATTGTATAAAAATCCGGCGCGATTTTCGCCTGTGAGGGTTCGCTGACGGCGAGCCGGGAACCGGTATACTGGCGCGTGCGCCCGGTACACGGCCCCATTCAACCACACCTCACGCCCCATGAACTGGCTTGGACTGACCCTGCTGTCGGCTTTTTTCCTCGCGACCGCGGATGCGCTGTCCAAGCGTTTCCTCGCGCACTACCGGCCCGGCGAACTGGTGCTGGTACGATTCGGGGTGGCCGGTATGCTGCTGCTGCCCCTGTTGCTGCTGCAGCCCTGGCCGGCCCTGACGGCCGCATTCTGGGGCCGGATGGCCGTGCTGATGCCGCTGGAAATCCTCGCCATGTGGCTGTACATGCGGGCGATCCGCGAGTCGCCGCTCTCGCTTACCCTGCCCTACCTGGCCTTCACCCCGGTGTTCAACGTGCTCACCGGCTACCTGCTGCTCGGCGAACAGGTCAGCCCGGCCGGCTTCGCCGGTATCCTGCTCGTGGTATGCGGCGCCTGGCTGCTGAATCTGCAGGCGGCGCATGACAGCGCGGGCTGGCGCATCTTCGCACCGTTTCATGCTATCGCACGCGAGCCGGGGTCGCGCCTGATGCTGATCGCCGCGGCCATCTACAGCCTGACCTCGGTGCTCGGCAAGGCGGCGTTAGCGCAGGTCACGCCGGGGTTTTTCGGTCCATTCTATTTCGTCGCGCTGGGCGGCCTGACTGCGCTGCTGTTTGGATCGCGCCATATCGGCACCTGGCGCGCACTGGGCCGGAACCCGCTGGCACACATCACCATCGGCGCCTGCATGGCGATCATGGTGGTGACACATTTCTACGCCATCGGGCAGATCGAGGTCGCCTACATGATCGCGGTCAAACGCACCAGCCTGCTGTTCGGCATGCTGTACGGCGCCTGGCTGTTTCACGAACAGGGGCTGTCGAAAAACCTCGCTGCGGGCGCCCTGATGGTGATCGGGGTATTCCTGATCGCCGGCTCGGGCAACGGGTAAACGCAAGTCTGCTCGAAAGAGGACCTCGCGTACGACTACAGTGACGCACGACTACATGGATGTAGGAGGTAGAGTAACGAATGGAGCAGTTACCGAGGAGGTAGAGCAATGCCGGGAGCAATCGCCGAGAGACGCAGAGACCGCAGCGATTCACTTCGCAAACCACCTTGATAAAAAGACGCGAAGGCGCCAGGAAAGATTGCCACAGAGGTCACAGAGAGCACAGAGGTTTAGCTTTGCTATTCCTGCATTGGCTTCTGCAGGAATAGCTAATCGCGCAGGCGCGCAGGAATGCGCGAACCAAGATGGCTGTATTATTCGCGGACAACGTCCGCTCCTAGGGTGATTCACTTGTTTCTGCCTTGGCGCCTTGGCGCGAGGTATTATTGAAATAAGTTTCTCTGCGATCTCAGCGTCTTTGCGCGAGTATCTGTTTCAAATCATTTCTGATTCCCGAAAGGTTCGAACTGCAGCTCGATGGTCAGCCGGCCTTCGAACAGGGTGTCGATCTGCAGACTGCCCGGCTGCGTTTGCACTGCAAAACCTTCTTGCGCCGCGGGCACTACCGACACCAGCACCAGCCGGCCAGCCGGCCACTCGACGCGGTAATCGAGCGCAAGCGGATAATAGCCATCCAGGAAGCGGCGGTGAAACGGGCCGCTTTGCAGGCGGTAGCCACCGGCACCTTCCGGTTTCAGCACCTGCACCTCTGCCACGATGCACACCTCGCCGCCCGGCCGCACACCGCTTAGCTGCACGCTGTTGCCGGCCACGTGCGCCGAATCCATGGCCGTTGCCGACGCCACGCGCAGACCGCGCAGGCCGTGGTAGCGGTACACGATCTCGACCGCCGCGACGGGGTCGAGGTTGCGCTGGCACTGTTCGAGCACGACCCAGCCGCTGGCCAGGCTGTCAGCACCGATGGTCAGCCGGTTGCGCGTCTGCAGGACCCGGCGCTCCGGGGCGGCGGCGAGAAATACCAGCGACCCTTCGTTGACCCGGGCGGTATCGACCGCCGTGACGGACTCGGGCCAGTCGGCGTCCTCCGCCGACACGGCCCCACACAGCAGCAGGCCCATGACCGGCAGGATGCGGGCTGTTCGCGGGTACATACCGGAAAGCATAGCCACTTTTCCGGCGCGGCGTGAGGGTCGTGCCGGGCACGCCGGCCGGTCTGGAATGGCTGCCCCGGGGCCATTGCACTCAAGGGACCGGCCGGCGGCGCCGAATACCCTATGGATTCGCAACCATTTCCCTTCCGGGCAACACGGGTATCGACTGATGCAAAACGACAAGCGCAAGGGCGAACAGGCCATTCCTGAGAACCTGCGGCAGGTGCTGACCCCGGCGCAGGCAAAGACGCTGGACGAGATCACTACGCTGGGCTGGCAGCTGAAGTTCGTGCGCCGCCCCCTGTTCCAGGACCCGATCCCGGTGGTAAGCAACGCGAAAAACGACCAGGTCGGCGTGCTCGACCCGGATGGCAAGATCAGGATCGACACCGAATTCACAGTCCGTAC
>DATKZN010000004.1:0-3448 GCA_035527955.1 Gammaproteobacteria bacterium
TAGGCTTCGCCGCCTCCGAGTGCACCCTGCATCAGTACCCTGGTGTAGAAAGCGGGATCGGTGACAGTGACGGTGACGGATTTGGGAAATATACGGTCCTTCCTTCCGAAGACATGTCGCTCATCTCCGTCGATTATCACGAGTTCGCCATGGCGCAGGCTTTTTAGCCGGTTCAGGATGGCCTGTTTTATATAGTCGGTGACAACACCGGTTTCGCGGGTTTGCAGGGTGGACTTGTCTATGCATAATGCGGCGGATTTCATGATCTTCTCACCGGATTCGGTGCCTCCTGTTTGTCAGGGTGTGGAAATAACGGAACCCGCTTCAGCCACAGGCGCAACGCCTGGTAATAAATGGCCACGACGATTTTTGCCGTCATGAAGGGGTAGCGGATGAGAACGCCGGCGAGGTTCATGCCATCGACGGGTCGCTGCTGCAGGGCCAGCGTTGCGTCAAACAGTATTTCCCGGTGCCGGTAATTCTTCATGTGCACGACGAGTTTTTCGCCGGGTTGCGTGAAACGCCAGTCGTAGTCGATACCCATGTCCATGAAGGGCGACACGTGAAAGCGCTTGTCATGCAAAAACCGTTTCGATTTTGCATTGCCCCTGTTGTGTGACTCGGGCAGGATGTAGCAGTACTGCTCGCCCCATGGCGTGTTGTTGACCTCGGCGACAATGACCTCGAGCCTGTCGCCGGACTCGTCGAAACAGTAATAGAAGCTGACCGGATTGAAGCCGAAGCCAAAATAGCGCAGGTTGGTAAGGAGTCGTACCGGTCCCGACAGTGTGATGCCGGCTTCATCCCTGACCAGCTGGCGCACGGCTGTTGCCAGGTCGATGCTCTTGTCGCCGAGATGCTCGTCGCGCCTGAAGCGGGCCAGTGCAGGGCGTGTGGCAGACCAGAACCAGCGTCTGGCGAACAGCGCAGGCAGTTCGTCCAGGTCGAGATACAGCATGAACAGCGCATACTGAAATGCGTGCTGCCTCGGCTGATAACGGCGGTGTTTAACCTGCCCGACGTAGAGACGGCTGTGCATATGCCCTGTATTCCCTGAAATGTTGCAGTGCCTGCAGTGCGCTGACGACACCGTCCTCGTGAAATCCGTGCCGCCAGTAGGCGCCGCAATACCAGGTGCGGCACTCGCCGTTGATATCCCGCTGGCGTTGCTGCGCCGCGACACCCTGCGCGGTATAGACCGGGTGGTGGTACTGGATGCGGCGGATGATCTTGTCGGGATCGATATGCTGTGCATCGTTGAGTGTCACGCAGAAGGTCGTTGTCGACTGAATACCCTGCAGGATGTTCATGTTGTAGGTGACGGATACCCTGGTGCTGTCACCGTCCCTGCGCAGGTAATTCCAGGCAGCCCAGGCACGTCTCGACTTCGGCAGCAGCGAAATGTCGGTATGCAGTACGACCTCATTCTGCTGGTAGGGGATCGCGCCCAGTACCTCGCGTTCAGGGCCGGTGGGGTCGGACAAGGCGGCCAGCGCCTGGTCACTATGGGTGGCAATGAACAGGTGGTCGAAGCGTTCCGTATGACCGGCAGAGGTGCGCAATTCAACATGTGTGGGCAGCCGCTTTACGGAAACGACGGCTTCGTTGAGGCGTATCCTGTCCCTGAACGGCGCCGTCAGACTCTTTACATACTCGCGGGAGCCGCCGCTGATGACGCGCCACTGTGGCCGGTTCCTGATGTTCAGCAGCCCGTGGTTGGCGAAGAACCGCACAAAGTAACAGGCCGGGAATGCCAGCATCTGCTGCGGGTCTGTCGACCAGATGGCGGCGCCCATCGGTATGATGTAATTGTCGATGAACAGGCGGCCGTACTTCATGTCATGCAGGTAGCGGCCCAGCGTGAGCGACTCGTCGTTGCTGGCAAGCAATTCCCTGGCTTCGCGATTGAAGCGCAGGATGTCGCGTATCATGCCGTGAAAGCGGGGGCTGAACAGGTTGCGCCGCCGGGCAAACAGCCCGTTCAGCGACGAGCCGTTGTATTCGATACCGGTGGTTTCACAGCGGCTGCTGAAGCTCATGGCCGTGGGCCGGGATTCGACGCCGAGTTCATCGAGCAATGCGATGAAATTCGGATAGGTCCAGTCGTTGAAGACAATAAACCCGGTATCGATGGCATGCTGCTCGCCATTATGAACGATATCGTGGGTGTGCGTGTGGCCGCCTATGTGGCTGTTTGCCTCGAATACCGTGATTTCATGCTCCCGGCACAAGTGCCAGGCGGCAACGTTACCGGCTATTCCTGTCCCGATCACGGCGATCTTCATGGCTGCTTGACTCCTGCTGTCACGTTTCTCTGTGGCACCCGGCGTAGATTGGCGGCGTCGTAGCCCTGTTCTTCGATGAGCCTGACCAGATTTATAAATTCACCCTCTGGAATCGTGCGTGTGCGCGCCATGATCCAGACATAGTCGCGCTTGTTGCGGCCTATCACGGTATGGGTGTAATCCTCGTTGAGGTACATCACCCGGTAATCGGCCTTGATCGGCCAGATGAACTGCATGCCCCAGACAGCATTGGACGGGTCTTCCCTGACAAACCCGGTGGGCCGGTAGGTCCGCAGGGGGCCGTCGAAGGCGCCATCGTTGAAGCGGAATGTCGTTGCGACCTGCCTGTCGCTGACCAGCTCATAGGATTCGATTGCGTTGTGCGCTCCGCGCTCGATAAAGGTCGGTATGCTGGCAATCACATACCAGTCACCCATGAAGCGCGGCAGATCAACATGCTCGACAGTCTGCAACGCGGCGGGCATGCTGCTGCATGCGGCAAGTGCCACAAGCGGGAAGAGCAGGGACAGTCGGGCCAGGGGCTTCATCTGCCTGTTACTCCATGACATAGCGCAGCAAACGACCGCTGCTGGTGGTTGATTGCAGGGCCAGCCACCGGCCGCGCTCTGAGTACCAGAGATCGATGGCGGCATCTCCGGTATCCAGCCGGTAACGGTTGGCAAGTTGTTCTGCATTGCGCACGGTGATGAGCTGCTGGCCCAGGTCGCTGACCTGCACGTCCAGATATTCCCCGGTTTGCGAATTCAGCAGCTGGCTGGACTGGAGAAAGGCCTTGTCCCAGTAGGCAAAGGTATTGACGCAGGCGGGCAGTGTTGTGTCGCCGGTTTGGGTGGTGAGCCGGAAACCCGCGTCATCCGCGGCACCTTCGACCCGGAATGTCTTGCCATTTTCATCGGTGCTGGAAGCAATACTTTCCAGGCACTGGTCGTTCCATACCTCGACATTGCTATGCCGGTACCTGAAAACGGGAATTTTCAGGAACGTCACGTCGAACTGCGCTTCGGTCACGATTTTCATATCGGTGTCGTTATGTTCCAGGTGAAACCGGTGGTAACCGATTGCCTTGTCATCGAGATAAACCCTGAAATGCCATTCGGCTTCGGTGTTCGCGCTGCTATCGAGCGGCAGCAGCATCGCCAGGC
>DATKZN010000005.1:0-6387 GCA_035527955.1 Gammaproteobacteria bacterium
ATCTGCAGGAGATGTTGCTGAAAATGCCTGTCCGGCTTATCCACACCGTCGTACACACTATTCAGCTATACATAAATGGATAACCCCAGTGTAAAAAAAGAGGCGTCAGCAGTAATTCTTCCTCTGCGTTATTCTGCGAACTCTGCGTCTCTGCGCGAGGCTTGTTATTGAATGTCTGACGAGATCGAAACCAAGCTCTCCGCCGCGCGTACGCGGCTGATCCTCGACCGGCCGTTCCTCGGTGCGCTGGTGCTGCGCATGCCGATGAAGGCGGGGGATCCGAAGTGGTGCAAGACCATCGGCACCGACGCACGCGCGTTCTACTACAACCCGGCCTGGATCGACAGCCTGTCGCTGGAGCAGACCCAGTTTGCACTGGCGCACGAGGCGCTGCACTGCGCGCTGTCCCACTTCGCGCGTCGCGAACACCGCAACCACCAGCGCTGGGACGTGGCCTGCGACCTCGCCATCAACCCGATCCTGATCAGGGAAGGCATGACGGCGGTGCCGGGCGCGCTGTACAACATCGGCTACGAAGGCATGATGGCGGAAGAGATCTACCCGCTGGTCAAGGAGAACAACGAGGAAGAACCGCACGATCAGCACCTGTACGGCAAAGAAACGAAGTCGAGCCAGCAACAGGATCCGGGTGAGGACAGCCAGCCGGACAAGCCGGACGACAGCAGCGAGGACGGGGCTGGCGGCGGTTCGGATGCCGGGACGGAAGAGCACGACACCGGCGCGCCGCAAGCACTCAGCGAGGCTGAAAAAGAACAGCTTTCCATTCAGTGGCGGCAGCGCCTGGCCGGTGCCGCGCAGCAGGCCATGCAGGCCGGCAAGCTCGGCGGCGCGCTGCGCCGGCTGGTCGACCACCTTTTGCAGCCGCAGTTACCGTGGCGCATGCTGCTGGCACGCTACATGACTGCGGTGGCGCGCGACGACTACAGCTACATGCGTCCCTCGCGCCGTGAAGGCGAGGCCATCTTCCCCAGCCTGCGCAGCTCGCAGACCGACATCGTCGTGGTGCTGGACACCAGCGGCTCGATCCGCGCGGAGGAGATGCGCGAGTTTGTCACCGAGATCGATGCCATCAAGGGCCAGGTACGGGCGCGCGTCACGCTGCTGGCCTGCGACGCGGCACTGTCGCCGGAGGGACCCTGGGTGTTCGAGCCCTGGGAGGCCTTCGAACTGCCAGCGGACATCCGCGGCGGGGGCGGCACCCGCTTCACGCCGCCGTTCGAGTGGCTGGACGAGAGTGGCTGCCATCCGGACCTGCTGGTGTATTTCACCGACGCGGAAGGCGAATTCCCCAAACGCGAGCCGCGATTCCCGGTGCTGTGGCTGGTCAAGGGGCGCGGCCCGGTGCCCTGGGGACAGCGCATCCAGCTGAATTGAATAGAACCTGTCTCATAATCCCGCGCACGCCGCGACCGTGGCGATTTTGGTTCCTGGCACGACGCGGCGAGCGTGGTGTAGCCGTAGCTACATGAGCGAGCCGCAACAAAGCCAGGGGCCAAAATCGCCCGGTCCCCAAGGGGTTGCGCCCGAAAGGCGCGCCTGCTGTGTTGCACGGCTTGCCCGCACATCAAGTACTGTGCTGCGCCGTTCGCCTTGCGCTGTACATGGATGCGCGAGTGCCGCGGGAGGCAGGATGCCGGGAGCGGCCAGGCGCGCCTTTCGGGCAGCAACGCGGCCGCGGGGGATTATGAGACAGGTTCTACACATAAATACCCTCCATCCCCCTATTTATTCTGTTGTCTGGCCATTGGCGGGGCGGGCAGGGATAATACGCGCACTTTTTGATTTGCCACTTCCTGAACGAGGAGAACGCTATGCGGGTTATCTTGCTGGGTGGGCCGGGCGCCGGTAAGGGCACACAGGCCAATTTCATCAAAGAACGTTACAATATTCCCCAGATTTCCACCGGCGACATGCTGCGCGCCGCGGTCAAGGCCGGCACCCCGCTGGGTGTGGAGGCCAAGAAGGTCATGGACGCCGGCGGCCTGGTCTCCGATGACATCATCCTCGGTCTGATCGATGAACGCCTGAAGCAGGATGACTGCAAGAACGGCTACCTGTTCGACGGTTTCCCGCGCACCCTGGCGCAGGCCGATGCCCTGAAGGACAAGGGCGTGCAGGTCGACGCCGTGGTCGAGATCGACGTCGACGACAGCGAGATCATCAAGCGCATGAGCGGACGACGCGTGCACCTGGCCTCCGGACGCACCTATCACGTCGTGTTCAACCCGCCGAAGGCAGAGGGCAAGGACGACGAGACCGGCGAGCCGCTGATCCAGCGCGACGACGACAAGGAGGCGACCGTGCGCGAGCGCCTGAACGTGTACCACAAGCAGACCGAGCCGCTGATCGAGTACTACTCGAAGTGGGCGAAGGCGGGCGGCAAGGGTGCGCCGCAGTACATCAAGATCAACGGCATCGGCAAGGTGGACCAGATCCGCGATGCCATTTTTGCCGGGTTGGACAAGTAATTACCTGCTGCTCCGCGAACCAGGCCGGCCGCATGCCGGCCTTTTTCGTGGCGGCTTCAGGCTGTGATTAGTACTTTTGTACCACTGTTAAACGGCAGACCTTACCTGTTACACTTTCACCGTCAATTATGTGACATGCGGTCGTAACAGTGTCCTGTAAGCCCTTGTTTACAAGAGCAACGCAAGCAACAGGCTGGGCGAACGATTGAACACCCTGTAAGGTTGGGCCAAGAAAAATCACAGGACACGGATCGTCCTGCACTGGCCCATGGACAGGCAGGAGACCTTTATGGCGGCGGGTTTGGACAGACCGGAGGAGCTTGATCCCAGCGGCATGCGCAAGCTGTTGCAGCTGCTCGGCTCGCTGCGCAACTCGCCAGGCGGCACCATCATCTACCGCCAGGTCGAGGGCATGCTGGATGATATGGCCACCAGCCACCTCGAGTCCGAGATGGCCTATGCCGGCTTCGTCAACGTCCTGCTCGAGGCCTTCAACGCGCACCACGCCCCCGGCACCTCGGCCTACCTCCAGATCAGGCTGTTGCAGGCACGCCTGCAGCCGCCGCTGACCACGTCCGAACTTGCCACCATGCGCGGCTTCATCGATGACTGTGCGCAGCACATGCGTGACAGCAAGACGCTGGAAGCCGATGTCATGCTCGCCGCCATCAACCCGCTGCTCGCTGCGTTCGGCATCGACGCCGTGCCGGATGCGCCGCGGCGTTATCCCGAGGTGGAAAGTTTCGCCGAGTCGGCGGCGAGTGTCGTGCCGGTGGCCGAGCCGGAAGAGGACCTGGAACCTGAAGAAGATGACGCCGCGCTGGAGGCGGTAGAGCATCTCGCCGGGGTGATGCGGCCAATTTCGCTGGCACCGGAACGGCGCCTGCAGGCCGCGCCCGAGCCGGCGGAGCAAGCTGCGCCCGAAGCCGTTACAGGGCCCTTGATGGCGGAGCAGTCCGCAGTCGAAGTCATAGACGAGTCCTTGCCGGTGGAGCAGCCCGCAGTCGAAGAGACAGCCGGGTCCTTGCCGGCGGAAGCGGAACCGGCCGCACCCGAAATCAGCGAGGAAATTCCGGCCGGACAGGATCTCAAGACACTCCACCGCAGCGAGCTGGAGGCGCGCCGCGTTGACATCGCCAAGCTGCAGGCGACGCTGGGCGAGCAGGTCATCGAGACCATCGGCAAGAACGAGGAATTCGGCGTGGTGCTGGAAAAGACCCTCGACGAGCTGCGCCAGATCGAGGATCCCGCGGAACTGGAGAACATGCGCTGGAAGCTCATCCGTGAGGTCGAGAAGGCGCTGGGCGGGCATCACGACCTGGCCGACAAGCTCGACACTACGCACCACTACCTGCAGCTATACGAATCCGACAGCCGCCAGCTGACCGACGAGCTGACGCGGGTGCGTCTGCTCAGCCTGACCGATGAACTCACCGGCCTGCCGAACCGGCGCGCCTTCATGCGCCGCCTGGAAGACGAGGTGGCGCGCGTACAGCGTTACGGCTTCCCGCTGTCGTTCGTGCTGATCGACCTCGATCATTTCAAGGCGGTGAACGACGAGCACGGTCACGCCGCCGGTGACGAGGTGCTGCGCGTGTACTCGCGCAACATCCTGTCTATCTTCCGCCACCACGATATGGTGGCACGCTACGGCGGCGAGGAATTCGCCGTGCTGCTGCCGAACACCGACTCCGATGGCACCATCCGCGCGCTCAACAAGGTGCGTCGCCGCGCCAACGAGACGCGCTGGCAGTCCAACGGCACGGTCTCCGACGTGCCGACCTTCTCGGCCGGCGTGTCGCTGTACAAGCCGGGCGAATCGGCCGGCGCTTTCATCGAACGCGCTGACAAGGCGCTTTACCGCGCCAAGCGCCTGGGTCGCAACCGCGTCGAACTCGACATGACCTATCAACAGGAAAGCAGCGACGTCGCGCCCAGGCGTCGCAGTTCCGACCAGTAGGCCGACCCCTTCCGGGTTTTTCACACCCGCTGCGTTATACTCACCGGCAAGGCTAATTACCGGAGAGCAGTGTTATGGCAGTCATCGAAATCACCAGGGACACCTTCGACAGCACCGTCACCGGCAACGACATCGTACTGCTGGATTTCTGGGCGCCATGGTGCGGCCCGTGCCGGCAGTTCGCGCCGGTATTCGAATCCATGTCGGAGTCGCACCCGGACGTGGTGTTCGCCAAGATCAACACCGAGGAGGAGCGCGAACTCGCGGGGCACTTCCAGATTCGCTCCATCCCCACGCTGATGGTGTTCCGCCAGCAGATCATCGTCTATGCAGAGCCGGGTGCGCTGCCGCCCGCCGCGCTGGCCTCGATCGTCGAGAAAGTGAAGGAACTCGACATGGACGACGTGCGCCGCCAGGTGGCCGAGCAGGGCGCGCAACAGGAGGACAAGGCATGAAAACGCTGGCGACACTGTGGCTGCTGGCCGGACTGTGCGGCGCTGTGCCGGCCCTGGCCGAGGAGGCGCCACGCTACAACCAGGTCAACCTGGACGCGCAGGTATCCGAGCAGGTCAGCAACGACACCATGCACGTGAGCATGAATTCCTGGGGCGAGCACCGCGAGGCGGCGAAACTGGCGGCGCAGATCAACCAGGACATGGAGTGGGCGCTGTCGCTGGTGAAACAGCACAAGACGGTCAAGGTCAGCACCGGCGGCTACCAGACCTGGCCGCTGCCGTCCAAGGACAACCTGACCACCAAGGGCTGGCGCGGCCAGCAAACCCTGACGCTGGAGAGCCGCGATAGCGAGGTACTCAGCGAACTGGTCGGAAAACTGCAGGCGCGCCTGAAGATCAACTCCATGAACTTCACTGTCTCCGACGAAAAGCGCGTCGCCGTCGAGAATCGCCTGATCGACAGCGCGCTGGAGGCGTTCAAGACCCGTGCGAAGATCGTCAGCGCCAACCTCAAGGCCGGCGATTACCGGGTCGTCGCCATCAACGTCGGTACCTCCGCGCAGCAGCCGCCGGTCCTGTACCGCGCGCGCGTCGCGACCATGGCCATGGAGACCGCGGATGCGCCGGTTGCGGTGGAAGGCGGGGAGAGCGAGGTGCGGGTGACGGTGAACGGAACCATCGAACTGGTGATGCCGTAGCTGCATAGGCTGGCGTGAGGCTGTAGGAGCGGACGTTGTCCGCGAACAACTGTCTCGCGCACGACTACAGGGAGGTAGGAGGTAGAGCAACGCATGGAGCAGTTGCCGAAATACGCAAAGGCGCAAAGAAAAATGCCACAGAGGCATAGAGGACTCAGAGATCAGGGATGTGCGTTCTTCGACTACAGCGCGATAATTTTAGATTGGCAGATATGCCAATGTACTTTCTGCACATTGCTGGCAGGGATGCCAGCTTCGTCCAATGGTAATTAGCGCCAATGGTCACGAACAAGGAAGTATTGGCGTATTTCGAGAGCGTGCCAGAAAGCCGAAAGGAGAGGGTAGATACGCTGCACAGCCTTATAGTCAGCTTATACCCCAACGCAGTAGTCGATATGAAGAATAAGATGCCTACGTACGTGGTGGGCGATGGGTGGGTCGCACTGTCAAATCAGAAGCAATATATTTCCTTATACACCTGTGGCTATCGCCACATTGAAGGTTTCAAAGCAAAGAACCCTGGAATTAAAACGGGAAAGGGCTGCATAAACTTCAAGGATAGTGACGGCTTGCCAATCGGGGATATAAAATCCGTCGTCAAACACGCAATTGAACACCCAAAGGGAACGGGGCGCTAACAATGTGTTCCAGTCGACACCCAGCCTGCGCGCCTTTTCGTGCATGTCGCTGTTGCTCCATTGTTCCACAAAAAGAAACTCCATTTTTGCTGCGGCTGAACACAGACGATATGTTTCCTAGACCGCTATGACGAGTCAGAAGGCTAA
>DATKZN010000006.1:0-8476 GCA_035527955.1 Gammaproteobacteria bacterium
CCGTCAGCACCACGCAGCGGGCATGAAAGCGCAGGCCCATCGCGGTCAGCACCCCGGTGACACGGCCGCCCTCGACGATCAGGTCCTCGACCGCCTGCTGGAACAGCTGCAGTCCCGGCTGGTGCTCCAGGGCATGTCGCACCGCGCGCCGGTACAGCACACGATCGGCCTGGGCACGCGTGGCCCGCACCGCGGGCCCCTTGCTGGCATTCAGCACGCGAAACTGGATGCCGGCCAGGTCGGTGGCCCGCGCCATCACGCCGCCCAGCGCATCGATCTCGCGCACCAGGTGGCTCTTGCCGATGCCGCCGATCGCCGGGTTGCAGCTCATCTGGCCCAGCGTTTCCAGGTTATGCGTCAGCAGCAGCGTGCGCGCACCCAGCCGGGCCGCCGCCAGCGCCGCCTCGGTGCCGGCATGGCCGCCGCCAACCACGATGACGTCATAGTGTGCCGGGCCTGCGCTCATGCTGATTCCCCCTTATAAAGAAGCCGGGATTCTACGCCCCGCGCGAAAAAGCTGGCAATGCGCAGGTCGCGGACGCTGCTTTGCCGCCTGACCATGATAGCTATATATAGATAACTATATATTGGAATATATTGTGATAGACTACGCCGAATTTCACCATATAGGGTAGATTGGATGAGACTTCTTGAGCTCAGGGGTAAGGAAGGCGATGCCGACCCCAGGCGCACCGGCTTGCTCAACAAGCCGGACAGGAAGCCAGCCATGGGGGCACACGTCCTCAAGCGGCCGGTCAAGATCAAGGAATCCCCTGAGGACGCCAGGGTTTTCCCGATCAATGCACGCCCCGCAGAGAAGCCGGCGCGCCGCCGGCCGATCGACCTGGAGCAGCTGCAGCGACGCATCGAGGAACTGGAGCGCCGCATTCAGGAACGCATCCGCAACCAGTCCGAGAGTGCGGCTGCCCAGCCGGCCAACCGGGAACTGGAACAACTCCGGCAGCGCATGAAACTGCTCGAGCGGCGGGTCGAAGGGGAGTTGTGGTCGGCCAAACAGCGCGAACACACCCTGCTGGAAATGCTGGCGCGGCCGCCCTTCCAGACCCTGGTGAAACAGCACTGCACGCGCTTCCTGCGCACCGCGCCTCTCGCCACCCTGCGCTGCCTGCACTCCGCCTGGCTGGCCTGGTGGGAGGATGCCCAGCCCATGTGGTGGCCACGCTTCGCCGCTGCCTGGCAGGAAGCCCTGACGCGCGCGCGCCACTGACGGCCACCGCAGCGGCCCGCCAGGTGCGGGCTACTTGGCCGCAACGCTCCGTAACCCTGCCCACAACAGCGCCAGCTGCTGGCGGTACATGGCTCCGATCGCGGCCGGGTTGGCATGCTGCATGGCCAGCGGCACACCATAGAAAATCGACACCAGCCCCACCATGGCTGCCGCGATCGCGGTGTTCGCCGGCAACTCGCCCTGGTCGATGGCCGCCTGCAACGAATTCCTCAGCAAGGCTTCCAGGCTGTCGTCCGGCAACTGGTCGATCCCGTCGAGGTCGGAGAACGCGATCATGCGCTCGGCCGGCGTGATCTCGATGCCCGGGGTGCGTTCGCGCGCCCGCGCCTCGTGGGCAATGATCTCGCCCATCAGCCCGGGCTTCTTCTGGATCTGGATCGAGGTGTAGCGAAACAGCGCCTCGATCACCGCAATCCCCGTTTGCTGCTGCGCGGCCTGCCGGCCGTACCAGTTCAGTTCCAGCGTCCACAGCCGGTCCAGGTAGATGATGAGATCTTCCTTGCGCGGGAAGTAATTGAAGAAGGTCGCCTCGGAAACCTGCACCCGCTCGCACAGATTCCTGACCGACAGCGTCTCGAACGAGGCCGCCTCCAGATGCCGGGTGGCCGCTTCCGCCAGGGCCAGCCGGGTACGCGCGAATTTACGCTCGCGCAGCGAGGGACGTGCCGCCTCAGCCATAACCTGCAGTGCTCCCTAATTTTGTATAAAAATGTATATTCATAACGCGCTGTTTAAAAAAGATGTTTGCGATTCTTTCCCGGCCTGGATCTGCCCAGGGGAAAACACATAATTTAATCGGGGAAATACCCGGAAACCCTTGGAATCAGCCCGCCATGACCGTGTCTCAGGCACGCGCCACCCGGGACTCCCACAGCATTTCCAATAAAATCATAATGATATATTATTTACATGATAATATAAATTTGGTCATTCAAATAAAAATTGTCGACACACCGCGCACTGTACGGTATGCGTGAATAACGGTCAACCGGAAATTTTGTGCCCGCTCTATTTTTCTTCGGTCAGGACAGAAAACCGGGCCGGGTGCCCGGCAGCGTCATTTGCCGATGCAGAAACTGCTGAAAATCATACCCAGCAGGTCGTCGCTGCTGACCTCGCCGGTGATCTCGCCCAGCGCCTGCTGGGCGGTGCGCAGTTCTTCCGCCAGCAGCTCGCCGGCACGCTGTTCCTCGAGTTGCCGCACGCCGTCCAGCACATGCGCCCGGGCACGCTCCAGGGCATCGAGGTGGCGGCGGCGGGCGCTGAATTCGCCTTCACCCGGTCCGGCGAACCCGGCGACCTGCCGGAGGTGGACGCGCAGGTCGTCCAGGCCGGCCCCGCTGAGCAGCGACAGGGAGATGGCCGCCTGTCCGTCCGCCTTGAACGGACCGGGCAGGCGGCCGCTCAGGTCCGCCTTGTTATGGATGCGGGTATGCGGCACGCCTGCCGGCAGCCCGGCGAGGATGGCGGCATCGGCGGTCGTGAAACCGGCCTGGTCGTCGATCACCAGCAGCACGCGGTCGGCTTGCGCCATGGCCTCCCGGGCACGTTGCATGCCGGCCTGTTCGACCGGGTCGGTGCTGTCGTGCAGTCCCGCGGTATCGATGATGTGCAACGGCATGCCATCGAGCTGGATCTGTTCGCGCAACACATCGCGGGTGGTACCCGGGATCGCGGTCACGATGGCGGACTCGCGTTCCGACAGGGCATTCAGCAGGCTGGACTTGCCGGCGTTCGGGCGGCCCGCGATGACCAGCGTCAGCCCGTCGCGCAACAGCCGGCCCTGGCGCGCCCGTGCCAGCAGTTCGTCGAGCGCCGTACGCAGCGCCTGCAAGCCCTGCTGCAGGCCGCGATCCGACAGAAAGTCGATTTCCTCTTCCGGAAAATCGATGGCCGACTCGACGTACATGCGCAACTGCGTCAGCTGCGCGGTGAGGGCGTGCACCTGGCGGGAAAACTCGCCCTGCAGGGAGCGTACCGCGGCACGCGCGGCCTGGGCGGTGCCGCTTTCGATCAGGTCCGCGATCGCCTCGGCCTGGACCAGGTCGAGCTTGTCGTTGAGAAAGGCGCGTTCCGAGAATTCACCGGCACGTGCGGCGCGTGCGCCGAGTTGCAGCACGCGTGCCAGCAACAGGTCGAGCACCACCGGACCGCCGTGGGCGTGCAGCTCCAGCACATGCTCGCCGGTGAAGGAGGCGGGCGCGGCGAAATACAGCACCAGCCCGGTATCGATCAGTGTGCCATCGGCATCCCGGAAATCGCGTAACACGGCCTGGCGCGGTAATGGCAGCGTGCCGAGCAGCTGGCGCGTGATGTCCGGGACCATTGGTCCGGACAGGCGCACAACGCCTATCCCGCCCGGGCCTGGCGGTGTGGCAATGGCGGCAATGGTATCCGGCGCGGCACGGGGCATCGCGATGAGGTTCGGCCGGTGTCGATGCTGCGGCTTATTTACCGCCGCGCTCGATGCGCCGGGTGATCACCCACTGCTGGGAAATGGACAGGGTGTTGTTGACCACCCAGTAGAGCACCAGGCCGGACGGAAAGAAGGCGAAGAACACCGTAAACACAACCGGCAGCACCATCATCACCTTGGCCTGGATCGGGTCCATGGGCGCCGGGTTCAGCTTCTGCTGGATGAGCATGGTCGCGCCCATCAGCAGCGGCAGGACATAGTAGGGATCCGGTGCCGAGAGGTTATTCATCCACAGCATGAACGGTGCCTGGCGCAGCTCGACACTCTCCAGCAACATCCAGTACAGCGCGATGAATACCGGGATCTGCACCACGATCGGCAGACAGCCACCGAGCGGGTTGATCTTCTCTTTCTTGTACAGCTCCATCATCGCCTGGTTGAGTTTCTGCCGGTCGTCGGCGTAGCGTTCCTTGAGCGACTGCAGGCGCGGCGCCATCTTGCGCATGTTGGCCATCGAGCGGTAACTGGTCTCGGACAGCTTGTAGAACGCGAGCTTGATCAGCATCGTAACCAGCACGATAGACCAGCCCCAGTTGCCGATCAGGCCGTGGATATGCTTCAGCAGCCAGAACAGCGGCTGTGCCAGGAAGGTGAGGCGGCCATAGTCGACCGTCAGCTCCAGACCGGGAGCAACCTGTTTCATCTCGTCCTGCAGCTTCGGGCCGAGGAACAGCTGTGTGCCGAACAGCGTGCGCTCGCCGGCCGCGACCGTGCGCGGCGGTGAAATGAGTCCGATGACATAGCGCGCGTTACTGAGACTCTTGGTGTAGTAGTGTTCGGCCACGCCGCGTTCCGGGATCATCGCACCGAGAAAATAATGCTGCAGCATCGCGGCCCAGCCATCGGTAACGGTGCGGTCGAGGTCCTGCTTCTGCATTGCCTCGAACTTGACCTTTTCGTATTTCTCTTCCGGGCTGTAGAGCACGCCGCCCATGTAGGTATAGATAAAGGTACTCTGGCCGGTCTCCGCCACCTGGGTGCGTTGCAGCTGCCGGTATTGCCGCCCGCTCCATTCGCTCGCGCTGTTGTTCATGACCTCGTACTCGAGGTCGACGACGTGGCTGCCGCGATGGAAGATATAGCGCTTGGTGACCGTCACGCCGTCACTGCTGCGCCAGGTCAGCGGCACCTGCAGGGTGTCGGCGCCGTCGGCCATGCGATAGCTGGCCTGTTCCGCGCGGTATAACGCATGATGGGTCGGTTCCTCGCCCGCGGAGGTACGCAGACCGGATTGCAGAATGAACAGGTTCGGCAGGCTGTCGTTCAGCAGGCGGAAGGGCGGGGAGTCAGGCGCGGTGGTCGCCTTGTAATCGTGCAGGTCGAGCTGGCGCAGGTCGCCGCCCGTGGTATCAATGACCGCGCGGTACATGTCGGTTTCCACTACGACCTGCTGAGCAGTTTTCAACAGCCCGGCGTCCGCAGGTGTGGCAGCCGCCACGTCAGCGTCATGTGGTGCGCCCGCGGGCAGGTCATCGGCGCCGGCCGGGGTCTCGGCAATGGCCGCTTCGCTCAGCTGCGCGGTGGCAGCCGGTTCGGACGCCGGCCCGTAGTCCTTCATCCAGGCCTGCCACAACAGCAGCAGGACGAAGGACAGCGCGACGAACAGGAACAGACGCTGGTTATCCATGGCTGTGACGGTGCTCCGTATCCGGAACCGGGTCGATGCCGCCCGGGTGCCAGGGGTGGCAGCGCAGCAGGCGCCGCAGTGCAAGGCCGGTGCCGCGCAGTGCACCATGGCGCTCGATGGCGGTCAGGGCATAACTGGAACAGCTGGGATAAAAGCGGCAGTGGCTGCCCAGCCAGGGGCTGAGCAGGTACTGGTAACCCCTGATCAGTTTGATGATGAGCCAGCGCATGATTGAATCAACTGTGTCCAGAGCTTTTCCATTGCCGTTGCAAGCGCCTGCGTGGACTGGCCGGCCACGTCGTTGCGTCCAAGTACCACGATATCGAGGGTGCCGAGTTCCGACTGGCGGTGCCGAAAACTTTCTCTCACCACCCGCTTGATACGGTTGCGTGCCACCGCGTGCCTGGCGACCTTGCGCGAGATCGCCAGTCCCAACCGTGGATGATCAAGCGTATTCACGACTGCGAGCACCGTCAGCCAGCGATTGACTGCCTTACATTGGCAATGCTTGAAAACACGCTGGTAGTCGGCCGGTTCGGTGAGTCGTACCCGTCTGGAAAAACCGCGCGAGCCCGGGCACAAGGTAATGCAGTCAGACTGACAGCCGCGCCCGGCCCTTCGCGCGCCGGGCATTGATAACACGCCGGCCATTCTTGGTACTCATACGTGCACGAAAACCGTGCGTACGCTTGCGCTTCAGGTTGCTGGGTTGATAGGTTCTTTTCATGGCACGTCACGTCATGCTTGTTTGAAAACCACACCCGAACGAGGGCGTGAAAGGGCGCAAAGGGTACTGTCAGCCGGGCTTAAATGTCAACTGCCAGGCGACTCAGGCACTTGGCCCGGGGTGTGGATAACTTGATACGACAGGTATAGACTCCCCACCCTGCGAAAACAGCTGGATTACCGAGGGGGGAGCAAGGTGGAAGTTACGCTCTGGCAAAAATGCCTGGTTCGACTCGAACACGATTTGCCCGAGCAACAATTCAACACCTGGATACGCCCCCTGCATGCCATTGAAAACGGCGAGAATCTTCGCCTGCTGGCACCCAATCAGTTCGTCCTCGACTGGGTAAGGAAACACCACTTCGAGACCATCTCCCAGACCCTGCACGAGGTCGGCCCAGGCAATGAAACCCGCCTGCAGCTCGACATTGGCAGCAGCAAGAAGATCAACGGCAACACCCCGGTGACGCCGGCCGTCCCGACGAGCTACGCAGCCCAGCCGGCCGCGCCCGTCCAGCACAAGAGCAACCTGAATCCGGATTTCACCTTCGAGAGCTTCGTCGGTGGCAAGTCCAACCAGCTCGCCCGCGCCGCGTCCATCCAGGTCGGAGAAAATCCCGGCAGCGCCTATAACCCGCTGTTCATCTACGGCGGTGTCGGACTGGGCAAGACCCACCTCATGCACGCCGTCGGCAACATGATCCTGCAAAACAAGCCGGATGCGCGGGTCATCTACCTGCACTCCGAGCGTTTCGTCCAGGACATGGTGCAGGCGCTGCAGCACAACGCCATCAACGATTTCAAGCGCTTCTACCGCAACGTCGATGCGCTGCTCATCGACGATATCCAGTTCTTCGCCAGGAAGGAGCGCTCCCAGGAAGAATTCTTCCATACATTCAATGCCTTGCTTGAAGGCCAGCAACAGGTGATCCTGACCTGCGACCGCTATCCGAAGGAGGTCGACGGGCTGGAAGACCGCCTCAAGTCGCGCTTCGGCTGGGGCCTGACGGCCGCCATCGAGCCGGCCGAGCTCGAGACGCGGGTGGCGATCCTCATGAGCAAGGCCAGCCAGGTCAATGTCGAGTTGCCATCCGATGTCGCGTTTTTCATCGCCAAGCGCATCCAGTCCAACATTCGCGAACTGGAGGGCGCCTTGCGCCGCGTTCTCGCCAGCGCGCGCTTCACCGGGCAACCCATCACCCTGGATCTTACCCGTGAGGCACTCCGCGACCTGCTCGCGTTACAGGACAAACTGGTGACGATCAGCAATATCCAGAAGGTGGTTGTCGAGTATTACAAGATCAGGATCGCGGACCTGTCCTCGGCTCGCCGCAGCCGCACCATTACGCGGCCACGCCAGATCGCCATGTCCCTGGCCAAGGAACTGACCACGCACAGCCTGCCGGAAATCGGCGAGGCGTTTGGCGGACGCGATCACACGACGGTGCTGCATGCCTGCCGCAAGGTGAAGGAATTGCGTGCAACCGATAGTCGTATCAACGAGGATTACAACAACCTGTTGAGAACCCTGACAGCATAAGCTGAAAAAACTGTGGATAAGTATTCAGGCAATATTTATTCCCATTTTGTCCACAGGCGCCACACAAGACATACGGTGAATGGGATTGTAGTTATCAAATCATCAGGTAACTGATAAGCAAGGCAGGAAACAGCTTATCAACAGATATCGTGTGTACTAACAAACAACATAGTAAATATAACTTAAAGATTAATTAAAGATATTTAAATATGAAATTCACGATACAAAGAGAAGCCTTTCTCAAACCGCTCCAGCAGGTGATCGGCGTTGTGGAACGTCGACAGACATTACCGGTACTCGGTAACGTACTGGTGAATGCAACGAAAAAAAGCATCAAGCTAACGGCTACCGATCTGGAAGTGGAATTGCAGGCACAGATTGCCACACCGGTTACCGAGATCGGCGACATCACGCTACCGGCACGCAAGCTCCTCGATATCTGTCGTACATTGCCTGAAGCAGCAGAACTCGATATCTCGGTCAAGAACGAACGCGCGCTGGTGCGTTCCGGGAAAAGCCGTTTTACGCTAGCGACATTGCCGGCCAGTGAATTTCCCGTCATCGACAAGATCAAGAGCGCACGCAAGTTTGCGATGCAGCAAAACGATTTGCATGCACTGATCGAACGCACTGCGTTTGCCATGGCGCAGCAGGATGTCCGCTATTACCTGAACGGGCTCATGCTGGAACCTGGCGGTAATGTATTGCGCGCTGTGGCCACCGATGGTCATCGACTCGCGATGTGCCAGATAGCAGTCGATGTTGGTGCCGGTGACGAGCAGCAGGTCATCGTCCCGCGCAAGGGCATTCAGGAACTGCACCGCCTGCTGGACGACAGCGACAGCAGCCTGCAGCTTG
>DATKZN010000007.1:0-6083 GCA_035527955.1 Gammaproteobacteria bacterium
CCGCCTGCGTCTGTTCCCGCTCCGTCATGCTGTCACTCCGGCTCCACGGGTGGTTGAGTCCGGGCACGCGCCAGCCGGCGCGCCGTACGGTGCATGGTCTCGGCGTAGCCGTCGAAGCAGGCATCCTGGTCGACATCGGTAGCCGCCAGCCGGCAATGGCCCAGCGCCGTGCTGAAATCCTTCAGGTATTCCAGACGGTCCCAGTCGACGTCAGCGGCATCGACCGGCTTGTGAAAGCGATCGACGAACAGCGCGGCCGACGCACGCGCCAGCCGTCCAAGCACCTCGACAAACGCATCGCCATCCACAAACAGCGGGGCTTCCCGCTCTCCCGGCTTCTCACCGTCGACCCACTCGCCAGCCTCAACCGACAATCCGCCAAGCACCTCGATCTCCGCGCACAATTCCGACTCAGACAACACCCCGCGCCTGCCGTTATCCGACAGCCGCACCGGGATGCCATGCCGGAACTCGACGTCATAACCGCTCGGCAGACGCTGCCAGCCATCCAGTTGCCGCCCCTTCATGACCGCCTCCCCGCTGTCACGCCTGCTGTTTATCCTGCTACCCCAAGTGTAGAACAAAGATCACCATGCAGTGCGGCGCCGGCGCGCCTTGCGCAGCCACGGCATCGAGTTGACGGCACGCAGCGGATGCTCCAGATCGCGCAGTATCCGGATCGGTTCCGGCTGATGGTCACGTGGCTGCCGCTCGTGGACGCGTGTCGGGTGAGAGGGTGATCATACCCGTACGCAGCGCCCCCTAGGCATGCGCGTCCCGACGACCGACGCCATACACGGCAGCAGCGCAACACCCTGCAGTGGAACATTGGCGACACTGCATTTTCTTCCTACAATGACCCGGAGCGCGATGCCGCACCCGGCACATCACAGGGAAACCCATGCACCAGTGCAACAGACATCCGTGGCCCGAATCGTGAACACCGGACTGCCGCATGCGTCGGCCTGCTGTATGCTGCATACTCCTGCAGGATGAGACCGACCTTCCGACATCGACTGCGAACCTGGCTGCTGCCCTGCTGCCTGCTGCTGGCACTGAGTGGCTGCGAGCGCACCGGAAAGGACACCCGGCCGGTGGTACCGGATGCCGCGGCCATTGCGCTCAACAATCGCGGCATGGGCCTGATGGGGCGCTACGACTACGCCGCCGCCCTGCAGATCTTCGAGCAGCTTGCAGGGCAATATCCGCACCAGGGCACGTTCCGCTTCAATCTCGCCGTGGCTCAGATGAACCGCCAGCTGGACGGCGACGAGGCGGAGGCACTGGCCCGCTTCGACGCGCTGGTTGCCGAACAACCCGCTGACCTGCAGGCACGCTACTGCGCCGGCCTGCTGGAATTCCGCCGCGGCGAACTGGAACGCGCCGCTGAGCACCTGCACGCCGTGCTGGCAGCCGATCCGCAGGATCCCTACGCGGCCTACTTCCTGGCGCAGTCGCTGCAACAGCGCGGTGACAACAGCGCCGCGCTGGACTGGTACCGGCGCGCACTGGACACCGATCCCTACCTGCGCAGTGCCTACTACGCCCTGGCGCAGCTGTATCGCCAGCAGGGCAAGACTGACGCGGCCGGTCGTCAGCTCGACCTGTACACGCAACTGGCCGACAACCCGCGCGCGCAGCTGGTCGAGTTCAAGTACACGCGCATGGGTCCGAAATGCGAGGCCGCTGCACCGGGCACTACCGCGACAGCGCCCGTGCAACGCCCATCCGGCGCGCTGTTCGCCGATCCCGGCACCGCACTGCCGCTGGCAGCCGCCGGCGGGACACCGAACCTGACCGTCGCCGACATCGACGCCGACGGCCGGCCCGACCTGTTCATTGCCGGCAGCGCTGCGCGCACCGGTGCACACAACGCGGTGCTGGCGGGCCGCGCCGACGGCACCTTTGCCGTGGCGGACGACCACCCGCTCGCCGCCGTGGCGGCCGTGAACACGGCGCTGTGGGGCGATTTCGACAACGACGGCCACACCGACGTGTACCTGTGCCGGCGCGGGTCCAACCAGTTGTGGCGGCACACGGCCGACGGCGGCTGGCAGGACGTCACCGACGCGACACAGACCGGCAATGGCAACTTCGATACCGTCGACGGTGCGCTGTTCGATGCCGACCACGACGGCGACCTCGACCTGTTCCTGGTCAACAGCGACGGACCCGACGAGCTGCTCAACAACAACCTCGACGGTACGTTCCGCCCCCTGGCCGTGGAACGCGGCCTCGCCGGCGACCGGCCCGATACCCGCCAGGTGCTGCTGCTGGATATCGACAATGACCGCGACACCGACATCATTGCCCTGCACGCCGCACCGCCGCATGCGGTATTCATCAACGAGCTGGGCTGGAACTACCGTGCCGCGGATGGCCTGGATGCGTTCGTCAATACACCCATGGCCGCGCTGGTCAGCGGCGACAACGACGCCGACGGCCGGCCGGAGCTCTACGCGCTGACGACGGAAGGCCGCGTGCTGCGCTGGGACATCGGCGCCGGTGGCGACTGGCGGCAGACCGTCATCGGTACCGTGCCGCCTGCCACGCAACCGCAACTGGAACTGCGTGACTTTGACGGCGACGGTCATGGCGACCTGTTGCTGGCCACCGGGACGGGCTGGGGTGTCTATGCGTTGCAGGACGCAGGTATGGCGCCGTTGTTCAGCGCGCCTGACTCACCCGGCTTGCAGGCCTGGGCCAGCGTGGTCAGCGACATTGCACACGGGCCCGCCGTGGCCGCGCTGGACACGGACCACGCACTGCGGGTCTGGCCGCCGGGGGCCGGACGATATGCCTTCATCGGCCTGGCACCCGGCGGGCGCGACGACGCCGGCGCGACCATGCGTTCCAACGCCTCGGGCATCGGCACCCGGCTGGCGCTGCGCAGCGCCAGCCGCTGGATCCTGACCGACACCTGGCGGCGGCATTCCGCACCCGGCCAGGGCCTGCAGCCGGTGGTGACCGGCCTGGGCGGCGCACCGCAACTCGACTTCGTGTCCCTCACCTGGTCGGACGGCGTGCTGCAGTCCGAACTGGACCTGGCGAGCGGCCAGCTGCATCCCATCGTGGAAACCGAGCGCCAGCTGTCCAGCTGCCCGGTGCTGTTTGCCTGGGACGGCACCCGCCACGCCTTCGTCAGCGACCTGCTCGGCGTCGGCGGGCTGGGCTACTTCATCGCACCCGGTATGTATGCGCCGCCGCGGCCGCACGAAAACTTCCTGCTACCGGCCGGCCTGCCCGCGCCGCGCGACGGCCGTTACGTGCTGAAGATCGGCGAGCCCATGGAGGAAGCGGCCTATCTCGATGCCGTGCGCCTGGTCGCCTGGGACCTGCCGCCGGGCTGGGACCTGGTGCTGGACGAGCGCATGGCCATCGCCGGCCCGGAGGCCACCGGTGCAGTCGTGTTTTTCCGGGATGAACGGCAGCCTGTGCGCGCCACAGCGCGTGACGGCAGCGACGTCACCGCGCTCATCACGGCCGCCGACCTGCAGGCCGCACCGGTGGGCGCACTGGACCGGCGCTTCATCGGCCGGCTGGCGAACGACCAGGTGCTGACGCTGGAATTCGCCGAACCGCTTGCTGGCACACAACCGGTACTGGTAATCGACGGCTGGGTCGAGTACCCCTACTCCCAGACGATGTTCGCCGCCTGGCAGTCACAGGCCGACTACCGCGCTCCGACACTGGAGGCACGCGGTGCCGATGGCCGGTGGCATACCCTGCTGGCGGAATTCGGCTACCCCGCCGGCATGCCGCGGCGCATGTCGGTACCGCTTGCCGGTCTGCCAGCCGGAACCGACGCCCTGCGCCTGACCACCAACCAGGAGATCTACTGGGACCGCGTGGCGGTGGTACAGGCCGCACCGCTGCCACAGGCACGCCGCACGGACCTGCCACTTGCAGCAGCGCAGCTTGCGGAAAGCGGATTTGCTCAGCGCAGTACCGGCCCGCAGCGCCAGCCGCACTACGATTACACCCGACGCAGCCCGCTCTGGGACACGCGCCACCAGGCCGGTCACTACACCGCGTTCGGCCCGGTCACGGAACTGCTCGCCACGCAGGACGACGCCACCGCCATCATCGGCCCCGGCGAGGAAGTACAGCTGGAATTCGTGGCCGAGCTGCCGGCGTTGCCGGACGGCTGGAGTCGCCGCTTCGTGGTCCAGGCCAACGGCTGGACCAAGGACATGGACCTGTACACGGCACATGGCAGCACGCTGGAGCCACTGCCCTCCTCCGGCCTGCCGCGTGAACCGCGCGACGCACTGCACGCGCGTTACAACACCCGCTACCGCGCCGGGCAGTAACGGAACCGGGTGGCGCCAGCGTATCTGTATAAACGATTGATCAATTACCCGGGGATGGTACTTTAACAGTAACGCGGAAATGGTTAACGATCAGGACAATTAATGGCTGCCTGTTACCACAAACAGGATATTCAGCGGCAACGTGTGAAAGAGGGTGTTCAGTTAGCGCGCTTCAGGGAGCTGGATCAGGGTCACCCGCAGGTACTTGCGGTCCATGGTGCGCTGGTCTGTTCTTCTTGACCTGATTTGAGGTGATGGACGGGCACACGACGACAGGCACTTTGCACATAAATTCAGGACACCTGGCTTACAGTAGCCAAATAGCTTTGTTAAGCTCCACGGCCGCTGGTGCATTGGCTCACGCAAGAGAACGACAATACTCACCACGGGGCACGCCCTTAGTGACCAGCCGCACCATAACGTCTAGCTGGTGCTGCTCTACTTGGCCCATACTGCGTCTAGGCATTTATCAAGAGTCTATTAGGCTGTATCTGTACATGGAACGGATCAAACAACAACTGGAGGAGGCGCGCAAGCATCGGGAGCGCTTGCAGCAAGGCCATGCCAGCTCAACGGACGGTGTGGAACATCGAAAAATGAGCAGCCTCGGATCGCAAAACTACCGGCCATTCGCCTTGAAGGACAAGGCCAGATGGCTTTTATCGGGGATGGCCCTGGTGATCGCGTCGGTCATGATTACCTGGCTGATCGGATCAGACCAGAAGCCGACGGAATGGTCATACAATCTTGATCTGCCTGAATCTCGTCAAACCAGTGCAACCGGGAGCCCGGCCACCAAACAGCTGGAAACGCGCGTCGTCGGCCTGACTGAACGCGTAGACATGCTGGCCGATTCGATAGCCCGCCTGGAGTCGAGGCTGATGCAGGCTCAGGGCATCACCGATTCCATAGTCGGTGCGGAACAGAACATTGCGTCCGCGACCACGCCTGAGGTGCCGGCAATTGGCGAGGCAGTGCAAGTTCTTGAGGCGCTGCCGCCCCCGGCCAGTGGTCAAGCTGTCGAGGAGGTGAGCGTTGCAAAAACGCCCCGGCAAACCTCCACCGGGGGAGCAAGCAGACTCCGGGACGCGCCTGTGATTGCCGTTACCGGAACCAGCCCTGCCGCCCCCCTGCGCACGTCCATCAGGGCGACACACGAAGCGCCGGCATTAACCGGCCCGGGCAGTGATTCCGTAGCGAGCAGTCTATCGATCACGAGCAAACCCTTAAGTACCGCAACCAGCCCGGAGAAAGAGGGACAATGGGTTATCAATCTTGCTTCATCGCCGAGCAAGACCGATGCAGACCGCTTGACGGAAAAAGCCAGGTCCAGAGATATCCAGACAGAACAGCAGCAAGCCACCGTAAAAGGCAAACAATACTGGCGTGTCCAGATCACCGGCTTTTCAACAGCGGAAGAGGCCAGAGCTTATGCCGGCACTGCCAAGGCAAAGCTGGGGATAACGGACGTCTGGATCACAACACGCTGAGTCTATTTTCAAGTCGCGGAAAATAACCGCTGCGCCCATGCAAAGCTCATTGAAGCACTGATCCAGCTTTTTTATTTGACAGTGGCCAAGTAAATCCGGTTTGTAACGGTTTTTTTGCTATACGCTGATTTTGTTTTGAAGTTGCCTTTGGGTCGATGCTGTTGAAAAACCCCGTTTCCATACTGTGCCTGTATATATCAGCCGCCTGGAAGCGTCGCGCTTCTGAAGGTATGTCGATTGGACGGCGCGATACATTGTACGCGCGCGACTACACCCGCTC
>DATKZN010000008.1:0-16067 GCA_035527955.1 Gammaproteobacteria bacterium
ACCACGGTGACCGAGGACTTTACCGGTGCCATTGCCGATTCCATCAATGTCACGATCGATTCACTGCGCGGCCTGGTCAAGACAATCAATATCACCTCCACTCAGCTATCTTCATCGGTTTCTGAAACCGGGGAGATCGCCAACAAGCTGGCAGCCGCGAGCAAGCAGCAGTCGCAGGATATTACGGTAGCCAGCAAATCCATTGCCGATATGTCGGTGTCCATGGAAACAGTATCAAACAACGCCAACGAATCCTCCAAGGTGGCGATGCGATCGGTCGAGATCGCCAAGAAGGGCGGCGATGCGGTAAAGCGGACCATGTCCGGTATGGATACGATTCGCGAGCACATACAGGAAACGTCAAAACGAATCAAGCGTCTCGGTGAAAGTTCACAGGAGATCGGTGACATCGTGGAGCTTATTAATGACATCGCCGAACAGACCAACATTCTCGCCCTGAATGCCTCTATACAGGCGGCAATGGCCGGCGAGGCCGGACGCGGATTCGCAGTGGTTGCGGACGAGGTGCAGCGGCTTGCGGAGCGCTCGGCGAATGCAACCAAGCAGATCGAGGCACTCGTAAAAACCATTCAGGCTGATACCAATGAGGCGGTTATCTCCATGGAGAAGAGTACCTCCGGTGTGGTTAACGGTGCGCAGATCGCCGAAGATGCAGGTGGCGCCCTTGAAGAAATCGAGAGCGTGTCCGACCAGCTTGCAGGTCTCATTAAGGAAATGTCGGGTGAGTCACGTCAGCAGGCGAATGTCGCTGCCCAATTGTCGACCACGATGAATGGTATTCAGGAACTGACAACACAGGCAACTGCCGGCGCCGAGCAGACCTCGCGTTCTATCGGCAACCTTGCGCGTCTTGCCCAGGACCTGGACAAGTCAGTGGCCGGCTTCAAGCTGCCGCAGTAGTGCAGCTGGATACAGGTACTGGATTAATCTCGGTATCCGTAACGATGCAGCTGGAATGCAGCAGTCCGGGAAACCGGCGCATGCCGGCTGCAGCAGTCGGCGGGTATTGATTGTGGCTTGCAAGGAACAATTATGCGTGAAGCAATAGACTACAACGCTCTGAGCTGGATACGCCAGGAGGTTGGGGTAACCCTCAAGCAGTCGCGCCTGGAGCTCGAGGAATATGCCGAGGGTGAACAGCGCAAAGAGCTGCTGCAGGGCTGCGCGGCGCACCTGCATGAAGCACGTGGCCCACTGCAGATGGTCAACATCAAGGGCGCGGACATGCTGGCCTGCGAAATGGAGGAGGCTATTGCCGACCTGTTGCTGGAAACGGTAGTTGACAAGGAGACACTGCTTGAACAACTGATGCAGGGTTTCCTGGAGCTGCCCGAGTACCTCTCCAATTTGCGTTCAGGCAGGAAGGATAACCCGAGACTGTTGTTCCCTCTGATCAACAGCCTGCGTGCCAGCCGTGGCCTGCAGCCACTGAATGAAGATGAGGTATTTACCCCCGACCTTTCAGCCCGCATGCCGGCCTCGGAATTCGGAGGGCGTGCAAAGCTCGGGCAGCGTGACATGACAACGCTGGCCCGTGCGGCGCGTGTCCGTTTTCAGGGCGGCCTGCTGGAATGGTACCGCGACAACAGTACGAACTATGGTTTGCAAACGCTGGTTGAGGTTCTGGAGCATCTGCAAGGAACCGCCGGTGGCGAGCATGCCGCCCGTTTATGGTGGGTGGGTGCCGGCGTTGCCGAAGTATTGCGTGATGGCGCTATAGAAACAAACCCGACAGTAAAACGGCTGTTCGGGCAGCTCGACAGGCAGATCAAGCGCGTGATGGATTCCGGTGAGGCAGTATTTGACGACGTCCTCAGCGAGGATCTGGTCAAGAACCTGCTGTTTCAGCTGATTGGATTCGACACCGATTCCCAGCGGATAACGTCAATCCGGGCTACCTATGGAATTACTGCGCAGGACACTGGCACCACTGATGCCATTGCAGATGCAAGTGATCTCGGCGATGAATTGCTGCAGACAGTGTCACTGACCGCGCGTGACGACGTGGAACGTATCAAGGATCAGCTCGATAGCATGACCCGAAAGTCGGAGGGTGGCATGGCCGCGCTCGTTACGGTCGCCGATGGACTGCATTCGCTGGGTAATACCCTTGGCATGATTGGAATGGAAAAACTGGGCGCACAGCTAGCGGACAGAGAGGAGCAGTTGCGTGACCTTGTCGCTACAGATGCCGGTCACGGCGATATGGATTTCACCGACCTCGCCAATACACTGGTTACCGTCGAGGATGCCCTCAGTGACATTGCCGCGCATTCGGGTAACAGTGATGTCAATTCAGATCACGGCAATGCTGTCCTCAGGCAGGGTCAGCAGGCAGTAGTCAATGCTGTCATCGCGGATATTGCCGCTGCAAAGGAAGCCATTAACGAATTCCTGAAATCATCGGACGAATTCGGATTGCTGGAGCCGGTGCCTGTGCTGCTGAACAAGATATGCGGCGGTCTCGAGCTTGTTGATGAGGAGCGTCTTGCAGTTGCGTCACGCCAGATCAGTGATTTCATTACCACAGAATTGCTGAAAAACCATCGCCAGCTGAGCGAAGACGAGCTCGACAGCCTGGCTGATGCAATTTGCAGTATAGAATACTGTGTAGAAGAACTGGGCGAGAACCACAGGTACGGTGAACGCGCGATCGGTGTTGCTGTCGAAAGCCTCGAGAAACTGGGTTATGCAGATGCGGGTATGTGTGCACCCGTACCGAATGCTGCGACTGACACGGACCCGGCCATCAATGAATTGGCGAAGACTGTCTGTGAAGCAGTTGCACAGCCGGAACATCATGTGGAACCGCTTATTGCTGCGGTTCAGCAGCCTGAGCTGTCATCGGAACAGGCCCGGGCAGGCGAAATACACGATACTGCGGAATCGCAGATGGTTGCGCCGGGTGTTGCAGCCGAGCCTGAGCCGGCCAGTACCGGGAAGGCGGAGATGGTCAGCGAGGCCGTTGTGGAACCGGTTGCTGCAGAAGTCCGACAGGCTGCGGCGGAAGAAATACCCACTATAGCGGAACTGCAGGTCATCGCGCCGCATGCGGATAGCGAGATTGTCGAGATCTTTATAGAAGAGGCAGGTGAAGTGCTGGACGCGCTCGCCGTCGATATACCTGCCTGGATCGCGAACCCGGATGACCGGGGACTGCTGGGCGAAATCCGACGTGCCTTCCATACCATCAAGGGCAGTGGCCGGATGGTGGGGGCCATGGCGGCAGGTGAATTGGCCTGGGCATTCGAAAATCTGGTCAACAGGGTAATCGAGAATACAGTGCCGGCCAGTCCCGCGGTGCTTGACCTGCTTGGTCAGGCGATGCCGGCGCTGAGGGATCTGGTGGCACAGGTCAGCAACCCGGATACCATCCTGTTAACCGATATGAGTGTCCTTGGGAGCCGGGCAGTACACCTCAGCAAGCCTGGAGCACACGACGACGAGCCTGGACACTTGGCCGAGGCAGTTGTGGGTCAGTGGGCGCAAGATGCTGGTACCGGGACTCCGGACGCGGCGATTATGTCTGTACAGGGTCATACCGACGACGGGGTGCCTGCTGATTTGGCAGGGATGGTCGCTGAACCGGAAAGCCCGGCTGCTGCTGAAGAGGAATACGACCCTGCCGCGATATCAGTTATTGAACTGACAGATGTCGATGACGCAGTCAGCCTGGCGGGTGAAGAAACACTGCTTGATGACGTGGAAATGCACGAGGCTGTCGGGCCGGTTGTACATGATGTTTCCATGCATGCCGGTGAAGACGCAACTGCTGCTGGCTGTGACGCGGATCTGCCTGTACTAAAACAGGACGCAGATCCGGAAATTGTCGAGATATTCATCGAAGAAGCAAGCGGGGTACTGGCGTCGATTTCGCTGAATATCCCGGAATGGATTCAGCAACCGGAAAATACCGAACTGCTTGACGAAATCCGTCGCAGTCTGCATACCCTCAAGGGCAGCGGCCGCATGGCAGGCGCGATGCTTATGGGCGAATTTGCCTGGTCGATCGAGGCGTTGCTTAACAAGCTTGTCGAAGGTGCCATCAGCTCGGGAGGTTCACTGTTTGCCCTGCTTTCGCAGGTGCCGCAGGCGGCATCCGGCCTGTTGCTACAGTTGCAGGACGGCGGTGAGCCGGATATGGATATCAGTGGCATGATGCAGAAGGCCGCCGACCTGGCGAGTGCGAGTCCTGCCGCATCCGATGACCATACTGCGGAAGACGAGCGCGATGCAGTGGTCATGGTTGATGATGAAATGTCGGCGTCCGAGGACGATGACATCGTTTTAATGGAGCTGTTTTCCACCGAATGCAGCGAGCATCTTGGCACGCTTGCTGCGAGCACCTCGAGTACAGGTGAGTCCGGCATGGTTTCCGATGCGCTCTATAGGGCATTGCATACCCTGACTGGTATCAGCGAGTCCGCCAACGTCCCCGGCATTGGTCGGCTGGCGGCGGCGCTTTACAATTATTTCGGTGAACTTTACCAGGAAGGCAGGCCGGCCATGCCGGATGCTTTTGCCCTGCTGGATGACTGTGTGCGCGAGATGTCATCGCAGCATCAGCATCTTCCTGATCGTAACTATGATGACGACGTGGTGAATGACTTGCTCGGACGAATTGCAGTGCTGCCGGCTGCCATCGTGGATACACAAGAGGAAGAAACCTGGATTGCGGAAGGGAGTGCTGCCCCGGAAGCCATAACTGAGGATGCAGAAGCGGCATTCGACGAGATACCTGAACTCCCTGCAGCCGCCATGCCTGCATATGACGTACAAGCGGTCGGATCTCCCGGGTTCGAGGGGCAGGAAATAATCGATCAAGTCCATGCCAATCAGTCCGTAACCGAGAAATCTGCCGAGCCGTCGATTGCCGAACCCGGGGTCGACGGTCCCGTGCAGGGCGAAGGGGATATCTATTCCGGCATGGATCAGGAGCTGTACGAGATCTTTGTCGAGGAGGCCACGGAGATTATCGACAGCAGCGAGAGCTCACTGCGTAACTGGTCAGAATCGCCTGAAGATCGTGAGCTGATGGCGGAATTCCAGCGCCTGTTGCACACCCTGAAGGGTGGTGCCCGAATGGTTGATGTGAATGCCATCGGGGACCTGAGTCATGCGCTCGAGTCATTGCTGACCCATGTGGTGGACGGTACGGTGGCGGCCAATGATGACCTGTTTGCCCTGTTGCAGGAATCACATGACCGGCTTGCTGAAATGCTGGAGAAGGTCAAGTCACGCGATGTAATTGAGGCTGCGACCGATCTTGAATCCCGACTTGCCGGGTTCAAGCGTGGTGAGACCGGTGTGGCTGAAACGGAGGATCATTCTCCGGAGCAGGTGGCCGGTGCGGAGCCGACGGGTACTGCCTCGCAATATTCGACGCCGGAATCTGCCGACGAATATCAACATGCTGCTGAACACGGCGAGGATGATGATTACGAGCCGGCAGTTGTAGATAACACGCCGTATTCCGGATTTGATGCCGTGGAGAGTGATACCGGCCTGATGGCGCAGGCCCTGGCCGCGCATCCGCAGCCGGTAGAGCGGCGCAAGGAAGGGCGTTCACGCAGCGAACTGGTCAGGGTGCAGTCCGATGTCCTGGATAACCTGGTCAACAATGCCGGCGAGATCAATATCTATCGCTCCCGCATGGAACAGCAGATCACCAATTTCAGCTTCAACCTTACCGAGTTCGACCAGACGATCAGCCGGTTGCGTGACCAGCTGCGCCAGCTTGAAATGGAAACCGAGGCGCAAATCCTGTTCCGTTATGAACTGGAAGCGGAGAGCCGTAACCAGGAGTTCGATCCCCTGGAAATGGATCGCTATTCAAAGCTGCAGCAACTGTCGCGTTCCCTGATCGAGAGTATCAGTGACCTGCGCAGCCTGCATGAGCTCATGGACATCACAACCCGTGATTCGGAGACCCTTTTGCTGCAGCAGTCGCGCGTCAGCACAGATCTGCAGGAGGGGTTGATTCGTACGCGCATGATTCCGTTCGCGGGCCTGGCGCCGCGTCTGCGCAGGATCGTGCGTCAGTCCGCCCGCCAGCTCGACAAGAAGGTCGACTTGCATCTGCGTGGAGCGGAAGGCGAGATGGATAGGGCAGTTATTGAGCGAATCGTGGCACCACTGGAACATATGCTGCGTAATTCCGTTGCGCACGGAATCGAGACCCCGGAACAGCGCAAGAATGCAGGAAAACGTGTTTCCGGAGCCATCACAATCGATTTCAATCGTGAAGGTACTGAGATCGTGCTTCGCATCAGCGATGATGGTGCCGGCCTCGATATCGATGCCATCCGTAACCGTGCAATAGAGCGTGGTCTCATGGGTGCAGACATGGATCTGCCGGATTCCGATGTCATGCAGTTTGTGCTGCAGACCGGTTTCAGTACAGCCAGCGAAGTGACGCAGATCTCTGGCCGCGGGGTCGGGATGGACGTGGTGAACAGCGAGGTCAAGCAGCTGGGTGGTTCACTGCATATCGATTCGGAAAGCGGCAAGGGCTCGGTATTTACCATACGGTTACCGTATACCCTGGCCATCAACCAGGCGCTGCTGATCACGATTGGAGAGCAGATCTTCTGCGTACCCATGGGCAGTATCGAGGGTGTCGTTACCGCAAGTTCCGAACAACTGCAGTCATGCTACGAAGACACCACCCAGGAGTTCGGTTACGCCGGTCATAACTACCAGTTGATGCATCTCGGGTCTCTGCTTGGCATTAGTCGAATGGATCTGGAGAATGCCGGCACCCAGATTCCGGTGCTACTCGTGCGTACCGGTGACAAGCGGATCGGTATGCAGGTGGACTCATTGCTGGGTAGCCGTGAGGTTGTCATCAAACCACTAGGCGCACAGTTGAGCCTGGTCGATGGTGTCTCCGGCGCAACCATTCTCGGTGATGGCCGCGTTGTCATGATCCTCGATATGTTTGCAATATCACGCATGAAGGTGCGAGAGCAGTCGCAGATGCGACCGGCCGGTTCGCTGGAAGACGGTCGTCTGCTGGTGATGGTCGTCGATGATTCGATCACAGTCCGCAAGGTGACAACCCGACTCCTGGAGCGCAGTGGATACAGGGTCATGACTGCGAAGGACGGCGTCGATGCAATGGGGCAGTTGCAGGAAGTCGTGCCGGATATGATGCTGCTCGATATCGAAATGCCGCGCATGGATGGCTTCGAACTGGCGACCCATATGCGTAATGACGAGCGACTGAAGCATGTGCCGATCATCATGATCACATCGCGGACCGGCGACAAGCATCGTGAACGGGCTTTTGAGATCGGTGTAAACGAATACCTCGGAAAGCCTTACCAGGAGTCCGAATTGCTAACGTCAATCAACAATATTATCGGCGTCAATACGGTCGCGGTGCGGGCGTAGCAGCGTCACAGACAGCAGGAATTAACGATGGAAGGATTACAGGACAAGATACGCAGCCTCTGGGTCCCGCTGCGGAAGCTGAATCTGTTGTTGCCGAATGTGGCGGTCGCTGAAATCGGCAGCTATCGAACTCCGAAAGCGACACCGGACATGCCCGAATGGTACCTGGGGACTGTCCGGTGGCAGGATCAGGACATCCCGGTGATGTCGCTGGAGTCTCTGGTCGGGATCAGTGTGCCATCAAATCCCGTGTTTTCCAGGTTGATGATACTTAACTCGGTGCATCCGGGCAGCGCGGTGCGGAATTATGCAATTATCACCGCTGGTCTGCCGGGACTGATACATTTCGCGAATGACACCGCCAGCGAATATCATCCACTCGATGAGCCGGGGCTGAAATGCATTGTGCGTATCGGCAACGAAGAAGCGGTAATCCCCGATCTGGAATACCTGCAATCGTTGCTCGAGGAGCAGGTCGCCAGGGCCGCCTGATTATCTGAAGTCTCCCCATAGCGTCTGCAGTCCCGCGATGGCGGCCAGGGCCGCAGTTTCTGTGCGCAGGATGCGCGGTCCAAGCCGTATTCCCGTGAAACCATGCGAACGTGCGAGCGACTGCTCGTCCGGATTCAACCCACCCTCGGGGCCGGCGAGCAATGTGATCCCGACTGCTGGCCTGGTTAGCGAATGCAGTGTCTCACTGCCGTCAGGCTGCAGCAGCAGTTTAAGGGAGGCGGGTGACAGGGTTTCGAGCCATTCCGGCAGGCCCGTTGGCAGCAGCAATTGCGGCAGGGTATTGCGTCCGCACTGTTCGCATGCACCGATGATTACACCCCGCCAGTGTTGCAGGCGTTTTTCCAGGCGCTCGCCCTTCAGGTGAGTCTGGCTCCGCTGCAGCCACAGCGGCTGTATGGTGCGAACGCCTAACTCGACGGCTTTCTGCAATATCAGATCCATGCGGTCATGGCGTGCGATGCCCTGTGCGAGCATAATATGCAATGCGGACTCGCGGTCACCCGGAATGTCTGCGCCGATTCGCAGCGTAATTCTGCCGCGAACGATATCGGCGAGAACGGCATGATGTTCGTTTCCCGCTCCATCGAATACCCGGATTGCAGCCCCCCTGCGCATGCGCAGGACATGTGTAACATGATGTGCCGGCTGACCTTCGACGGTGATATCGCTGCCAGCATCCAGCTGCTGCGGAACGTGCAGACGCGGAACGCTCATGATTCAGTCCCGGGTTGCATGTTCGATGCCGGAAAGTGCAACTTCGGCCATCAGGCCGATTTCCTCGGGTGTGATGACGTACGGCGGCATGAAATAGATGACATCGCCTAGCGGCCGGAGCAACACCCCCCGTTGCAGGGCGTGCTGGTAAACCCGCAGGCCGCGTCGTTCCTGCCATGGGTAGGGACTGCGGCTGTTCCTGTCCCTGACCATTTCGACGGCCAGGATCATGCCGGTTTGCCTGACGTCGCCGATATGCGGGTGGTTTTGCAGCGGGAGCGCGGCGGCATGCATGGTTTCTGCAAGCCGCCGGTTGTTTTCGATAACGTTGCCCGTCTCGAACAGTTCAAGCGTCGCCAGTGCGGCGCGGCAACCCAGCGGGTTACCGGTGTAGCTGTGGGAGTGCAGAAACGCAGACAGCTTGTTGTACTCGTCGTAGAAACAGTCATAAACGCCGTTGTTCGTCAAAACAACCGAGAGCGGCAGGTAGCCGCCCGTCAGTCCCTTTGACAGGCACAGGAAGTCCGGTGTCACGCTTGCCTGCTCGCAGGCGAACAGGGTGCCGGTACGGCCGAAGCCGACGGCGATTTCATCGGCAATGAGGTGCACGTTGAACCGGTTACAGGCGTCGCGCAACAACTCCAGGTATACCGGGTCGTACATGCGCATACTGCCCGCACACTGCACGAGGGGCTCGATAATTACTGCACAGATCTCGTCTGCGTGCCTCTCGAGCGCGGATTCCATCTTGCCGAATTGCCGTACGCTGTAGTCATGCCAGCTCTCACCGACGGCCCGGTGATAGCAGTCCGGTGATTCGACACTGATTGTCTCCATCAGCAGCGGTGCGTAGGTGTTCTTGTATAATTCGACATTGCCGACCGCAAGTGCGCCCAGGGTTTCGCCGTGATAGCTGTTTTCGAGCGTGATGAATTTCGTCTTGTTCGTCTTGCCCTGGTTGCGCCAGGCATGAAAGCTCATCTTGAGCGCAACCTCGATGGCCGAGGAGCCGTTATCGGCATAGAAACAGCGCTCCAGTCCCGGGGGCGTGATGGCTACCAGCTTTTCCGATAATTCGATCACCGCTTCGTGAGTGAAGCCGGCAAGCAGCACGTGTTCCAGTGTGTCGAGCTGCCCGCGCAGCGCAGCGTTGATATGCGGGTTGCTGTGACCGAACAGGTTTACCCACCACGAGCTGATGGCATCGAGATAACGGTTGCCGTCGTAGTCCTCCAGCCAGACACCCTTGCCGGAGCGGATCGGGATGACCGGCAGCCACTCGTGGTCCTTCATCTGCGTGCAGGGGTGCCACAGTACAGAAAGATCGCGACGGGAAAGTTCGGCGTTGGACATACGGTGAAGATACTGGAAACAGCCTGCCATTGGCCACACGGAATATCCCGCACAGGCTTCGGTGACATGGCGGGAAAGAGGATGAACCCGAAGCCGGCGTGGCGGGTATATTTTCCACCTCCAGCGCGAGCGGGGCGGCGCCTGCCCGGATGATGGCGGATGCACAGGTATTGAGCAAAACGGCGGTCATCCCCTGCACCTGCCTTGCCGGGTGCACCGGCCTGCCGTCATGTTACTCGCACAGGCCGGTGACAGAGGCCTGCATGGATGACACTAACGTGCTCGCTGTATGCTGTGCCGCTCATTACTGGCGGATGATGCCGCGTCTATCCACGCGCCATGAGCCCGACATGCGTAGATGTCGGCTCTCCCCTGCAGTCTCAGGGTTGCGGTCGAACCGCGGCGGGCGCGGTCGGTGCGGGCTTGGTCGGTGCGGGCTTGGCCGGTGCGGGCGCAGCCGCAGCCGGCGCCGGCGGACTGGCCGGCTTTATCGCGGCCTCAGTCGTTGCACCCGCCGTTGCGGCCTTGTCGAAGCAGTGGATGTATGCTGAGGTTCCTTCTGTGCTGACATAGGAAATCAGGCATTCCTTGTTGTTTGCCTCGTCCAGGATCTTCCTGACTACCAGATCGCCCTCACGCAAATAGCCTTGTTGTGACAAACCGCCTTTGCCGCTGCTTACGCTGTCATAGCAGGTCAGTGTAGGGTTGGCGCTGCCCACGCTGACGAATGCGATCAGGCAGGTCTTGGTGCTGCCGGCATCGAGTACGCGTTCAATTTCCAGGTCACCTTCACGCAGGCGGCCGGTACGTTCGATCTCGTCCTTGGCCTTGGGGTTGCTTCGGTAGCAGTTTATTGCCGGCGAGGTGCCCTCGGCACTGACATAGGCAACCAGGCAGGAGACGTCATTCAGTTTGTCCTTGATCTTGCGAACGACCAGTTTGCCCTTTTTGAAATGGCCCGTCTGGCTGACCTGGGAGCGGTAGCCGCCCCGCGTGTCATAGCAGCTCATCACTGGGCTGGTGCCCAGGGTCCTGACATAGAATGCCAGGCAGATCTTGTTGCTTTCGAGATCTGTGACGGTGCGTACGATCAGGTCACTTTCGCGCAATGTACCGGTCTGCACCAGCAATGTGGATTGATAATCTTCAGCCGCCGCGAGTATCGGCAGGCCTGACAACAGCAGCGCAAGCAACCTTTTCATTGTTCTCCTCCTATTATCTGGTTGATACCGCTACCCTTTCGGGTATGACGGCTGTCGCTCCGTCCGGGCGCCGGACGCGAAATATTGCGTCATCTTGTATGTAGCGATACGAGAGTCAATAATTGTAAATCGCAAACTCTGTCGCTATACGCAATCATATGTAATACCGATTGTGTATACGGCGTGTTTGACATAGGTCAGGTAAAGTGGAAATTACATATGCTTTTATTGACTCTGGCCTGATGGATGCGCCCCGTCCCGGGTAATTCGGTTTTAATGTATAACATCATAATACTAAAGGAAAAAATGGAGGTGATGGTATGGTGAAACGTTACACAATTATGCTATCTGCTGTGGTCCTTGTCATGGGGATGAGCGCTGTGCAGGCCTTCAATTTTATGAACCCGGGCGACTGGTTCGATAATGACCGCCATGATCGCTATGACCGGGGGGGCTACTACGGTGGCTATGGTCCGTACGGTGGTGGACCCTATGGCTGGGGTGGCGGCGGCCCCTATGGCTGGGGTGGCGGCGGTCCCTATGGCTGGGGTGGTGGTCCCTATGGCTGGGGTGGCGGTTATGGCGGGCAACCGAGCACGATAGTCGTTACCCCGTCGTCGGGTGACAGTAAGGCTGCTCCCCCCCCCAAAGTTCCCGAGTAAGCTCCGGTAGCCAGCCTGATGGGGCCGGGATTCCCCGTGCCCCGCCTAACACGGGAAGCGATCTCCGGCTTGGCGCCGTGCAAAATCGACGGGTTTGACTTTCCCGTGCTGGCGCGTGCAATCAGGCCCTGTCACTCAATCCCAGGTTGGTCCAGACCGCCAGTGCCGGTTCCGCGCGGTTCAGGGTGTAGAAATGCAGGCCTGGTGCGCCATGCGCCAGCAGTCGTTCGCACAGACCGGTAACGACTTCCTCGCCGAAGGCGCGGATGGACTTGAGGTCCTCACCGTAGGATTCCAGGCGCCTGCGAATCCAGCGTGGTATTTCCGCGCCGCAGGCATCGGAGAAGCGTACCAGTTGATAGTAGTTGGTGATGGGCATGATGCCCGGCACGATCGGGATGAGAATATCCTGCTTCGCGCAGCGATCGATGAAGTTCAGATAGGCATCCGCATTGTAGAAATACTGCGTGATCGCGCTGTCGGCCCCGGCTGCCACCTTGCGTTTGAAGTTGGCCAGATCGCGGTCGGGGCTCGTGGCCTGCGGGTGGTATTCCGGGTAAGCGGCGACCTCGATGTGAAAGTGATCGCCGGTTGTCTCGCGAATGAAAGAGACCAGTTCGTTGGCGTAGCGAAATTCCCCGGCCTCGACCATGCCGGAGGGCATGTCACCGCGCAATGCCACGATGTGCCGGATGCCCTTTGCCATGTAGCCGTTTAGCATCTCGCTGATATTGTCGCGTGTCGAACAGATACAGGACAGGTGCGGCGCGGTTTCGATACCTGATTTGGCCTGGATGTCGGTGACGGTCTCAAAGGTACGGTCGCGGGTGGAGCCGGCGGCGCCGAAGGTGACCGAAAAGAAGCGCGGCTTGAGTGTGGCAAGTTTCAGGCAGGTGGCTTCCAGTTTCGCTATTCCGTCCGCGGTCTTGGGCGGGAAGAACTCGAAGCTGAAGGTTGCGCTGGTGGTATCCATGGCACGGCTGGTCAATTCATTTCACCGCAGGAGTGCAGCGTGTAAGGTGAATCACACCGCTGGCCCCGCAGAGCCGGGGTCAGCGGTGCCTGTGGTTTGTTAATAGCGATAGTAATCGGGCTTGTACGGACCTTCTACAGGCACGCCGATGTAGTCGGCCTGCTGCTGCGACAGCGTGGTCAGGTTGGCCCCGATCTTCGACAGATGCAGGCGGGCTACTTCCTCGTCCAGCTTTTTCGGCAGGGTGTAGACCCTGTTTTCATACTTCTCGCCATGACCCCACAATTCCATTTGCGCCAGGGTCTGGTTGGTGAAACTGTTGGACATGACGAAACTCGGGTGGCCGGTCGCGCAGCCAAGGTTCACCAGCCGGCCTTCCGCCAGCAGGATGATCCGGTTACCACTCGGCAGCATGATGTGGTCGACCTGCGGCTTGATGTTGTCCCAGGGATATTTCTTCATGCTGGCGACGTCGATCTCGTTGTCGAAGTGACCGATGTTGCAGACGATGGCCTGGTTGCGCATCTTCAGCATGTGGTCATGGGTGATGACGTGATAATTGCCGGTCGCTGTGACGAAGATGTTGGCCTTGTCGACCGCCTCTTCCATGGTCACCACGCGGTGGCCTTCCATGGCGGCCTGCAATGCGCATATAGGGTCGATCTCGGTGACCCAGACGGTACAGCCGAGCCCCTTCAGGGATTGCGCGCAGCCCTTGCCGACATCGCCGTAGCCGATGACGATAGCGATCTTGCCGGCGATCATCACGTCGGTGGCGCGCTTGATACCGTCGACCAGCGACTCGCGGCAGCCATACAGGTTGTCGAACTTGCTCTTGGTAACCGAGTCGTTGACGTTGATGGCAGGGAACGGCAGCTCGCCGCGTTCCTGCAACTGGTACAGCCGGTGGACACCGGTAGTGGTTTCTTCGGTGACGCCCTGGATGTTGTCGTGCACCTTCGAGTACCAGCCGGGCTGGCTGGCCAGCCGCGACTTGATGCTTTTGTACAGCGCGACTTCTTCTTCACTGCTGGGCTTGTCCAGGATGGACGGGTCCTGCTCCGCCTTCTTGCCCAGCATCACCAGCAGGGTGGCGTCCCCGCCGTCGTCCAGGATCATGTTCGGTGTACCGCCGTCGTGCCATTCCATGATCCGGTGTGTGTATGCCCAGTAATCGTCGAGCGACTCACCCTTGAGGGCATAGACCGGGATGCCTGCTTCGGCGATGGCCGCCGCGGCATGGTCCTGGGTGGAGAAGATATTGCACGATGCCCAGCGCACCTCGGCACCGAGTTCGACCAGCGTCTCGATCAGCACGGCGGTCTGGATGGTCATGTGCAGGCTGCCGGCGATGCGCGCCCCCTTCAGCGGTTTCTCGGTCCCGTATTGCTCGCGCAGTGCCATCAGACCGGGCATTTCGGTCTCGGCAATGGCGATTTCCTTGCGGCCCCAGCCGGCAAGACCGATGTCGGCGACCTTGAAGTCGGCTTTGTCCTGCCTGGCAGCTTGTATGCTCATGAAATTCCTCTCGTCTTCGATTCGTTAACGGCCGGCTTCGTCGCGGAGTGTGTCGGCCAGGTCGGTATTTTCCCAGGTGAAGCGGTCACCCGTACGGCCGAAATGGCCATACGCGGCGGTATCACGGTAACCGGGCCTGAGCAGGTCCAGCATCTTCACCATGCCGCGCGGCCGCAGGTCGAAATGCTTGCGCACCAGTGCCACCAGCTGTGCCTCGTCCACTTTGCCGGTACCGAAGGTATTAATGCTGATGGACGTCGGCTCGGCGACGCCGATGGCATAGGAAACCTGTATCTCGCACCTGTCGGCCAGGCCGGCGGCAACGAGGTTCTTGGCCACATAACGCGCGGCATAGGCGGCCGAACGATCTACCTTGCTGGGATCCTTGCCGGAAAACGCGCCGCCACCGTGCCGGGCCATGCCGCCATAGGTGTCGACGATGATCTTCCGGCCGGTCAGGCCGCAGTCACCCATCGGACCGCCGATGACAAAGCGGCCGGTCGGGTTGATGTGAATGTTTTCCTGCTTGCACTGATCGAGCCACTCTGCCGGGATGACCGGCTTGATGATCTCGTCCATGACCGCCTCGCGGATGGCCTTGAGACCGATGTCCGGATCATGCTGGGTCGACAGCACCACGGCCTCGACGCCGACCGGGCGGTCGTTTTCATATCTGAAGGTTAGCTGGCTCTTGGCGTCCGGACGCAGCCACGGCAGGGTGCCGTTCTTGCGTACCTCGGCCTGGCGTTCCACCAGCCGGTGGGCATAGGTGATCGGCGCCGGCATCAGCACATCGGTCTCGTTGCTGGCGTAGCCGAACATCAGCCCCTGGTCGCCGGCACCCTGTTCGCGGTCTTCCGACTCGTCCACGCCCATGGCGATATCCGGTGACTGCTTGCCAATGGCATTCAGCACCGCGCAGGACTCCCAGTCGAAACCGATGTCCGAACTGTTGTAACCGATATCACGCACCGTCTGTCGCACAATGGCCTCGAGATCCACCCATGCGCTGGTGGTGACCTCGCCGGCGATGATGACCATGCCGGTCTTGACCAGTGTCTCGACGGCAACACGTGCCTGCGCATCCTGCTCGAGAATGCCGTCCAGTACCGCATCCGATATCTGGTCGGCGACCTTGTCCGGATGGCCTTCCGACACGGATTCTGATGTAAATATATGAAAATTAGACATAATTTATACTTATTGGTGACACGGAACGAGCAAGTTTACCCTACGTTGGTGATATTTTCATTAGCAGGCGTGTTGCATAGAGTACGCTTATTGCTGATGCGTGAGGATTGTACTTTGGTTCGTACCGAGACACCGGTATGCGAATTCGGTTTACCCGCCGTCGATTTCGCGCTGCCCGGGACAGACGGGAAGACCTGGACACTCGCAGATTGCTGCGGTTCGCGCGGTCTGCTGGTGATGTTTATCTGCAACCATTGCCCGTTTGTACAGGCAATCCGCGAGCGGCTGGTGCGTGACACGCGGGAGTTGCGGGAACTGGGTGTCCACAGCGTGGCCATCATGTCCAATGATCCCCGCCAGTACCCGGAAGACAGCTTCGAAAATATGCGCACGATCGCCGTGCAGTATGATTTCCCGTTTCCCTACCTGCTGGACGAGACCCAGCAGGTCGCGCGTGCCTATGGTGCCGTCTGCACCCCTGATTTCTTTGGCTATAACAGGGAGTTGGAGCTGCAGTACCGGGGG
>DATKZN010000009.1:0-3297 GCA_035527955.1 Gammaproteobacteria bacterium
TGCGGTGCTGATATGGAGCACCACGCGTTTCAGTTGCTGGTTGGCGCTGTCGACAGCGGCCAGTGGGCTGGTGGTGCCGGCAGGACTGATTTTCTGGGTTTGCATCATCATGCCAGTCACGGTGCCTACGGCGAAAATCAGCACGGCAGCAGCGGCCTGGAAGGATGTGCGTGTCCGGTAGGCGGTCTTCCAGCGCTTGCCGCTGTGCACGGGCTGTTCCGGTTCGCGATAGGCGAGCCGTACCGAGTCCTTGATTTGCAGCAATTCACACACACGGCAGGCCAGATCATCGTCCTGGTGGATCGCTTCCATCATTTCGGCGCGTTCGCTGAGCTCGATTTCATCATCGACGAACGCCTGTAACTGTTCGTCAGAAAAGCTGTCTCGGGTGGTCACTTGATTCTCCTGATCTTGGCGCGCGCGAAGTCATGACGCGGGTCATATTCGGCAAGCGCAACCTTGAGTGTATTTCTGGCACGGCAGATACGGCTCATGACGGTGCCAATCGGGATGTCCAGAATCCCGGCAATTTCCGCATAGGAAAAGCCGGCAAGATCGACCAGCGTGATAACCTGGCGCTGACCGATGGGTAATGTTTCTATGGCCTGGCGAACCCGTTCGACCATGTCCCGGTGTTCATTGCCATCCGGGACGCTGGGGTGCATCTCTGCGGGGAGGTTGTCGATATCGACAATATCGCGACGGCTGCGCAAATGGTCATACCAGCAGTTCGAGAGAATGCGTGACAGCCATGACTTGATAGCCTGGGTATTCTTTAATTGCCTGGCGTTGCGCAAGGCCTTGACCATCGTGTCCTGTACCAGGTCATCGGCAAGGGCCGGCTGGTGGCACCAGGAATAGGCAAGCTGGTAAAGCATTTCGCGGCGTTGTTCGAGTTCCTGCTTGATGAAACGCGTATTGTTGAACATCCACTCCCCCGGTATGCGGCTCTCGGCCGCTTTTATCATTGCCCTGCAGTCAATATACAGGCTCCCAGTTATCAAAGACGGATGGCGGGCGATATTTATTCCCTTGCTGCAGGCGTGGCGACGCGCGTGCGCCGCGCATTGATATATGACTATGTGTTTAAAGGGAAAAAACTGGTGGCGATTACAGGGTGTCCAGCACCCGCTGGCGCAGTTGCCCGTATTCCTCGTCACTCAGCAGCCCCTTGTCATGCAGCTTCTCGATCTGCAGCAGGCGTTGCTCCGGGTCACCCGCTGTGGCCGGCACAGCTTGCGGCGCGGTGCGGGTTGCAGGCGCGGCCGTCGCAGGGGCAGCCACCGGCTGTGCGACCGGCTGATAGTCCGGATCGCATTCCAGCCGCACATGGATGTCTTTCGACAGCAGGTTGTCGTCGACCTCGGTTAGGTAATCCCTGCAGCCGGGTTTTTTCACGGAAAGTTTGCCGACGTAGCGATAGCCGAGTATCGCGCTGTCGCTGCTGGCGAAGCCGGAGCGAAAGGCATCGCCCGGGGTGAACGTGAACGGGGTGACACCGATTTCATTGCCATCTGCGAAAGCCGTGGCGCCTGCCGGATCCGATTCAAGACGGATCTGCTGGCTGCCTGACGGGGAGATGCCTCCAAGACTGCTGCATCCATATACCAGCAGTGTGCAGCAGGCAAGCAGGGTGACCTGTATGCCATGCCGGCACGATTGTACTGTCGTCATCTGTATTCTCCTTCGCGCATGTCCAGTGCAGCAAGATATAACCTGTTTACCGGGTACTGACAACCCTGAGCAACCATCCGCGTGACCGCCGGCATGCACACGGCGGATAAAACTGAATCGACAAAAATATTTGCAAGCTCCTGGAATAAATCTCCCGCCAGTGCCGTCTTTGAAAAAGCACTACGTGTTTTTGTACGTGGATAACAATCCACACCCGCCATCCGGCAACAGGGAAACAGGAGGAATAATGTTCATGACCAGAAAATACCCGGCATGGGTCTCGGTATTGTTTGCGGCCGTCTTGCTGGCCATAGCGATGTATGCAACATTCGCCAATGCAGCTGAAGAAAAACCGTTTGCCGACAAGAAAGTCGTGTTGCAGATCAGTGATGATGATCCAGGCAAGCAAACACTGGTGCTGAATGTCGCCAGCAACCTGATCAAGTACTACGGGCAGGACAAGGTCGATGTCGAGATCGTCGCGTTTGGTCCGGGGCTGCGGCTGCTGTTCGAGGACAACGTCAATACCGGTCGCATCAAGGGCCTGGACGGCAGCGGTGTCCGCTTTGCGGCCTGCAGCAACACCATTACCAATATGTCGAAAGCACTGGGCAAGGACCTGGCGCTGAATCCACTCGCCACCCGTGTCGACGCGGGCGTGGTACGCATTCTGGACCTGACAGCGAAGGGTTATACGCTCATCAAGCCCTGACACAGAACATGTCTGCATCTGCATCACTCCATTAACTGAACGGGGGAAACAACACCATGACACATTTATTGACCAGGCTGAAAATCACCACGGCAGCCTGCCTGACCGGCCTGCTGGCCGCCGCGCCGGTGCAGGCTACCGACTGGCTGATGATCCAGGGCACAGAACCGGACGGGGCCGCCGAACGCGCCAGGATCTGGGGATTCGTCCAGCCGCAATATAATGATATCGGCGACACCAAGCTCAAGGCCGGCCCGTGGGCCGGGCAGGATGCCATTTTCAATGTGATTGCGCCGGGTAACGACACCAATTCCGGCTTCCAGTTACGCCGCGCCCGTCTGGGTGTGCGCGGTACCGGCTTTCCGCTCGACAGCAACGTCAACTATTTCCTGCTGGCCGAATTCGGCGACAACGGTATTACGGCCAATAACGGCGGCAGTGTCCGTGTGACCGATGCCAGTATCACGCTCAATCACCTGAAAGACTACACGCGTGTACGCTTCGGGCAGTTCAAGACACCCGGTTCCGAGGACGGGCTGCAGGCCATCCACGTGCACAACTACAACAACTTCTCCATCGCGGCTGACCAGCTGCTGCTGGAACGGTTCCGCGACTGGGACGGCGTAGGCACCTGCAGTGTCCCGGATCCCACCCTGCCGCTGTCACCGACGGAGTCAGCATGGTACCTGGCCTGTTCCGGCGGCAACGGCCTGAACGGGTCGGTGGGCGCCTATCGCGATATCGGCCTGCAGTTGTTCAACAGCTTCAGCATCGCTGACGGGCCGGGCAGCTATCCCTGGGAACTGAGCTACGCCTTCATGGTCGGCAACGGTAATGGCATCGCACGCGGCGATAACGATGACAACCGCGAGCTTTACTACTACCTGTCTGCCGGCCAGGTGTTCGGCGGC
>DATKZN010000010.1:0-5557 GCA_035527955.1 Gammaproteobacteria bacterium
GATAGCGGAGCCTGGCGATTCTTCACAACTTTATATAATTGTATCCGACCCCTTTATTCTCAGGCTATATTCAGACGTATTTGATCCCTCACCCCTGTTGTTCCTTCGGGATCGCCAGCCAGACAGTCGAACAGCTCGGCCCAGGTCTCGCAGTCGCCCCGCGCGTCACGGTTGTTCAGCTCGTGGATGCCGAGCCCCTGCTCCGCGGCACTGACGTAATGCTGGGTGTCGCGCAGGCGCGCGGCGACCGGAATGTCGAGCTTGTTGAGAAAGCGTTCCAGCTTGTCGACGGCCCGCGTGCGGATGCGCGTCCGGTTCGTGACGATCGCCAGGCGCGTGTTGTGCACCCTGGCCTTGCCGACCAGCAGCAGGTCCCTGATGAAGTCAGCCGTGGAATGGATATCGATCGAGGAAGGCAGCACCGGGATGAGAATTACGTCGGCCTCGGCAACCCGTTCTTCGAGATCGAACGCGGCACAACCGGCCGGCGTGTCGGTGATGACATAGCGGGTATCCTGCGGGACACGCATCTGCCAGGCACGCGTGACGCCCGCCGGCGGCGGTTCGTAGGCGGCCACACATTGAATCGGCGGGCTGCCGGCGGGCCGCGTCGTTGCCCAGCGGCTGGTGGAAGCCTGGCGGTCGTAATCGAATAGCGCGGTAACGCAACCGCGCGACGCGCAATAACTGGCCAGATTGGTGGCAATTGTGGTTTTACCGCAGCCACCTTTGCTGTTCATCACGCTGATCCTGAGCATGGTTGATTCAGCCCCCGTGGTTGAGTGTGTCGTTGCAATGCGATCCGTGGATTTTACCAGCATTGCCGGCTGTATTCAGCGATCAGCCAGAGACTTGATCAAACGAATAAATGCGCGTCGGGAACCTGAGCTTTATCTGCAGCGGCAAGGCTGGATTATCAGGGGGTTCATCGATAATCCTCTCGCACAACAGGATAAAGATGACGTAATTGCCTGGAAAGTCTACTTCGTTGGTCAGACACTATTGATTCGTCAAGACATCGTCATATCAGTCGAGTCTGACCCCATTGATTTCGTTAGGCATCGTCGCGTTCGTGAGTTGCTTACCCATGACTTGATAGGCGAAGTCTTGGCATGATTCCAAATACCAGTAGCAAGGCAATGTATACCGAGCCAGATATCTTGTCTCGGCTGCCGATGAACTCGGCCAATGTTTGGTCTTGAAGGAGTACTGCGAGCCCTAATTCGGCAGCGATTGAAAAGGCAAGTGCTAGAAGACCTACGGCCAAAGACCGACCAGGAAGTGCGATCTCAGGAAAGCGACGCAGTATGTACCCGGCTGCGAAAAAGATCACCGCAGCCATGATGGGCATTTCGGCAAGCTCCGCCCAGCGCTCACCGATGAGTGGAACGAGTATCGGAACGCGTAACATGCCGAGTACAAAGCCAGTGCCAAGCACGATTGCGAAGTAAGCGAGCGCGGCGCGAAAGGTCGTTGACACTGGTGCGGATTGCAAGGGTAGTGGCCTTCGACGCCTAACATTTGAGTCGAGCCGCGCGGCCTAGAATCTATCCGCGAAGCGCCACAATACTTTCCGCGTCGGCTCGGACGACTTGTTAGCTGTTATCCACTTTGCTGTAAGGAAATCGGGTATGACCATATCTGATAACAAGGATAGCTAACGCCACGAGCAACAACGCCCCCGCAACACCTAGCATTCTCCACGTATCGAGGCTTTTCATGTCCAAAATCATATAACGCGCCAGTGCAACGATCGCGATATATAAAGGCATACGAACAGGCAATTTTCCAGAATCAAGATACATCGCCACCATCGCTAGCACTTCTAGATAAATAAAGAGAAGCAGCAAATCCGCTAAGGTCACCGTCCTTGCTTCGAACATTTTTGTAATTTCTATCCCAGCCGCGATTACAGTAGAAATAGCAATGACTAGAAGACCAACGTCTTCAACCCAAGTTATCGCTCTATGTCCAATTCTGCTGATGTCTCTCATAGGTTGAGTTTCCAATATATATTGCAGCTAACAACTATTTGGTGGCCTAAAAGTCGTTGTTGACTTACGACAATTAGGCGAAAAAGACATGATGCATTCCTTGTTTATCTAAGATTTTCTCTGATATAGCATGGCCGAATGGCATTCGCAAACCTTGCCCTGCATGATCCTGATTGGCTGTATATAGGTAATGCGGCTGGTACAATTGTACTAGCCGCAATTTTCTGCAGGTCTTTTTATCTCTGTGTACTCTTCGTCTGTGCGGGAATAACCTGAACATATCTATGCTCCTTTGCGATTCTCGGCAACTGCTCCCTGCGTCGCCTAAGGCGCCTACTTTTGGTGCCCTACCTCCCACAAGGCCCAGGCCAGTCTCTCGACCGCTGCGCGGTCTCACCTTCTCCCTGTAGTCGTGCGCGTGACAGGATTTTTCTACACCCGCACCTCAAACCCACTAATCGCAATCTTCAGCACCTCATCGATCCGCCCCACCGGTATAAAGGTCATCGCCCCCCTCACCTCCTCCGGCAGCTCTTCGAGATCCGCTTCGTTGTCCTTCGGCAGGATGACCCGTTTGAATCCGGCGCGGTGCGCGGCGAGCATCTTTTCCTTGATGCCGCCGACCGGCAGCACCAGGCCGCTCAGGGTGATTTCGCCGGTCATGCAGATGTCGTCGTGGATCGGCGCGCCGGTGTAGGCGGAGGCCAGCGCGGTGGCCATGGTCACGCCGGCGGACGGGCCGTCCTTGGGCGTGGCGCCGGCCGGCACGTGGATGTGCATGCCGGACTTGCGGATCAGCTCGGGATTGATGCCCAGTTCCCCGGCCTGTGACCAGATGTAGCTTTGGGCGGCGCGCGCGGATTCCTGCATCACACTGCCGAGCTGCCCGGTCAGCGTGAGTTCCTTGCCTTCCGGCAGCACGACGGCCTCGATGTACAGTACTTCACCTCCGCTCTCGGTCCACGCCAGACCCGCCACCACGCCCGGGATCAGTTCCGCGCGCTTGCCCTCGCGCGCCATCCGCGACGGGCCGAGGTACTCGGTGACCAGCGCCTCGGTCAGCGTGACCGGCTCGGTGCGGCCCTCGGCGATACGGGTGGCGACCTTGCGCACGATGCGCCCCAGCGCGCGCTCCAGCGAGCGCACGCCGGCCTCGCGGGTGTAGTTGCGGATGACGAAGGCCAGCGCCATATCGTCGATGACCAGTTGTTCCGGCTTGACACCGGCGTTGTCCAGGGTGCGACCGAGGATGTAGCGGCGCGCGATCTGCAGTTTCTCCGCCTCGCTGTAGCCGGACAGGCGCAGTACCTCGATGCGATCGAGCAGCGGCGACGGGATGGTGTCCAGCGTGTTGGCAGTCACGACGAAGAACACCCCGGACAGGTCGAAGGGCTGGTCGAGGTAGTTGTCGCGGAATTCGTTGTTCTGCGCCGGGTCGAGGATCTCCATCAGCGCGGCGGCCGGGTCGCCGCGGAAGTCGCGGCCCAGCTTGTCGATCTCGTCCAGCATCAGCAGCGGGTTGTTGACCCCGGCACGGCGCACGGCGCGGATGATGCGCCCGGGCATGGCGCCGACGTAGGTGCGGCGGTGGCCGCGCAGCTCCGCCTCGTCGTGCAGGCCGCCCAGGCTCATGCGCTCGAAGGTGCGGCCCAGCGCGCGGGCGATGGACTGGCCGAGCGAGGTCTTGCCGACACCGGGCGGGCCGACGAAGCACAGGATAGGGGCGCGCGCGGCGGGATTGAGCTTCATCACCGCCAGGTGTTCGATGATGCGGTCCTTGACCTCCTTGAGGTCGTAGTGATCCGTATCCAGCACCTCGCGTGCCTGCACCAGGTCGAGCTTGTCCTCGGTGCGTTTGGTCCACGGCAGGTCCAGCACCAGGTCGATGTAGCTACGCATGGTCTGGTAGTCAGGCGAGCTGGCCGGCATGCGCTCCAGCCGCGAGAGTTCCTTCTCGATCTCCTTGCGGATGGCCTCCGGCAGGTCGGCACCGTCGAGGCGCTCGCGCAGCCCGGCGACCTCGGCCTGCTCGGGCGAGGTCTCGCCGAGCTGGTCCTGGATCTCGCGCAGCTGCTGGCGCAGCATCATCTCGCGCTGCTCCTTGCTCATCTTCGCCGTGACCGCGCTGGAGATCTGCTGCTGGATCTCCAGCACCTGGATCTCGTGGTTCATGTAGTCCACGACCAGGCGCAGCGCCTCGAGCTGGGTGTTTGCGGCCAGCAGTTCGTACTGCTTGTCGATGCTGATCGAGATCACCGAGGACAGCACGTAGGCCTGTTCGACGGGTTTGTCGAGGTCGGAGACCAGCTGCTTGAGGTCGATCTGCATCTGCGCCGGGCCGAGCTCCAGCATGCGCGCCGCCTGGTCGAGCATGGTGCGGTGCAGGGCCTCGACCTCCGAACCGGTGTCCTCCGGTTCGGGCAGGTAGGCGGACTGGCATTCGAGGAACGGCGACTCGCTGGTGAGCAGCTCGCGCTCGATGCGCCGGCCGGCCTGCAGCACCAGGTTGATGTTGCCCTGGGTGCGCTGCATGCGCTTGATCACGCACAGCGTGCCGACCGGGTACAGATCATCCGCGCCCGGCTCCTCGACGGTGGCGTCGCGCTGCGTGAACACGACGATGCGCTTGTCCTCGGTCGCCAGTGCCGCCTCGACCGCGGCGACCGAACGCGCGCGGCCGGCGGTCACCGGCATGACCATGTGCGGGAAGATGACGCTGTTCTTGAGCGGGAACACCGGCAGGATCAGGGACGTGGCGTGGGTGTCGGTCGTCATGGGCCGTTACTCCGTATCGTGCAGGTAAATCATCAGCATGCCGTCGCGGTACTGCATACGCGTGGCCGTGGCATGGCCGGGCAGCGGGATGACGCGCCGGAACCAGTCGTAGCTGATTTCCATGGACAGGTATTCCCGGGCCTCGGCGATACACAGGTCGCGGCGCCGGCCCTCGACGACCAGGTTGTCGCCCTGCACCTCGACCCGCAGGTCCTCTTCGGGCACCCCGGCCAGCTCGACCTTCACCAGCCAGCCGCCGGCGCAGCGATAGACGTCGGCCCGCGGGTACCAGCCGTTGCGTTCGTAGAACATCATGTCACGATCCTGCATCCGCCCGTGTTGCGCATGGGGTAATCATACCCGAGTGGGCGCAGTTTGCAGCCGATGTCGCAGCGGGCATTGACACGGCGCAATAAACGGGCGTGGATTGCCCTCCGCAATGCGATTATCGGGGCAGGAGCGCTTCTCAGCGCGAAGATTATTTGGCTCTTCTCCAAATCGAGTGGGTAGATTACCGTTGTAGGGCCGAATTCATTCGGCCAACGGCTGGTTCGTGAATGGTCGAATGAATTCGATCCTACAGGTCTGGTTGAGTCATTCCCTGCACCATCAAGTCTATTGCATCACCACGGTTACCCGCGGTCGTCATCCTTTGTTCACGGATATCACCGCAGCACGCCTGCTCGGATGAAACACCGCTGGTCGAATGAATTCGACCCTACAGTAGATACCATCTCCCTCAGTTGCCCACAACCAGCCGATCAGGCAAGTTGAGGCGAATAGGGTGC
>DATKZN010000011.1:0-4383 GCA_035527955.1 Gammaproteobacteria bacterium
GTGAGCGACAGGAGTGTCAGGGCGCACACAGGCCTGATCCGAGTCTGAGCCATGCAAGCTGCTGTGTTGGTTTGTGCAGACAATTGATAGAGACAGGGGTCAAGTACTGTCGGTTATTTCGAACCCGGAATGAGCCAGTCAGTCACCGCAACCAGCCCGCCCTGCCCCTGCTTCGGCAGCTGTGCGATATAACAGCCCTTGGACACAAAGCGCTGCTTGGGTGCCAGGGTGACGCGGGGATACACCGACGTGTAGTTCGCGCTGTCCACCATATGTTCGATGCGCTCCAGGAAGTAGTCACGGTTGAAATAACCCTGAATGCTCCTGAGCGCGCCGCCTGCAAGTTTCATGGCAAAATAACTGTTGGCCTGAATCTGCGCTGCTGCGGGTGCATGGATACGTTTGATGCGCAACCAGCCGGTAGACCGAGCCAGCAACCTCGGCAGCTTGTCCGGCAGCTCCTGCGGATGCACAAAAAATACCCACTCGCGCAGCGCGTCCGGAAGTTCGGAATACTCGCTGTCGTACAGTGTGGTCGATACATAGAATCGTGCCGGGAAATTGCCGGTATCGAGCCGTGCCCAGAACGTTGCGAGATCGGATTGGCGCAGCCACAGGACGACAACCGCGTCGCGCTCTGCCTGCAATGTTGCCAGTAATGTCTCGAACGAACCTTCCGGTCCGAGGGGAACATCGTTTATCTGCGCGCTACGCGCTGGCAGCGCGCGGCGCAGTGCAACGGCCGCGGCCTCACCCTCCGCGTCACCGTCGCGGTAGACCTGCAGCACGGGTCTGGATAGCAAGCCATCATCGGACAAATGCTGCGCGACGGCATGGCCCTGCAGGGCCATGCCTCCATCCAGGTAAACGGTGTAGAAATCCTGGTCGTTGTGTACCGGGAGCGTGGTGTTCGGGAACAGGCAGGGAATCTCCATGTGTTCGCAGAAGGTGTGCATGGGCTGCCAGCTCCCCGGCGCGATACCGCCCAGCACGGCGAATACCGGTTGTTGTGTGTAATACGCCTGCAGTTGAGCCGGCCAGGTTTCCCTGGCACCGTTCAGCTCCCACACGTGCAGCACCCACTTGCGGTAGGGTTCGAGAATCCACGCCTTGTGCCAGGGTGCGTTCGCCGCACGGCTGCTCTCGTGGCGTGTTTCGGTGTTTTTCTGCTGCAGATAAACCTGCATGACATCCAGCATCGCTGTGCGCTCCGCGGCAGCGACGGCGTCGGTCACGATGGTCGCGAAATGGATATCCTGCTCCGTGACCCCGGGCGCCGGCTCGGCCATGAGGCTATCGAGATAGCCGAGCAGCGGGTCGAGCTGTGCGTCGTTCAGCGGGTAACGCGGCATGAACGCATCCAGCGGCTTGCCGTTGGCATCGATGCCATCACGGATGGCCCGCCTCAGCATCTCATTCGTGTACGCCGGTCTTTGTTCCGGGGGCAGCGGTGGTTTACTGGTTGGCAGCCTGAGCGGATTGCGGAGAATGTTACCGCGGATGGCCGGCACCACTTCCTGGCCCTCGCTGGATCCCATAGCACTGCGCCGGTGGCAGTTGCCGCAGATGACCTGGTCGCCGCTGACACTGATATCGCCGCGGATGGTAGCGGTCATCATGTCCCCGGAGGGAAGCAGGCCTTCCCGGTACATGCGTCGCCCGAGCTCGAGCGAATCCGACGAGGCCGCACTGGCCGATGCGGGTCCTGCGGTACGGGATTCTTCTGCGCTTGCCCTGACAGGGATGAGTTGTGGCACGGCCAGGATCGTGAATGTCAACGTGGCAATTCGAAACCATGTGGATAGCGACATGCGTTCAGTCCCCGACCAGTGTGCGGTATTCCCCGATCACGTCCGTGGCACTGGCCAGTCCGTCGATTCGTACCCAGGGCTGCCCGGCCGCACCGCGCATAAAGGTCAGGGGTTCATGATTCACCTTGCTGCCTCGGTAGGCATCGAAAGCTTTCTGAATGGCCACGATAGCGTCCGGTGCGCCGGTCAGAAACTGCCATTGAGCCCCGGCATGAAAACGCTGCGCGTAATCCTGCAAACGCGCCGGCGTATCGTGTCCCGGGTCGATGGTGATGGAGATCATGCGCACATCATCAGATGCCTCACCCAGCTGCTGCTGGACCTGTGCAAAGGTGGCGCTAAGCACGGGACAGATGGTGGTGCAGGTCGTGAAGATAAAATTCAGCAGCACCGGCTTGTCTGCATCCATCTCCCTGAGCAGACTGGTCGCATTCCCGCGCATGTCCACCAGGGCATGGTCGGGTAACTCGTAATCGTGCTCGGAACGGCTGTAGCCCTTGTGCTCCAGCATGTGCCGGTGATGCGCATGTGGATCCGCCTCACCCCGGGGTTCGTGAACAGGGTCGTGAATAACGGTCTCGTCCGGAACAGCGGGCGGCATGACAGGCTGGTGCATGCTGTGGTCATACGGGCTCATGGCAGGTTCGTCAGCCTGCAACGGCCATGCGCTAACGGATAACGCAATCAACATCGCCACACCCGTCAGCCCGGTCCTGCCTGACGTAGCATTCTTGTTGTTATTCGGGAATGTCATTTGTCTGGTTCCTGCTGGAGAAAAAATCATGGCGGGCAGCATGATTACGTAACACGGTCACTGTCAAGAATGCGCTGATCGATTCATCATGACGCGGGACGAGGTGATAACGCAATCTCACAGTGATTGATTATAAATTTGGTTCTCCTCTGAATGAGTGGGTAACATATCAATTTAAACGAGACGCATTCCTGCTAATGGCAGGGTTGTTGGCCGAATGAATTCGGCCATTCACGAACTGAGGCGCCGGTGCCGGCGGTACATGCCGCCTGCCGCCACCAGCAGCGACAGGGGGAAGACCGGGTCGAGCGCTGCTGTGCCGGTCGCTACCAGCGTACAACCGCCACCTCCGCCCCCGGAACCCGCCGGTTGCGCCACCGCGACTGCCACTGCAATACCCACCGGGTCGGCAATCGTGCCAATGGCAGGGTCGGTATCGAACACCCCGTCATTGTCGGTCAGCGTCAGAGTGAAGCTGCGCTGATTCAAGTCGATCAGGGCGTTGTTCACGGTACGCCAGGTGCCGCCGGTATCCAGCTTGCGGATTACCGTGCTGGCGGGCAGCGGCGCACCCGGCGGCAGCTGCACGGTAACGGTGGCCGTGACCTGACCCGCCGGGAGCATGACACGGTAACTGTACAGACCCAGCGGATAATCGTACGCCGTGTCGACGGTCGGGAAACCCGACTCGACAAACAGCGGCAGTCCCGTGGCAGGGTTCGCCTGGACCACAAGGGTTGCGCCCGTGGATTCCGACACCTGAACCACCTCGTTCACGTACTCGTTGAGTCCCATCGCCTGGGCAACCCCGGCCGTGACAAAAAAGCTCACCATTGCGGCGTCCGTCGCCGCCGCGCCGAACTCAAGCGCATCGATGATCCCGTCGCCATCTGTATCGGTGGGGTTGGCCGGGTCACCGAGCTCGAGCGCATCGGCAATACCGTCACCGTCGGTATCACCGTTCACCACGTTGGGATCCAGCGCGTTGGCAAGAGCCTGTGCATCGCTGATGCCATCAGCATTGCTGTCGCTGTCGTCATCGCTGATGGTCACCGTTGCCGTGCTCACGGCACCCAGGCTGGCGCCGCCGGTGGCATTCGACAGCGTGAGCGTGAAGCTCTCGCTCGGCTCCGGTACGCTGTCATTCACGATCGGTACGCTGAACGACCGACTGGTCACGCCGTCGGCAAAGCTCAGCGTCCCGGCGGTTGCCGTATAGTCGCTGCCGGCCAGCGCCGTGCCGTTGCCGGTTGCATAGTTGACGCTGATTGCACCCGCGCTGCCGCCCGTGCGCGTTACCGTCACCTGCACGCTCGTGCCGTTCTCCGCCACACTGTACGTGCCGGCGCTGAACTGCACACTCCCCGCCGGCAGCGGGTCGTCATCGGCGATGGTCACCGTTGCCGTGCTCACGGCACCCAGGCTGGCGCCGCCGGTGGCATTCGACAGCGTGAGCGTGAAGCTCTCGCTCGGCTCCGGTATGCCATCATTCAGGATCGGCACGCTGAACGTCTGGCTGGCGGTCACGCCGTCGGCAAAGCTCAGCGTCCCGGACGTCGCCAGGTAATCACTGCCGGCAAGGGCCGTACCGTTGCCGGTTGCATAGTCGACACTGATCGCACCCGCACTGCCGCCCGTGCGCGTTACCGTCACCAGCACGCTCGTGCCATTCTCCGCCACGCTGTACGTGCCGGCGCTGAACTGCACACTCCCCGGTGCCGGCGGCGGTACAACGTCCCCGACATGGACGGGATAAAAGTCGTTCAGCGTCTGGCTCCGACCTGTCAGCGTATGCATACTGGTCACCGCCAGGCGCAG
>DATKZN010000012.1:0-4765 GCA_035527955.1 Gammaproteobacteria bacterium
ATTCACGGATGAACACGGAAATACTAAAAACCCCCGGCGTAGGGTGCGTTTTACGCACCGGGAAGGGTGCACCAGGTACGCTCTGCCAGGCTTCGGGCGCGTGAAGGAATGGCCACGGAAGCACACGGAAATACACGGAAAAACTCCACGCCGGGGCCGGTGCTTCGTGAGGCTTGGACGCGAGTCGTCAATAAGTCGGTCAAAACAGAATGGCCGCGGAATCCACGGATGAACACGGAAATACTAAAAACCCCCGGCGTAGGGTGCGTTTTACGCACCGGGAAGGGTGCACCAGGTACGCTCTGCCAGGCTTCAGGCGAGTGAATCAATGGCCACGGAAGCACACGGAAATACACGGAAGCATGCAGAAAAATGCATGAAAAACGGCTTGTTATGATATTGCGTATCGCGGCGACCCGCATGCTGCGGCCATGATCTGACGAGCCTCAAGGACTTCACGGCAACAGCCGCTCCCGGTGCGTAAAACGCACCCTACGCCTGATTTTTCATTTTTCCGTGTGCTTCCGTGGCTATGATGCCATTCACGTCTCACGTCTCACATCTCACCCGATCGAACAGTCTGGCGTAGGCCTGCGCCGCCGCTTCGATGTCGGGCTGGCCGAACACGCCATGTATGACTGCGAGCAGATTGGCGCCGGCGGCCACCAGGGCGGCGCCGTTGGCCGGCGTGATGCCGCCTATCGCGGCGACCGGGACCGGCAGCTCGCGGCGCGCCTGGGTCAGCAGGTCCGGACTGGCCGGTACCGCCTCCGGTTTGCTGTGCGAGGCGAAGAACCGTCCGAATGCCACATAGTCGGCACCCTCGGTCACGGCCGCATGCGCGCGTTCCAGCCGGTTGTAGCAGGAGGCGCCGATAATGGCGCGACTGCCGAGCCGCTGGCGGGCGGTGGCGACGGCCGTGTCGCCGGCGCCGAGATGCACGCCGTGCGCCCCGATGGCTGCGGCCAGTTCGATGTCGTCGTTGATGATCAACGCCACGCCATGCTGCCGGCACAGGCCAAGCAGGGCCGCGGCCCGCGCCAGTCGTTCGTCGGTGCTGGCCTGTTTGTCGCGGTACTGGACGAGACGTGCACCGCCGCGTATGGCCTGTTCGACGCGGCGCACCAGATCTGCCTGGGTGCGCGCCCGGCCGTCCGTGATGGCGTACAGGCCGTCCGCCAGTTCAGCGCGGACCATCAGTCATCCTGTTCGGCCCAGTACATCCGGTTCGGCAGATATTGCCCCATGCCGGGCCGGTAGCCGTTCCGCAGCGCCTCCCAGGTGAAGTGCTGGCCTTCATGGCAGGCCTGGAAAACATCGAGCCCGTGCGCCAGCAGCCCGGCAATGCTGGCGGCCAGCGTGCAGCCGGACCCGTGGTAGCTATGGGGCAGGCGTTCCCAGCTGAAGGATTCCAGGCGCTGATGGCCCTGGTAGAGTGTATTGATGACGTGTGGCGTCTGTTCGTGGGTGCCGGTGAGCAAGACAAACTCGACGCCGCGGTCGAGCAGGGCGAAGGCGCAGGCATCCGGTGTATCGGCTTCCGGCGCCAGGGCGCGCGCCTCGTGGCTGTTCGGCGTCACTATCGTGGCACGCGGCAACAGCAGCTGCCTGATGACATCCGTCAGTCCGTCCTCTCCGAGCGATGTGCCGCTGCCCGAGGCCAGCACCGGGTCCACGACGAGCGGAATGTCGGGATAGTCCGCCATAATGCTGTGGATGGCGACGCCGTTTTCGACGCTGCCCAGCATGCCGGTCTTGAAGGCGGCGACCGGCATGTCCTCGAGGATGGCGCGGGCCTGGCTGATCACGTGAGCGGGCTCGACCGGGTGAAACGCCATTACATCCCGGCTGTCCTGGACGGTCAGCGCGGTGATGACGGGCGTGGTATGGCAGCCCTGGCTGAACAGGGATTCGATATCGGCCTGCAGGCCGGCGCCGCCACCCGGATCATGGCCGGCGAATGTCATTACGACGGGTTTCCTGAGCATGTTGCCGATAATAACGGATGTGTGCCGCAAGCGGGGATAGTGTACCCGGCGAATCTGCTTCACTCGGCGTGGCAGACCCGTACAATGGCGCAATGCTGACGAACGGGTGATGACTGATGAGTGCTTACCGGGAATACATGTGTGTGGTGTGCGGTTTTGTCTACAGCGAGGCCGACGGTCTGCCGGAGGAGGGTTTTGCGCCCGGAACGCGCTGGGAGGATATCCCGGACAGCTGGGTATGCCCGGAATGCGGCGCGACCAAGGATGAGTTCGAGATGGTCGCTGTCTAGCCCGCATTTCTCACCGGGATAGGTGCCGCCCGATGACACGCTGTTTGTTACTGAATGGGCATCACTTTCATGATTTCAATTCTTTATGTCTGTCAACAGCCGCCCGGTGAGAAATGCGGGCTGGCGCCTGCACGGTCGCAGGCGCTGTCCGTGCAGGCGTACGGATTTTGGCTACACTTGAATTACCGTGGCTGCCGGTGATGCGCCTGCCGGCCTTGCAAGTCACTGATAATCATGAACTACTTGCTGATATTATGACATGGCCGGTTTCTCGGAAACATTGACTGAAATGGTGGACGTGGCCGACGACTACTGTCGCCTGATCGACGACGCGCTGGCCCGGCCCGGCGACTGGCTGGAGGCGCTGTTTCAGCTGATGCCGCGCCTGCATGCCGCCGTCACCGCATTGAATGCCTACGACACCGGCGACGTGCCGTTGTACGAGACCGACCTCGACGCCCGCTTCGAGCTCTACAGTCACCTGCGCAAGGTGCTGGGCGAGCGTGACAGCTACTGGCTGGAATTCGACGCTGCACCGGAAGAGATGCACATGTCCGGCAGCCTGGCTGACGATCTTACCGACATCTACTTCGACCTGCGCTTCGGGCGCGATTTGCTGGATGATGTCTGGCCGCAGCGGGCCGCGCAGGCCTGGCGCTCCAGCTACCGCGTGCACTGGGGGCAGCACCTGGTGGATGCAGAGCGCCACCTGTATGCCCTGAAGGTGCGCAACCAGCTGGCGGTCAACCAGGAGAACCTTTCCGGGCCATGATGTCCCGGCTGTGAACCGGTCGCGATCCCCGGCCTGTCGTCCCTGAATATCATGCAACCTGTATGCAGGCAGGCTGTCGTATTCCCCGCCGGGAATCGCGCTGGCCGGACTATCCCGCCGGGACGGGAATGGCCCGGAGAACAGGCGGTATTCCGACCTTGCTCGAGGGTTTTCATGGTCTCGAAACAGCGCAATGATTCACTGCCGCCCGGCGCGTGATTCAGGCTAAAATAGCCGGCATGTACCCGGCGCCACGCCAGGTGTCCGTCAATCAAGCAAGCAAGGGCTTACTCATGAAGTACACTACCGTCAGGCAATCCGGTTTCACCCTTATCGAGGTCATGGTGGTCGTCGTGATCCTCGGTATCCTCGCGGCGATCCTGGTGCCGAAGGTCATGGACCGTCCGGACCAGGCGCGTATCACCAAGGCACGCCAGGACATACGCTCGCTGGAGGCTGCGCTGAATCTCTACAAGCTGGACAATTACGTCTACCCGACGACCGACCAGGGGCTCGAGGCGCTGGTTGAAAAGCCCACCGCGCCGGAGCCGGCAAACTGGAAGGACGGGGGCTACGTCGACCGCCTGCCGCTGGATCCCTGGCAGCAACCCTACCTCTTCCTGAGCCCCGGCGAACACGGCACGATCGATATCTTCTCGCTCGGCCCCGATCAACAGCCCAGTGACGACGATATCGGCAACTGGACCCTGCAATAACAGGAGCATGTCCGGGCCACTACCCCGCAAGCGTTCCTGCCCGATGACTGTCGCGCCCACCCGGCGAGCGGCCGGTTTCACCCTGCTGGAACTGATGGTGGTGATGGTTCTGATCGCGATCATCTTCAGCTTTGCCGCGCTGTCCATGCGCGGCGACGACGTGGCTGAAATCATGGAACGCGAGGCCCGCCGCCTGGAGACCCTGCTGGTGCTGGCGAATGACGAGGCCATTGTCCGTGGCGAGGAGCTCGGTGTGCGTTTCGCCGACGACGGCTACGAGTTTCTGATCCTGGCACTGGATGGCTGGAAAGTGCCGGACGATGACCTGCTGAAGGCCTATACCCTGCCGGCTGACATCCGGATGCAGCTTGAGATCGAGGGGGAGCCGGGGTTCGATGAAGACGACTCGACGCAGGATATAGAGCCGCCGCCGCAGGTACTGATCATGTCGAGCGGCGAGATGACGCCTTTTACGGTTACCTTCATTTCAGACCTCAGCGACTATCGCTACCGGCTGACGGCCTCGCTGATGGGCGAGGTGAGCCGGGAACGCGAGGGGCCGCTGTGAGCGGGCACAGCCAGCGCGGCTTCACCCTGCTCGAGATCCTCGTCGCACTGGCGGTGCTGGCGCTCGCGATGAGCGCGATAATCAAGGCCGCCAGCGATTACACGGCCGGCCAGTCACACCTGCGCGATCGCACCATGGCGACCTGGGTGGCGCGCAACGTGCTGGCGGAATTCCAGGTGCGCAAGGACTGGCCCTCGGTCGGCGAGCAGAAGGGCACCATGGATATGGGCAAGCGGGAATGGCGCTGGCTGGCGCGCACCTCGCAGACGGAGGAGGCGGAATTGCGGCGCCTGGATGTCGAGGTGACGCCGGCGGACAGTGACAGCACGGAGCCGCTCACGACCCTGAGTGGCTTCCTCATGCAACCACCATGAGCATGCTGCGCGGACGCATCGCCGGTGTTGCCGGCTTCACCCTGCTGGAGTTGCTTG
>DATKZN010000013.1:0-15017 GCA_035527955.1 Gammaproteobacteria bacterium
TACCTCGATGAGCCGGATGTTGAGGAACTTCTCAACTTGCAAGCCAGCACCAGGCCACAACTGGCAGATATCCTGATCGAACAGGGCAAGCTCTCTGCCGAAACCTACCTTAAAATGCTGGACGAATTCCATGCCACCATGCCCGACAGCAGCCAGCACGGCATTGACCGTACCGGCACCGATGACAGATAAAATCTGCGTGCAATCCAAGCTCACGCACACACGCTCACACGCATGCAGGACGCCTTTTCTGCTCGCCAGCCACGAAGATCACTCCAGCCTCAATACAGCAGACCTGCCATAGAAATACTGCGCTCATGCGCAACCGGCCAGTCACCTGCGGAGAAATCAGCGGCGGGATACTGCCTTACGCTGCCGGCATTGCAGCACTGGTCATGCCAGAATCGCTGCCCACGTCCTTGCTATAGATCACATAGCGGTTACGGCCATTCTTCTTGGCGACATAGAGCGCCTTGTCAGCAGCCTCCAGCATGGCTTCCACCGATCCGAAACTTTCATTCTCGCCCAGGATGGAGAGTCCGATGGAAGCAGTCACGTTTATTTCCTTGCCGTCATTCACGATGTGTTTCATGTCTCGAAAGGCATTGACCAGACGCTCGGCCACGATATGCGCAGTTTTCTCGCCGTGACCCGGCATGACGATCACGAATTCCTCACCACCATAACGTGCAACAATGTCGTCATCACGCGTACCCTTGACAAGCGCATGTGCAGCCCGCTGCAGCACCTGGTCACCGGCCTGGTGCCCATAAGTATCGTTTACCCGCTTGAAGTGATCGAGGTCAACGAACATGACAACCATGGACCAGTCGCGTTCGCTCGCCATGGTGAATTCATGACTGATTTTCTCATCCAGATGGGCGCGGTTATAAAGCCCCGTCAAGCCGTCACGTCGCGAGCGCTCCTCCAGTTCGCGGGTTCTCGATTCAAGCACCTCGGCGGTCTCCTGCAGCCTGTCAGCCTGCTGAAGCGACTGCAGGTTCATCATCATGAGCGTTTCCTTGGCGTTATCGAGCAGGGTATCCGAATAACTGTACCCACTAAGGTCGGTCTCAAACATGTCCTGCGCCTCGACCAGGTCCTCGTTCAGTGATTCCATCATCTCCCTGAACATTTCCTCGTCGATATCCAGTTGGTCTTTCGCCAGACTGGCAATCAACGGCAGGTTGTTGTGTTCGGTCGGATTCTGCATGGCATCGACCAACAGGCCGGACAGCGATACGCAGTGTACGAGCTTCTGCAGATCCCTGGCCTCGACGGGCGATTCCGCAGCATGGCTGTACACCACCGCGTCGAACAGGTACTCCGGGAATCCCCATTTACGCAGCATCCAGCCACCGATGGCGGCGTGATCCACGCCGAGCCGTTCGCTTTCACAGGCCGCGACTGCCGCGTGATCATGCTGGTCGACACCAAGCCCCTGGTAGAACTTTGGATCCATCTTGTCGATCACCAGCATGCCGATATCCTGCAACAGGCTGGCCAGAAACAGTTCTTCGCGTGTACGCAGCTTGATGGCAGCGCCCAGCCGGCGTGCACAGGTCGCGGCGGCCAGGGAGCGCTTCCAGAAATGCGTGTAGTCAAACCCCTGGTCTGCATCGTCGTTCATGGTAGATGCCAGCGAGAAGCTCAGTGCCAGCATCAGGGTGCCGTTCAGGCCCAGCAAGGTGATAGCCTGGTGCAGGGTTTCGGCCTTGCGACGCAGTGCATATATCGGAGAGTTGGAAACCCGCAGCACCTTGGCCGCCAGCGCCGGGTCCGTACTGATGACATCGGCCACCATGCCGATATCGACCTCCGGGTCCTGCGCGAGCTCGATGACGCGCAGGGCGACAACGGGCGGGCTGGGCTGGGTGGTACAGCGTTCGAGACGGGTCTGAAGCTGTGTATCCAGGTTCAGCTCTACTGGTCCTTTATTCATTCTGGCACTCCCATGTGCAACAAAATCCCTCAGGCAACCGTATAACCAGGCCCGCACCGCGGTGTTACAGATCGGACAGTGAGCAGAGCGTGGCTATACCACACCTGTATCGTCCTGATAATGCGGATATTTAGCATGAAAACACGCGTCGGGAGAAAAACCGGCGTGCGCACATACCGCATGCCGCGAGAAGCGGATAAGCGGATAAGCGGATAAGCGCGTTTTACTGCGCAGTGACAGGCGATGCTATTTGCGGCTGACCCAGCCCCCTCTGATACCGAATTCCTTGTCCAGCCGCCCGGCATAGCGCCTGGCCTCGTCGCTGGTGGCGAATCCGGGCACACGCAGGCGGTACATCAGGTCACCTTCGATGGTAAGTATCTGACGTTCCACGGGAATACCCTGCTCCTTGAGCACGGCCGCACGCTCCATCATGGCCTGATCGTGTGACGAGGACGCAACATTCACGACCCACTCCTCACCCGCCACGGGCTGCTCTGTCGTGTCGCGGGCCGCCGGTTGGGCGGGCGTAGCCTGCTTTGCCTGTGCTGCCGGCATGGCGGTTGCGGATTGCTTGGTCTGTGCAGCCGGCCTGGTGGACACGGCCTGCTTTGCCTGCGTTGCCGGCTTGGTGGATACGGCCTGCTTCTCCTGCGCTGCCGGCTTGGCCGGAGCCAGCTGTTTTGAAGCTGCCGGCTTGTCGGCTGCTTCGGCAAGCCGGCCACGCAATTCTGAAACGCGCGCCTCCAGTGCAGCGATACCCGCTTGCTGTTCCCGGCGCAGGCCGGCAACCACCGTGTCGTTGACTGCCCAGTTCCTGTTGATGGTCTCGCTGAGCGCCGTGACGGTATCGGTCAACTGATCGAGGCGGGCCGTGATGGCGAGCTGCCGCACCCGTAATTCGCGGACCAGTTGTTCGTCCACGACCAGGGCCGCGATTTCGCCCGTATCGGCCATGCCTGCGTCTTCGGCAGCACCGGGCAATCCGGCAAACCAGCCACGCACGATGCCGGTAACATTGCCGAGCATGCCGTCGTCACGATAACCGGTATAGTTTCCAGCAAAAAATAGCAGGCCGATGATGAGCACCAGCGGCAGCACCAGCCTCAGCAGTGTGCGAGAGGTCCGGGGCCCGGCGGTAGCTGTGGCAGCCGCCTGCGGCGGCACATCGCCGTCATGCCCCGGACCCTGACCCGCCGCGTCACCAGGCCGCGGTGTCGCCCCGCTGCCGGGTGGGCCTTCATCCCGGATCTTGCTGATGATGCTGCTGAGGTTTCTGTTGCCTTCCATGTCCGTTTCCTTTTCACTGCAAGCAAACCCGATGACGAACCAGGACGCGCCGATTCTCGCACACACGGGCCGGGCAGGCCACCAGCCGGCACGTCCGCCAATGTCACTATCCTCGCGACGTCGCGCAAGCTGCGCCGCACCTGCAAGCAGGCCTCATCCGAAACCGCAGCATATGCCCGGCCGGCGGATCGCGTCCGGCCATCCGCCGTTAAAGCCCTGCCGGCGACAGCCGTTATATCCGGTGGGAAAACCGGCCTGAGATATGCCATGGCAAATTTCGAAAGAATCAGTTCGCTCCCTCCGATTCCGTCCGAATTGCCGCGGGCGCGACCCCTGGCGCAGCGCAAGTCACGCGAAGACCGTAAAGATCCACGCGCCAACAAACAGCCGCGGTCACACGACCAGGAACCGGGCGACGGGGAGCAGATTCACATCGACGAATACGCCTAGCCCCGCCTGCACCGCGACACAGCCACCCTCAATCAATCGAGCGGATCGATCCTGACCAGCAAGCGGAAACGCTGCGGATCGCTGTGCCACAGTCCATAACGGCGCGTCGCAGGCGACTCGCTTTCCGGCAACAGGTTGCCGCCGGCATCCAGCCATTGACCCGGCCTGCCGCGCAGAACGGTACGCAAACCGGGCGCGGGATGGCCGGACATACTGTCCGGCCCGTTGCGGCCGGTGAACTGGTGGAGTTCCACTTCCACTTCGCGCCCGTGGCGTCTGGCCTGTACGTCAAAACCCTGCACATCCTCATGTTCGACCAGTCTGGCATGGGGTACCGCCCCGCGCCGCCTGAGTTCGATCAGGGGTACCTGCAGCTGCGGCGTTACGCTGCCGGTTGCCAGAAATGCGGCCTGTCCTTCGCTCACTATCACCTGCCACTGGCTGTGATGTCGCTGCCCGTAACCGGATGTCCTGATATCGCGCCGCAGGCCGACCGGCCCGGTTGCTGCAGGCGGCCGCTTCGATCCGAGCAGCTCACGCACCTCCAACGGGTTACTGCTGCGCATCACGGTGACCAGGAACTGTTCCGCGGCGGCATCGGGTGCGAAGCAGCACGCGGCCATGCAAGACATCAGCAGGACCCTGGCATTGGATAGCAAACGCGCCCGCATGTTCGCCCGCCGCCGCCTGCTAGCGCAGGCATTCACCCGCGACGGAACCGGACCGGATCAGTCGCTCGACGAAAAATTCCAGTCGCCCGGTCGCCATCTGGGGTAGTGGCCAGCGCTCCGTGCGATCGGCCATTTTGCGGAATGCCAGTGCGGAGCGGCTGCGCGGATAGGCCTCGACCACCGCCAGCTGGCGCTGGACCGCCTTGCGCAGGTATTCGTCGTACGGCACCGCACCCATATAGCCCAGCGTCACGTCGAGAAAGCGCTGCGACACACGCGCCAGCTTGTCGAACAGCTGCCGGCCTTCGTGGGCATGACCGATCATGTTCGCGAGTATGTGGAAGCGGTCGACACCGTGATCCCGGTTCAGCACCTTGATCAGGGCATAGGCATCGGTCAGCGAGGCGGGTTCGTCGCAAACCACCACCACGACCTCGTGCGCCGCACGAGTGAAGGTCATCACGCTCTCGGACAGGCCGGCCGCGATATCGACCAGCATGATATCCACCTCGCCCTGCAGTTCGCTGAACGCACGGATCAGACCGCCCTGTTCGGCCGTGGACAGGTCGAGCATGCTCCTTGTTCCTGATGCAGATGGTACGATGCGCAACCCCGCAGGCCCTTCCACGATGACCTCCTCGAGGCTGGCCTCGCCCGAGATTACATGCGACAGGTTACGCCGGGCAGTGATGCCAAGCAGCACATCGACATTCGCCAGACCCAGGTCGGCATCCAGCAGCATGACCTTGCGACCCTGTTGTGCCATGGTGACGGCAAGGTTGATAGAGACGCTGGTCTTGCCGACGCCACCCTTGCCGCTGGCCACGGCAATGACCTTGACCGGTCGCGGCAGGCCGGTCATCCGACGCAACCCGGCCGCCTGGTCAGGTCTCTGCTCAGGCATGTGCGTGTACACGCGTCGTGGCCTCCGTATTTCCCAGGGCATGCAGCCAGGCCTCGTCAGATTGCGTCGTGGCACCGCGTTCGGCCAGCAACAGGGCATGCGCTGTCAGCTGGCACGCCCTTGCCGCGTGAAAATCATCCGGGACCCGCTGCCCGTCACCGGTATAGACCAGCGGCAGACCGTGCTTGATCAGCACTGAAAGCACGCCGCCCAGGCTGGTCGCCTCGTCCATCTTGGTAAGGATGCACTTGTCCGGGCGCAGTGCACTGAAGGCCTGCAGCACCTCGTCATTGACAGACATCTGGCTGTTGGCGGCCAGCACCAGATAGCGGCGAACCACCGTCCCGCCGCCATTCAGCATGGTGAACTTGTCCAGCAGGTCGGTATCGCGCTGACTGGTGCCCGCGGTGTCGATCAGGATCAGCTTGCGCTCATCCATCTGGTTGATGATGACGCGCAGTTCCTCTTCGTCGCCGGCGATATGCACCGGCACGCCCAGCAGCTTGCCGTAGGTACGCAGCTGTTCGTGCGCACCGATGCGGTAATGATCCATGGTGACGAGTGCGACATGGCGCCGCCCGTGGTGCAGCGCGAAGCGTGCCGCGATTTTCGCGATGGTAGTGGTCTTGCCGACCCAGGTCGGACCGACCAGCGCCACCACTCCGCCCTCCTCCATCAGGTCATCGCCGGCGATCGGCAGCATTTGCTCGAGCTCTGCCAGCGCCTGCTTCCAGCCGGTCTCGGCATCGTCGATCCCGGCAATCCGGTCGGCAATGCGGTTGGCGATCACCGGGTGCAACTGCATGAGCTCCAGCCGCTCGATAACGGCCGCGCGCACCGGTTCGCGCCGGCGCATGGCATCCCAGCCCAGCTGGGCCAGCGGAACTTCCAGCATGGCGCGCAGCGCCCGGATTTCCTGCTGCATGCCGCTGACCACCTGGCTGTCGACGACGGGCTGTGCCGGCGCGCTGCTGGTCGGCGCGGGCTGTTGCACTGCGGGTTTCGGCACCGCGGCCGGCCGCGTGTCCGCATTGTCCGCCTTGACCGGTGCCATGGCCGCGGCACCACGCAGTTCCTCTTCATAATCAACCGCGGCAATGATTTCGACGCCATCCTCGGTCTTGCGACTGGACAGGATCAATGCATCGGGTCCCAGCTCGTCATTGACCTTCTGCATCGCGTGACGCATCTCCGTTGCGCTGAATCGTTTCATTTTCATTATCCGCTACCTCCGTGTAACGACTGCATTCCCGTGCGGCGCGCTCAACCGGCCATCGCGTAGGGCTCGCCGCCGATGGTGCCCACCACCTTGACCTGGCGGTTGTCGGGTACTTCGTTGTAGGACAGTACCTGCAGGCCCTGCACGGCACCGCGTATGAACCGTGCCAGCCATTGCCGCAGTACCGGCGAGACCAGCAGTACCGCCGGTTCGCCGTTCATTTCCCGCTGCCGGGTGTTCTCGGCCAGCGATCTCAGCATGCCCTCCGCCAGTCCCGGCTCGATGCCCGGGCCGCCTTCCTGGGCGCCTTGCATGGATTGAAGCAACAATTGTTCCAACTTCGGATCCAGCGCCATGGCCGGCAAACTATCTTCCATACCGTTGATTTTCTGGTAAATCATGCGCGACAGCATGACGCGCACCGCAGCCGTGAGGATGTCGGGATCCTGACTGCGTACCCCTGCCTCCGCCAGCGTTTCGGCGATGGTGCGCATATCCCGGATCGGCACACCTTCCTCGAGCAGGTTCTGCAACACCCTGACCACCACACCCAGCGACAGCGTCTTCGGCACCAGCGTCTCGACCAGCTTGGGCGAACTCTTCGCCAGCATGTCGAGCAGCTGTTGCGCACCCTCGTGGCCGAGCAACTCGTGTGCATGCTGCTGCAGCAGGTGACTGAGGTGCGTCGCCACGACGGTGCTGGCGTCGACTACGGTATACCCGTTCGTTTGCGCCTCGTCGCGCTGCCCGGCGTCGATCCACACTGCCTCCAGCCCGAACGCGGGGTCGGTTGTCTCTACACCCTTGAGCTTGCCGAACACCTTGCCCGGATTGATCGCCAGCTCCTTGTCGGGATACACCTCGGCCTGCCCGATCGGCACGCCCATCAGGTTGATTCGGTAACCGCCCGGTTGCAGGTCGAGATTGTCGCGGATATGCACCGGGTCGATCAGGAAGCCGAGTTCCTGCGACAGCTTCTTGCGCACACCCTTGATGCGCGACATGAGCTGGCCACCCTGGTTACGGTCGACCAGCGGGATCAGGCGATAGCCGACCTCGAGCCCGACGATATCGACCGGCTGCACGTCGTCCCAGCTGAGATCGACATTCTGCCGGTCGGGCTCGGGCTGTTCCTGTTCCAGTGCCACCTGTCGTGCCGCGGCCTGCTGTTGCGACCTGAGCAACAGTGACAGCCCGCCGATGATCGAGGCAATGGTGATGAAAACCAGGTTTGGCATGCCGGGCACGATGCCGAGCGCGCCGACGATGGCGGCTGTTACGGTCAGCGCACGCGGGTTGCTGAACAGCTGCGTGATGAACTGCTGGCCCATGTCCTGGGAGGAAGACACGCGGGTCACAATTATGGCCGCGGCCGTGGACAGCACCAGCGAGGGTATCTGCGCCACCAGGCCGTCACCGATGGTGAGCAGGATATAGTTCTGCGCAGCATCCGCCAGCGACAGGTCATGCTGGATCATGCCAACCGCGAAACCACCAATAATATTGATGAACAGGATCAGCAGGCCGGCTACCGCGTCGCCGCGCACGAACTTGCTGGCACCGTCCATGGCACCGTAGAAATCCGCCTCGTTCGCTATCTCTTCACGACGTTCACGGGCCTCCTCCTGGGTGAGCAGGCCGGCATTGAGATCGGCATCCACGGCCATCTGCTTGCCAGGCATGGCATCGAGGGTGAAGCGGGCACTGACTTCCGAGATGCGCCCCGCGCCCTTGGTCACCACGACGAAGTTGATGATCATCAGGATCGCGAACACCACCAGGCCGACGGCATAATTGCCACCTACCACGAAGTCGCCGAAGGCCTCGATCACATGACCGGCGGCAGCGGTACCCTCGTGGCCGTTGAGCATGATCACACGCGTGGAGGCAACGTTCAGCGCCAGCCGCAACAGCGTCGCGATCAGCAGCACGGTCGGGAAGATCGCGAACTCCAGCGGCTTGATCGTATAAACCGCCACCAGCAGCACGATCAGGCTCAGGGCGATATTGAACGTGAACACCAGGTCCAGCACCATCGGCGGCAGCGGCAGCACCATCATGCCGAGCAGCATGACCAGCAGCAGCGGCGTGCCGAGTCCGATCAGCATGCGTGGCCTGAAAAACGGGAATGCGGTTGTGTTATCCATGTTTCACCTTGCCTTCCTAATCACGGGTCCCTGCGCAAATCCGGCGGGATCGGGAATGCCTCCGGCAGCACCGGCGGCTGCCTGCCGCTGGTATGGACGGCGCGCAGCTGGAAGACGTAGGCCAGCAGCTGCGCCACGGCGACATACAGCCCGGCCGGGATTTCCTGGCCGATGTCCGCGTTGTAGTACAGCGCACGCGCCAGTGGCGGGGCCTCGACGATGGTTACGTTATTGGCGACAGCGACCTTGCGTATTTCGGCGGCGATCAGATCGGCACCGGAGGCAACCACCCGCGGTGCGCCCGTTCCCTCCTGGTCATAACGCAGTGCCACTGCAAAGTGCGTCGGGTTGGTCACCACGACATCCGCGGTCGGCACATCCTGCATCATGCGCTGCTGCGCCATGCGCCGCTGCATGGTGCGAATGCGGCCCTTCAGTTCCGGACTACCCTCGGTCTGCTTGCTCTCATCCTTGATTTCCTGCTTGGTCATCTTCAGCTTGTTGGCATGGTCCCAGAGCTGGAACGGGACATCCGCCGCGGCGATCAGTATCAGCACCGAGCTCATGCCCACGAACGACCAGCCAATGATGTGCGCGGCATGCAGCAGGCCGGCTTCCAGCGGCTCGCTGCCGAGCACGAACAGCTCGTCTGCGCGCTGCTTGAGCAGCAGATAGCACACCACCGCCACAACCAGGAATTTCAGGAATGACTTCAGCGCCTCGACCGGTGCACGCATCGAGAAGATGCGACCAAAGCCCTTGACGGGGTCAAGCTTGCCAAAATTCAGCGCCAGCGCCTTGGGACTGAAGGACCAGCCACCCAGCGCCATGGGTGCCATCAGCGCGACCATGAACAGCAACAGCAGGAACGGCGCAAACGCCAGCGCCACCTCGACCAGCACCTGCCCCAGAAACGGCGACAGTGTCAGCGGGTCGAACAGGCTGTCACGTGTACGGGTAAACGCCGCCGCCATCTGGCGCGCCAGGCCATCGGCCATGACACCGCCGAAGGCCAGCAGTCCGCCGGAGGAGGCCAGCATCAGCAACACGGTATTGAGATCGCGCGAGCGCGGGACCTGGCCCTTTTCGCGGGCATCATGAATGCGTTTGGGGGTGGCGCGTTCGGTACGCTCCATGCCGCTTTGCTCAGCCATGCATCATCCTCCCGCCAGCAGCGAACGCAGCAGGTCGAAGGCATCCAGCATGAGGTTAGACACATGCGGCGTTATACCCGGCAGGCTCACCATGATCACGATAAAGCCTGCGCCCATCATGACCGGGAAACCCACACCGAAAATATTCAGCTGCGGCGCGGCGCGGCTCATCACGCCGAACGCGAGGTTGATCAGCAACAGGGCGGAGATTCCGGTCAACGCAATCAGCACGGCACCGGTAAACATGCGCCCGCCCCAGTTGACGATATCCCACAGCCCGGCCGAGGACAGCCCGATCACGCCGACCGGAAGGGTCTGGAAACTGTCGACCAGTATCTGCACCAGCAACAGGTGGCCGTTCAGCGCGAGGAAGATCAGCGTGGCCAGCGTCAGGTAATACTGCGCGATCACCGGCACCTGCACGCCATTCTGCGGATCCACCGCTGTCGCGAAGCCAAGGCCCATGCTCATGGCGATCGATTGCGCCCCGATCACGATCGCCGAAAACGCCATCTGCAGGATGAAGCCCATGGCCGCCCCGATCAGCAGCTGCTGCGCGCTGATCAGCAGGCCCTGCGCACTGAGCGGATCGATGGCCGCCACATCCTGCGACACCATCGGTGCCATCATCAGCGCCAGCACCAGTGCCAGCGCCAGCCGCACGCGCACCGGCACCATGCGTGCGCCGAACACGGGCGCCGCCACCAGCATGGCGCCGATGCGCATGAACGGCCACAGGAAGGCGGCCACCCAGGCGTTCAGTTGCATGCTGCTGACAGTGATCATTGCCGGTTCCCGTTCAGCCGATCAGGTTCGGAATGTTCTCGAACAGGCGCCGCGTGAAATCCACCACCAGGTGGATCATCCAGGTCCCGGCGAACATCAGCATCGTCGCGATCATGGCCAGCTTCGGTATGAAACTGAGGGTCATTTCCTGGATCTGGGTGGCGGCCTGGAACATACCGACCAGCAGGCCAACGGCCAGCGCCGATCCCAGGATGGGCGCGGACATGAGTATCGTTATCTTGATGGCCTCCTGTCCGATCAGAATTACACTTTCCGGTGTCATCGCAACTCTCTCCGTGAGTCAGCCTGCGCAGCCGTACAACGGCCGCCTAGACATAGAAACTCGAGGCCAGCGTGCCCATGATCAGGGCCCAGCCATCGACCAGTACGAACAGCATGATCTTGAACGGTAGCGAAATAATCATGGGCGACAGCATCATCATGCCCATCGACATCAGCACACTGGCCACCACCAGGTCGATGACCAGGAACGGGATCAGCACCAGGAAGCCGATCTGGAAGGCGGTCTTCAGTTCACTGGTCACGTAGGCCGGGACCAGCAGCGAAAACGGCACCGACTCCCGCGATTCCAGCGCATTCTCCTCGTAGTGCGCGATATCGGCGAACATGCCGAGATCGGATTCACGGGTCTGGTCCAGCATGAATCCGCGCAGCGGCGCGGCACCCTGCGCCAGGGCCTGCTCCGTCGTGATCTGTTCATCGAGATACGGCTTCAGGCTCTCTTCATAGATCTTGCCGAACACCGGCGACATCACGAACAGGGTCAGGAACAGCGACAGTCCGATCAGGATCTGGTTGGAGGGTGTCTGTGCCGTACCCAACGCCTGGCGCAGGATGGCCAGCACGATGATGATGCGCGTGAACGAAGTCATCGAGATCAGCGCAGCCGGCAGCAGCGAGAGTGCCGTCATCATCGCCAGCACCTGTATGCTCAGCGACCAGGTTTCGCCCCCGTCGCCGGCCGGCGCCATCGTCACGGCCGCCAGCCCGGGCGCCGCGACGGCCGTTCCGAACGGCAAGGCCAGCATCAGCAACACCAATCCGGCAAGCACGGCGAACGTTTTCATGTCTGCTTCTCCCCGCCCATCACCTGTTTCAGGCGTTCAGCGAAATTGACCGGCGCGGTTTCTGCCTGCGCCACCGTCGCCACCTTTTCATCCAGTACATGCACACGGTTGACCTGGCCCGGCGCAACGCCCAGCAACACCTGGGTATCACCCACCTGGACCAGTACGATGCGTTCGCGTGCGCTGAGCGCGATGCCGTCGATGACGCGCAGGGTGCCATGCGCCGAGGAACGCAGACCGCCGGCACGTTTCATCAGCCACGCCAGGCCAACGATGCAGACCAGCACAATGGCCAGGCCGGCAAGAAACTGCAGCATGAAGGCGCCGTCCATGATCTCGCTGGCCATGCCGATCGGCGACGGGGCCTTTTCGGCAGCCTGCAGCGACCCGGCCGCCGGCAATGCAAGCAACAGGACGGTTGCTTGCCGCCACAGATGATTGACCGGCATTCTGCGCATGGAAGTCATCCCGTTACTTGAGTGTGTTGACCCGCTCGGCCGGACTGACGACATCGCTGAGGCGGACACCGAACTTGTCGTTCACCACCACCACCTCGCCATGCGCCACCAGTGTGCCGTTGACCAGCACGTCCAGCGGTTCGCCGGCCATGCGATCCAGTTCCACGACCGAACCGCGCGCCAGCTGCAGCAGGTTCTCGATGCTGATTTTCGAACGCCCTATTTCCATGGACAGCGTGACCGGTATATCGAGAATCACGTCCAGGCTGGTCTCGCCCTTGCGCGCAGTACCGGCTTCCTCGCCGAGTTCCTGGAACGCGGCACGCTCGTAATCCGCGCTGTCCTGTGCTGCGCCGTCTGCCGTATCCGGAGCGGCCTGCGCCGGTGTCGCAGTGGCGTCGGCAGCGTCCATGTCCTTGTTATCCGTCTGTTCACTCATGATGTGCTCCTGCTATTTATTGCGCCGTGATTTGTCGTTGCATTTGACATCGGTCTCAACCTTGACCGCGTTATGCTCCCTGAAGACCCCGAACTGCCCCCTGAACAGCGGCACATCGCCGACATGCAGGGTTACCTGGCCGGGCATGCTCACCGGGATAATGTCACCGGGCTGCATGCCGACAACGTCGCGCAGGGTCAGCGCGGTCTCTACCATGCGGCCGTAGATCTCCACCTCTGCATCCTGCAGGTTCTGCTGCAGGGCGTGCAGCCACTGTTCGTGATTGGCCGACATGCTCTTGCGCTGCCCGCCGTCCAGCAAGTCGCGGATCGGCTCGATCATCGCCACCGGCAGGCCGATGTGGAATTCGCCGCCGCTGTCGTCGAATTCCATGCGGAAGCTGGAAATGATGAGCATCTCGCGCGATCCCGCCAGTGACGAGTACTGCGGGTCGGCTTCGGCCCGAATAAGGCGCGGATCCACCACCAGCACCTTTTCCCAGGCGCCGGCGAGATCCTGCAGGGTCTGGTTCAGGACCAGCTGGATGACACGGTTTTCGGTCGGCGTGAACTCGCGTCCGATCATCTGGTTGCGATACTTGCCGGAGCCGCCGAAATAGATGTCCACGACACTGAACACCAGCGCCGGGTCCAGCACCACCAGCGCCTCGCCGGCAAGCGGATTGATATTGATGAAATTCAGGCTGACCGGCAGTCCCAGGCTGTGGATGTAGTCCGTGGCGCGGACCGTCTGCAGGCCTTCCTCGGAAATCTCGACGCTGCGCTGCAGCATCTGTTCGAAGCCGTCTTCCAGCAGGCGCACGAAGCGCGCATTGATCTTCTCCAGCACCGGTAGCTGGCCGCGTACGATATGATCCTGGTCGGTCAGATCATATGGCAGCACCTCGCCCCTGGGGACCGGCGGCGCGCCGGCGAGGTCGCCGGCCGCAACGCCGTCCATCAGGGCATCCACTTCTTCTTCAGAAAGTATTTCGTTCTCGCTCATGACGGCTAGTGCACCCTGGCATGTGGCGCACTGACCAGGCGCACAGACGCGTCAACGGGGAGATGGGCACGGGTGCCACACACGCGTGCTGTGGCATGACCCTGTGCACGAGGCACGGCACCCGGGGCCGCGCCGGCGTCAGGCGTCAACGGGTCAGATGCAGTAACGGGAATGAACCGGTCAGCGACACGGCCACCCACCGGCGCCAGCACCACTGCCATGACAGAAAGAACGATCTTCTTCATAAGCATCCTGCTTGCGTACTTCATCCTTGAATCCAGTCGCGCGCTGCGATCACACGTAACGGCTGGCGTCTGGCTCAGTTAATGCAAATGCTATGCCACAAATACGCTAGCTATTTCCTGATTATATTCAGATGATTACAAATGCTAAAAATCCATACGCCGGGAATGTGGCGCTGCGGATTTGGCAGGCGGCAATGGATTGCCGGGATTCCGGCAGGCTGGCGGCAAGGATTTGCAGGCGTGACAGGCCGCCGCCAGCCCAGCCCCGGGCGGCGGATAACGCGCGGCGGCATCGCGGGCAGCGTCATGGCGGCACACGGCCGGTGGCGAGATCATCGCGGTGCGGCGCCGCAGCCGGCTACCGATCCGGCCTGACCGAATCGACAGCTCGTTGAAAATCATTGCCCTGCGTATGACGGGCAGCTATTCGCAGTCCGGGCGTGGCGGGCCGCAACCGGCCCGGCCCACCGGCAAGCGCGCCGCAGCGGCGACGCCGCGGTCGCCGCGCGACAGGCAAGCGGCACGCGACCGACAACCCGACCCGGAAAACATGGCATGCGTCTTGCAATGCTTCATTCCGTCAACACAGCGAATTTTCAGGGATATGAAAATTTACCAGGCCTACATGGATGTGGAGCAACGGGCATTCGTCTGCGACGGTGCCATCCCGTTTGATGCCTCGGCGAACTGCGCGCCCGGCACGCGGGAATACGAATTGTTCAAGCAGTTGCATGCCGATCCGGCCAACCGCGACGGCAATGAACCCTGGGGACTGGTGTCCTGGAAGTTCGAGCACAAGGCACCGGCCGGTTTCCGCGACTTCCATGCCTTCTGCCGCTCGGCATTCGACGCAGGCGCCGACTGTGCGTTCATCAATCCCATGATCGGCAACGAGGCCGTGTACGCCAACGGCTGGGAACAGGGCATCCACTGCGCGCACACGGGCATCGAAAAGATCGCCTATTTTCTCGAACAGAAAATGGGCATCCAGGTGGCCACGGTCTGCGCCGCCAGTACCTTCGCCTTCTGCAATTACTTCGTCGCCAACAGGCGTTTCTGGGATGCCTATTTCGCATTCATCGATCGTGCGCTGGCATTACTGGACGCAGAAGCAGTCGCCGGCACGGAGGTCGGACAGATCTACAGCGGCAGCGGCCAGTACGAACGGGATGCCAGCGCGGCCATGCGCATTTTCGTCATCGAGCGGCTGTTCTCGGCA
>DATKZN010000014.1:0-2207 GCA_035527955.1 Gammaproteobacteria bacterium
CTCGTTGCCGAGTCCGGCTGCCGAAGTGACATCGGTGAAGCGCAGCGCCCCGCCCGGGACCAGGTCGTTGCGGAACAGGCGGTCCCCGGGTGGCTGGCCGGTTGGCAACGGGAACAGCGCCTCGTCGACCGGCTGGTCGGGATCGAGCATGGCTGCCTGCGGCAGATAGACATCCAGGTCGCCGTCGTTATCGTAGTCCAGCACGGCCGCGCCCGGACCGAACACCTCGGGCTGGTAATAGGCGCCGCTGGCACCGTTGAAATGGGTGAACACCAGGCCCGTCGCGGCAGCCACCTCCTCGAAAGGCGCTATAACGGCGGCAGGCGGTGGCGTCAGTGATCGTCCCGCCTCGTCACCCTCACAACCGGCCAGCCATACGCAGACGAATAGTAGACACCGGCAACCGAATGTGATGTATCCCTGCGTCATGGGCTCTCCTGCCATTGCGTCTGTGTTTGCATGATCTCGTTCAGCAGGTATTGCTGCCCAAGTTCTGCGGCCTGTGCACGTGCCTGCTCCAGCACGGCCAGCGCCTGCTCGCGCTGGCCGGCCTCGTGCCGGACCTGCGCGATGCGTTGCAGGTAGAACGCGCGTTCGCGCGGCTCGGCCGCTCCCGCCAGCTCCAGAAAAGGTTCCGCCTCAGTGTGCCGCTCGCCCAGCATCAGCAGGCGTCCCAGCAGCAACGCGGCGCGGTGATTGTTCGGATCGCTGTCGAGTGCCAGGCGGTAATGCCGCTCGGCCTCCGCCGGCTGCTGCAATTCCTCGCGCGCCTGGGCCAGCAGCGTGTGCGCGGCACTGTGATCCGGGTCGGCCGTCAGCACCTTCTCGAAGGCCGTGGCCGCGTCTGCGATACGGCCCTGTTCGGCCAGCAGCGTGCCGTACTCGAGGTTTACCATGACGGCGTTGGGCTCGATGGCCGTCACCGCCCGGTAGTGCTGCTCCGCCCGCCCGGTATCGTTGAAGCGGTGATACATCCGGACCAGCTGGCTGTGCGCCTCGACCGAGTCGGGCTCGACGGCGACGGCCTGCTGCAGCGCCTGCAGCGCATCCTGCATCCGGCCCGCGCGCTCCAGGCGCTTCGCCCGGCGCACCTGCGCCGTGGCGCTGATATCGAGGGCATCCAGCGCCTCCAGCAGCGCATCCACGTGTGCCGGGCTCTGCTCCGGGTGCTCGCGATAGCGCGCCATGTGTGCCTCCGCCAGCTGCAATTCGCCGCGGTCGCGGTAGGCCAGTGCCAGCGCATACTGCGCCGCACCGAAATTCTCGTACAACTCAATGGCGCGGCGGTTCTGGTCGATGGCGCCCGCCGGGTCGCCGAGCGCGGCCAGCACCTGCGCCAGCCGGTGATGCGCCCAGGCCGAATCCGGTTGCTGCTTCAGCAATGCCTCGAACAGCGCACGCGCCTCCTCAAGTTTGCCGCCCTTGAACAATACCTCGCCCAGCCGCAGGCGCGCCGGTGCATCGTCCGGATTCAGCGCCAGCGCGGCGCGCAGGTTATCGGTCGCACCGGCATCATCGCCCACCTGGATCTGGGCGATACCCAGCAGGTAGACGGTAGCGAATTCTTCCGGCTGCAACAGCCGCGCACGCCGGTAACACACAATGGCGGACGGCAGCAGCTTGTAGGCATGCAGTATCCTGCCCAGTTCCAGATTGCGCTGCGCATCCTCCGGCGCCTCCAGCAACTGCGCCCGCGCCGCCAGCAGCTGTTCCTGCACCGGTTGCGAGAAATCCGCGACCGCCAGCTCGGGAATGGCCGGCAGGTCGGGCGCCTGCGACTGCAGGTAGCCCGCCAGGGCAAGGGCGGCAATCACCAGCAGGCCCAGCAGGGCCGGTATGAGGTGGCGTTTCGTCTGTTGCATCACGGTCACGCGGGAGGTGTTATCTGCATACAGGGGACTTGCGGGTACGGCCCGCGGTCTACGGGAAACGGGGCTTGCAACGCAAGCAGTGCATTATAGCCCCGGGCCGCAGACTTGCACACCGTTCGCGCCTGCCTGACGTTTCACTCACAACCGCTGCAGAAAAGCCGCCTGCAGGCCTGACTCGCCGTAACGGGCATGGCACAATCAGGGTGAGTTTCCAGGACATGAGGGTGGAACATGCCAAACCGGGCACACGACACGCTACACGGCACCTATTCACGGACAACCGGGCTGACGTCGCTGCCATACCTGCTCGCCGGCCTGCTATGCATGCTGTCGCTA
>DATKZN010000015.1:0-9628 GCA_035527955.1 Gammaproteobacteria bacterium
TTTGCCTGATGAAATGTAGCGGTTCTGGCCTTGTTGCTTCCTCTGCGAACTCTGCGTCTCTGCGCGAGGTCATGTTTCCTGCCAGTTCGCGAGAAACTCGTTAAGGTGCGGCCTGTCCTCCGCTGCCAGTTCCTCGCGCACCTCGTCACATACCTTGCGGTACTGGTCCGCGGTGAGGTGGCCGCGGATCAGCTCGAAGCGCTGGAACACCAGGTAGGTATTCAGCACGTCGGTTTCGCAGTAATTGCGTATGCCGTCGATATCGCCGGCCAGGTAGCTGTCCCAGACATGCGCGCCGCTCATGCCCATCTTGCCGGGGAAACCCAGCAGGGTCGCGATTTCGTCCAGTTTCGCACTGGCGCGCGGCTGGTAGCCTGACAGTACGTCCATCAGGTCGGTGTGCCGCTCATGATAGCGACTGATGTAGTTATTCCACTTGAACTCCCGGTCGCTGCCACCGGTTTCCCAGTAGCGCGGAGCGGCAACGCCATGCAGCAGGCTGCGATAGTGAATCACCGGCAGGTCAAATCCGGAGCCGTTCCAGGACACCAGCGTCGGTGTGAAGCGGTCGATACCGTCGAAAAACCGCTGCAGCAGTTCCTGCTCCGGCGCATCGCTGTCGCCGAGTGTCCAGACCTTGAACCGCTCCGGTGTACGCAACACCACAGAGATCGCGACGATACGATGCAGGTGGTGGCGCAGGAATTCGGAACCGCCGGTCTCCTCGGCGCGTTTGTGAAACATCACCCGTCCGACGTCCTTGTCATCCAGGCCGTCAAGCTCGTACAGGCGCCGGCCGGCCGCAACGTCCGGCACGGTCTCGATATCAAATACAAAAATATTCATAGCCAAGGAAAATAATTGCCGTAGGTAACAGTGAGGAAGTAGTCAATACCCGCTCTGTACGCTCTGTGGCCAATCTGCTATCTGGTCTTTATTTCTGTTTCCAGGCGCCGCTGCCGTCCATGTACCACCAGCCGGCACGCGCATTGTCCACCCAGCGACGGGCAAAGGTCGCGCGTATCTCGCCCTCCCATTCCGGGTGATCATTGGCGCGCGCCATCTCGGCATACAGCGCACTGCGGTCGCGGTTTTCTTCCGCCACCAGGTTGCGGACCGTGTTGCGCTCCGCCAGCGGCACCAGCTTCTGGTCACGCACGTCGATCTGGCCATCACGCGTCATGCCGACGGCCCCCGAGGCGTAGTACGGCCCCAGCGTGCGATGGCGCGCCTCCATGCTTGCGGTGAGCTGCCGGATCGCCGGTGTATTGATCGAGAGATCGGCTTCGGCATGCGCCGGCGCCACCAGCCAGTCCAGCGCAAGCGCGAGCGTTCGTGCCGGCAACCCGGGCCGGTCGCGCAGCGATTGCGGTTGTGGTTCCGCGGGTTGTTGTTGCGGTTCCGCCGGTATTTTCTGCGGTGTCTGTGGCGGTGTGGCGCCGTAAACATCCAGGATGATCCGGTCCGCGGCCTTCTCGGCCGCCTCGGCCGGAAAATACACGTTGATGGTAACGCAGGCGGTAGCGAACAGCAGCAGGAACAGGGACATCGGAATACGCAGTGTTCTCATGACATACCTCTGACAGGTTTTTGGAGACTCTTCCAACCATTAACGGAATAGTGGCCGGCAGGTTAACACGGCGCCGGCATCCCGGGTCATTCTACGACAATATCCTGCTTGCCGGTGACCGATATTATCTGTGCCACCAGGCTGTTCCAGTTGACGCGCTTCGCGTAGCCGACCACGTCCAGGCGCGGCGGAATGAAACGCCCCTTGACCAGGTAGTAGCCCTGCTGTGCCGGCTCCACGCCACCCATATCGCACACGCCGTTCTCCAGCCGGCAGCGGATCCCGAGCCGGTCATAGGGAAAATCCTCCAGGAAGCGCAGGAAACTGCGCGACACCGCGCCGCCGACACCGCCACCGCCGATATTGGAGATATTGTCGACGGCCTTCTGGCTAATGCGGTGCCGCGACCTGTCATCCTCGGGCGTGGCAAACTCCGCATCGAACGCCACCGGTCGCCAGGACTCCATGCGCAGCCCGTCGATACGGCCATCCAGACGGCCCTCGATGCGGCCGAACGAGAAAGTCCGCGTGAGCTGTTCCAGGTCGACTTTGTCGATGCGCGCGTCCACCTGCAGGCGCGGTACCAGTCCCAGCGGACTCTCCAGCTGCAGGTTGCGCAGCGTGACCACGCCATCGAAGACGCGCACCAGCAGCACGCCACCGACTTCCAGCTTGCCGTCCTCGTAGCGGACTGACGGAATGACGCCCGACAGCTTGCCACCGAATTCCGGCCAGTCCAGCGCCGCGGTGAGCTGTTTCATCGACACCGGCGTGAGCAGGCCATCTACATGCCAGCGCAGGGGCTTTCCGGCGACATGGGCCAGGTCGAAGGAATCGATCTGCAGCGTGCCGTCCAGCACCGGGATACCGGTCGGGCGCACCAGCTTCACCGTGTTGCCGACCGACTCCGCCTCGATCTGCACCGGCCCCAGCGCGATACGGTAGACATGACCGTCCTGCCAGGACAGTTCCGAGTATTCGGGAGTCTGCGTGTCTGACCAGTCCAGGTTACCGGCCAGCCCCGTGAAACCGAACAGGCCATCCTGTTCATCCAGGACGACGTCCTGCAGTTTCAACTGTGCCGTGACGGGGGCATTGTCGCGCACCACCAGGCGGCCGGACAGCACGCCTGACGCCGTCAGGCGCCCGGCCGGCGTACCGGTCAGCCACGGCTGCAGGTAGCTGGTGTACAGCGGGCCCAGCGCGGCCTCCTGCACGTCGACTTCAAGCTCGGTGACCTGTGTCGCCCCCGCGAGCCCGATACGGCCCCTCGCGGCCAGCTGGATGCAGCCGGGGTGGCGGTAGTCGAGTTCGTGCAGCACGAGCACCTTGCGCTGCGCCAGCCAGTCCAGGCGCGCCGTGGCCTGCACGGGACGTTCGGGGATGGCAAGATACACCGGTTCCACGTAGTACCCGCCGCGTTCGGCGCGCACGGTCACCTGCACGTGCCAGCCGGAGGTATACGGCCGGGCCTGCACGTCGATGCCGAGATCCACATCCTCCCCGGCAATGCTGCCCGCGGCATTGGAAATCCCCGCCCCCTGCACCCGGGTCTGTACATCGGCAGCCGTGATCTCGCTTCCGGCGCCACGCAGGCTGGCCGTGAGCGCAAGCTCGCCGTCACCCTCCAGCAGCGGCAGCGGATACCCCAGCCTGCCAGCCTGTGCCGTTACCTGCTGCAGCGACAGGCTGCGGCCGTCGACATCCAGCGTCCAGCCGCCAGCCGTGTAGCGCGCGGCCAGCGCCAGCCGCCCCCCCAGGTATCGGATATCCTGCAGGCGTGCATCGAGCCGGCCGTCGCTGAAGCGATAATGAAAGCTGGTTGCGATGCGTTGACGGCCGAGCTGGCTGGACTGTGCTTCGAGGGTGCCGGCCGGACAGCGGAGTGTTTCGCTATCGAATTGCAGTGCCGGGCAGGTCAGCTTGAGACCGGTGATGCGGCCCAGCGGCTCCGGCAGGTCGGCGCGTGCTGCGGTCAGCAGCATGCTGACCTGCCCGGCCTGCGGCCAGCCGGTATGCAGCGCGATGTCCTCGACCGACCAGCCCGGCCCTGACACACTGCCGAGCGTGATACCGGCCTCGTCGACGGCCAGGGTGGAAAGACTCGTCACCGCCAGCAGACACAGGACCGGCAGCAATCCCGCAATGACCCGTGTTCCGGGCATGGGCATTCAGTCGGGAAACACCCCGGTGGAGAGGTAACGGTCACCGCGGTCGCAGATGATGGCCACGATGATGGCGTTTTCGACCTGCCGCGCCAGCGCCAGGGCAGCGGCTACCGCGCCACCTGACGAGATTCCGGCGAAGATGCCTTCACGCGCCGCCAGCGCCAGCGTGGTCGCCTCGGCGTCGGCCTGGGTCACCTCGATGGTCCGGTCCACGTCTGCCGCGTTGAAAATGACTGGCAGATAGGCCTCTGGCCAGCGGCGTATGCCGGGAATCGCCGAACCCTCGGCCGGCGTGACGCCGACGATCTCGATGCCCGGATTCTGCTCCTTGAGGTAGCGCGAGGTCCCCATGATGGTACCGGTGGTGCCCATGGCGCTGACGAAGTGGGTCACCCTGCCCCCGGTATCACGCCAGATCTCCGGGCCGGTGCCTTCGTAATGTGCAAGCGGATTGTCGGGATTGGAAAACTGGTCGAGCACCTTGCCCTCGCCGCGCGCCTCCATCTCCTTGGCCAGGTCACGCGCGCCTTCCATGCTGGCGGCCTTGCTCACCAGCACGATTTCGGCACCGTACGCCTTCATCACGGCGCGCCGTTCCACGCTCATGTGTTCGGGCATAATCAGCACCATGCGATAGCCCCTGATCGCCGCGACCATGGCCAGCGCAATACCGGTATTGCCGCTGGTGGCCTCGATCAGGGTGTCGCCCGGTCTGATTTCGCCGCGCAGTTCGGCGTGGCGGATCATGCTCAGCGCCGGGCGATCCTTCACCGAACCGGCCGGGTTGTTGCCCTCGAGTTTTACCAGCACGGCATTGCCCGTCGCCCCCGGCAGCCGCTGCAGACGCACCAGCGGCGTATTGCCGATTGTTGCCTCAATGGTCGGGAATTCCATCAGTTAGCCACCCTCGTTGGAGGCAGACAGTATACCGAAGAACCGGGAAATTCAGACAGCCATTGTCTGCAGATGCTGACGTGCTGCAGATGGTGACTGCGCCGGAGATGCATTAGCATTGTTCGCATCCAGCCGCTGCGCCAGCCGGGCTATCCCGGTCCGCTGCCGGCACCGCGCACCGGAAGCGACATGAAGACCTTTTTTGAAGAACTGATCGACCTGTGCAGGGAATTGCTCGATGCCAGGCGGCGTCCCGATCGCCGCACCAGGTCACCGCAACCGGACGCCGTGCCACCGGCAGCAACTGCGCCTGAACTTCCCCCCGAGGACCTGCATATCGAGGCGCTGGCGCGGGAATTCCCGCGCGAGCTGTTTGCCCAGCTGCTGATCGAACTGCCGGACTATCGCAAACGGATGGCCGAGTCGTTCGCGGCCGGCGATCACCGGCGCCTGCGCGACAGCGTGCACCAGATCCTCGGCGCTGCCGCCTATTGCGAGGCGGATGAACTGGAGCAGGGTCTCAGGCAACTGCGCCTTGCCCTGAAAACGGGTAACAGCAGCACTATCGAGCATTACTTTGACCGCGCCATGCAAGCCATGGACATCACCCTGCACAACAGCGGCTATCGCACGCACATGGAATAACGCCGGTCGGGTCGCCAGCAGCTGGTCAGCGGCGCGCCTGCATCATCAGCTCCTTCATTTCGGCCACCGCAGCAGACAGCCCGGTAAATAACGCGCGGGCAATGATCGCATGCCCGATATTCAGTTCGCGCACGTCGGGCAACGCGGCAATACGGTGCACGTTGCCATAGTGCAGGCCGTGACCGGCGTGCACCGTCAGTCCCGCGGCCACGCCCTGCTCCACGGCGGCCTCGATGCGCGCCAGTTCGTCCGCCTCGGACCGCGCATCCACCGCATCGGCGAAGCGGCCGGTATGGATCTCGATGCAGGGCGCGCCGCTCCCGGCGGCTGCCGCAACCTGCTCCGGGTCCGCGTCGATGAACAGCGACACGCGGATGCCGGCCTCGGCCAGCCGCGCACAGGCATCGCGCATGCGCGGCAGCTGACCGGCCACGTCCAGACCGCCCTCGGTGGTGAGTTCCTCGCGCCGCTCCGGCACCAGGCAGCAATCCGCGGGCCGGATTCTGCAGGCGAATTCCAGCATCTCGTCGGTCACCGCCATCTCCAGGTTCATGCGCGTGGCAAGCAAGCCCCGCAGGGTAATGACATCCCGCTCCTGGATATGGCGCCGGTCCTCGCGCAGATGCAGGGTGATGCTGTCCGCACCGGCCTGCTCGGCCACCCGCGCCGCATCGACCGGGTCGGGATACGGCGTGCCGCGCGCCTGCCGAAGCGTGGCGACATGATCGATATTGACACCCAGGTACATGTACGAACGATCTCCTTCTCAGGTTCCGGGCGGACTGCCTGGCACGATGCCCGGCCGCGCCAGCGACGCCAGCTGGCGCAGCACCGCACGCGTCTTCAACGGCCGCGCGCCGAGATAAAGGTCCAGCGCCGCCCGCGTCAGCACCTTCACCTCCCGGCACGCCTGCGTATCGGTCAGTTCCTCGTTGTGCAGTGCCAGCAGGCTGGTGCCGCGCAGGAAGATGCCGTCGCCGGCCGCCCGTTCACGGCGCACCGGGCCGCGCTCCAGCAGGTATTCATAGCAAGCTGTCGCCTCCACCGGCACCCCGCTCTGCACGTCGTGGTCCAGCAACAGGCCATAGCCCAGCTCGGTCAGCAAGCGCTTCTCGAAGCAGCGCAGTGCCGCTTCCTCATGCCCCGCCAGACGTGCCAGCGCCTGCTGGTAGGCATCGAACAGCGCCGGGTGCGGGTCGTGGCGTGTCAGCAGGCGCAGCAGCAACTCGTTCAGGTAGCTGGCGCACAGCACCTGGCGGCCGGACCAGTTGAGCGGCGCACGCACACTTTCCGCATCGGTCAGCGTGCCGAGTTCGCCGCGCATGCTCCATGACAGCAGCAGTGGCCGCAGTATCTGCAGCTGGTTGCGCCAGCGCCCTTTTGCCGCGCGCGCACCGCGTGCGATCAGCCCGACCCGGCCGTGCGCGCGGCTGAACACCTCGAGCAGCAGGCTCGAATCCCGGTAGGGATAATGATGCAGCACCCAGGCGGGCTCCAGCAAAACCTTGACGTGATCACTCATGGGCGGATGCTTTATGCGGGCTAATAGGAGCCCGTCGGACTTAGGATGATTCTACTGCGGCGGCGGGAAAGCGGCCCAAATGGTCCCGATTTCTCGTTACGTAGGACCACTATGCGCCTCAAAATCGTGACCATTTGATCTCGCTTTCCCACTCGCCTCGCTACGAACCCCTAAGTCCGACAGGCTCCTAGTCGTCGTGAGTATAACCGAGGCTGCGCAGCGCCCGCTCGTCGTCCGCCCAGCCTTCCTTCACCTTTACCCACAGTTTCAGGTTCACCCTGCCGCCGATCAGCGCCTCGATATCCCGGCGTGCCTGCTGTCCGACCTCCTTGAGCACCGCACCCTGCTTGCCGATGACGATGTTCTTCTGGCTCTGCCGCTCAACCCAGATCAGCGCATGTATATGGGTGATGCGCGGCTCGCTCCGGAATGCCTCCACCTCCACGGTCAGGCCGTAGGGCAGCTCGCGGGTCAGCTTGCGAAACAGTTTCTCCCGGATCAATTCTGCAACCAGGAAGCGTTCCGAACGGTCCGTGACCTGGTCTTCCGGAAAGAACGGCGGTGCCTGCGGCAACAAGGCCTCGATGGCCGTTTCCAGCGCGACGACATTGGTACCCTTGCTGGCGGAAATCGGGATGATCTCGCTAAAGGCGCGCTTGCGTGACAAGGCCTCCAGTTCAGGCAGCAGCACTTCACGGCTGGCCAGCGTATCGATCTTGTTTACAGCGAGGATGACCGGACTGTCCAGTCCCGCCAGTTTTTTCAGCACCAGCTCGTCGTCGGGCAGCCAGCGCAGGGCCTCGATGATGAATACCACGACATCGACGTCAGCCAGCGCCGTGCTGGCCGTGCGATTCATGTGACGGTTCATGGCGCGTCCGCTGTAGTCGTGGATACCGGGGGTATCGACGTAAACCAGCTGGGCATGCGGCAGCGTCTTGATGCCGAGAATGCTGTGGCGCGTGGTTTGCGGACGCCTCGACGTGATACTGATCTTCTGGCCCAGTATCCGGTTCAGCAAGGTGGACTTGCCGACGTTGGGACGTCCGGCGAGCGCGATGTAGCCGCAACGAAAGGGTTCAGTCATGAGAAAAGTCCGACTCCAGTTGCTGCAGTAGCTGCGCGGCGGCATCCTGCTCCGCCTGGCGGCGACTGCTGCCCGCACCAATTGCCGGCTCGCCCCCGTCCACGCGACATTCCACCCGGAATTGCTGCGCATGCGCCTCGCCACTGACGTTGATCACCGCATACTCGGGCAGGGGCCGGCGCCTGGCCTGCAGGAATTCCTGCAGCCGCGTCTTGGGATCCTTGAGCACCGCCGTTTCGGTGAGTCCTTCCAGTCGTACCTCGAACAGCGTGAGGATGCAGCGCCTGCAAGTCGCGAAGTCACTGTCCAGGTAAATGGCGCCCAATACCGCCTCGACGGCATCCGACATGATGGAGTCGCGGCGATGACCGCCGCTCTTGCGCTCGCCAGGACCCAGTTGCAGGTACTGACCGATCTCCAGGGTCCGGGCAATGTCCGCCAGTGACTCGCGCCGCACCAGCGTTGCACGCAGGCGGCTGAGCCGGCCTTCGCTGGCCCTGGGGAAGCGGAGGTAAAGTTCGGCAGCGATGACAGTGCCGAGCACGGCATCACCGAGGAATTCCAGGCGTTCGTTGTTACTGCTGCCGACGCTGCGATGCGACAGTGCCTGCTGCAACAGCGAGGCATCTGTAAATTTGTAACCGAGGCGCTGCTCCAGCCGGTCCGGCGGACTTATCAAAGCTTGCGTGCCATCACCTGCTTGTCGAATGCCATCAACACGTACACGTTGCCGAACAGGTGTACCTTGGAATCATACCTGGCCCGGACACTGTAATTCTTGCCTGACGACTTGATGATCACATCCTTGGGCAGGATGGTGTTGACAAAACTGATATCGAAACGGCGCTCGAGCAGATTCCTTATCTCGACGGGCGAATTAAAACCGGATTCCTCCTCAAGCGACTCAAGTGTCGATACAATCTTGTAGTACTCGAGGTAGGACGGCACCATCTTCAGGGTAAGCAGTGCGAAAAAGCCGATCAGGCCGAGCACGATTAGCCAGCCGATTCCCGTCATCCCCTTCTGTCGAGTCAGTGAACGCATAGTTTTCCCCTCGTGGTTAGCCTTATTGAATCCTGTTGCCGACCCTTTCCAGATCGACGCCGCCGCCCGCACTGTCCCAGTTCATCCAGATACGAAACGCCTTGCCGACCAGGTTGCCTTCCGGAACCGTGCCCCAGTAACGGCTGTCGTTGCTGTTGTCACGGTTGTCCCCCATCACAAAATATTCATTGTCACCGACCACGAACTCGCCTTCCAGACCCGGCGTGCGCGGCATGACCAGGATTTCATGCTGCACGTCGCCAAGCTGTTCCTGGCGCTTGCTGGCACCCGACATCGGCACGCCGGAGCCGCTGCCGATATACACCCCGGCAGGCACCTGACCGACCGCTTCGCCATTAATGTATACGACCTTGTTGTAATAGCCAATCCGGTCGCCGGGCAGACCGACGACCCGCTTGATGTAGTCGACCGACGGATCCTTGGGATAGCGAAACACCACCACGTCACCGCGATCGGGTTCTCCAACCTCGATGACCTTGGTATCCAGTACCGGCAGGCGTATGCCGTAGGCGTACTTGTTGACCAGGATGAAATCACCCACCAGCAGGGTCGGCATCATGGAGCCGGACGGAATACGAAACGGCTCGACCAGGAACGAACGCAGCAGCAGCACCGCCAGGATAACCGGAAAGAAAGACTTGCAATACTCGATCAGCGTTGGCTCCCTGAGCGCCGCC
>DATKZN010000016.1:0-17798 GCA_035527955.1 Gammaproteobacteria bacterium
GTCCAGATTCTGCTTGTCCAGATTTGACAACTTCAAATAAAACAGAAGAAGCCCGATGTAATTGACCTGTGTGTGCATGACCCGGCAACCGACTTTCATGGATTCAGGTACGCCTCGTTTATGGTACTGCAGCATCAGTGACCCCAATCGCCGGCTTTCGGTGTCATATTCTGCGCGCTCCTCGGTAATTGCTGGAACTCCGCCATGACACCCTCCTGAGACATATCATGGGTAAAACCGCGAACCCGCACGCCATAGCCAATCTGCAGATAACAAGTTAACTTCAGCCGCTTGCGCGTAAACTTTCTTCGTTCCATGAGGACATCAGCCATCATCAGGACCCTTGATGTTTACAAAAGCGTACATCGTATCAGAGAGAGACCGATGGTGTCAGAATCGATTGATCCAAATGGTCCGAGAAACTTTCCGCTCAAGCGGGGTTTTTCTTATAGTCCTTTAACCCGGCTACGGTCCATTTAGCCCACCACCACACATACAGAGCAATTGCAGATGGGCTTTCTGGCTCCTCCCGTTCTTGCTCATTAAGCCGGGTCGCGCATGCAAGGAAATCATAAATTACCAATAACTCTTTTTGGCCTCTATTACCAATTCATCAGCTGAAAGTGAACGCCTGCTTCATACTGCTTTTCAGACATTCAATCTGAAACGCTGAACTTCCTGAAGGGTAGTCTTGTAGTTACCCCAGTTTAACGGACACTCAGAAAGGGGTTACAGAAATTTGATATGTCGCATGCAGGCAGGGAGTGAACACATCAACCTGGATTCACGAGCTGGAGCGAATTCCTGAAGCAGTGGCTGGTCAGCCTGCGAGTTGGCAAACAGGTAGCTGAAAACTGTCGGCTATCGCTAGTTCACCCATACCCGCGCGTTGCGGAACATGCGCAGCCAGGGCCCGTCCTCGCCCCACTCCGCCGGATGCCAGGAATTGGTGACCGTGCGGAACACGCGCTCGGGGTGCGGCATCATGATGGTGACGCGGCCGTCGGTGCTGCTCAGCGCTGTAATGCCAAGCGGCGAGCCGTTCGGATTGACCGGGTAACGTTCGGTCGCCGCGCCACGTCCGTCGACATAACGTGCCGCGACCAGACCGTTGGCCAGCACATCCGCCGCACCGACGGCGCCGAACTCGGCACGCCCTTCGCCATGCGCCACCGCGACCGGAAGGATCGAGCCGGCCATGCCTTCCAGCAGCAGCGAGGGCGAGTCGAGGATCTCCAGCTGTGCAAAGCGCGCCTCAAACTGTTCGGACTCGTTGCGCACGAAGCGCGGCCAGTGCACGGCCCCCGGAATCAGTTCCTTCAGGCTCGACAGCATCTGGCAGCCGTTGCACACCCCGAGTGCGAAGCTGTCGCTGCGTTCGAAGAACGCCGCGAACCTGTCGCGCAGCTCGGCATGGAACAGCACCGACTTGGCCCAGCCCTGGCCCGCGCCGAGCACGTCACCGTAGGAGAAGCCGCCACAGGCCACCAGCCCCTTGAAGGTATCGAGTGACGCGCGGCCCGCCAGCAGGTCGCTCATGTGCACATCGACAGCATCGAATCCGGCGCGGTGAAACGCCGCCGCCATCTCGACCTGGCCGTTGACGCCCTGCTCGCGCAGGATGGCGACACGCGGCCGCTCGCCGGTCATGATCAGCGCCGCAGCCACATCCTCCTGCGCATCGAAGCCCAGCACCGGCCGAATACCCGGATCACCGGCATCCAGCAAGGCATCGAATTCCTGCCGGGCGCAGGCCGGATTGTCGCGCAGCGCCTGCATGCGGTAACTGGTTTCCGACCATGCGCGCTGCAGGTCGATGCGCGACTCGCGGAACAGGGTGTTCTCGCCGGCGCTGATTTCCACACTGTCGCTGTCGTTCAGGCGGCCGATCGCGTGCGTGTCGGCTTCCAGTCCATGCTGCTTGAGAATACGCATGACATCTTGCATGTCGGCATTGCGAACCTGCACCAGCGCGCCGAGTTCTTCGGCAAACAGTGCGGCGACGGCATCGCTGCCGAGACCGTCGATATAGACCGACACGCCGGTACGGCCGGCGAACACCATCTCGCACAGGCAGGCCAGCAGGCCGCCGTCGGAGCGGTCGTGGTAGGCCAGCAGCAGGCCTTGCCGGTTGAGCTGCTGAATGGCGGTGAAAAAGGCCTTGAGCAGCGCCGGGGCATCGACATCCGGCGGCGTCACACCGACCTGCTTGTATACCTGCGCCAGCGCCGAACCGCCGAGGCGGTTGCGCCCCTGCCCCAGGTCGATCAGCAGCAGCTCGGTCGGCCCGGCATCGGCGCGCAACTGCGGAGTCAGCGTGCGGCGCACGTCACTGACCTTCGCGAATGCGGACACGATCAGCGACAGCGGCGCCGTGACCGCCCGGTCGTCATCGTCTTCACGCCAGACCGATTTCATGGACATGGAATCCTTGCCGACCGGGATGGCGATGCCGAGCGCGGGACACAGCCCGGCACCGACCGCCTGCACCGTGTCGTACAGGATGGCGTCCTCGCCGGGGTGCCCGGCCGGCGCCATCCAGTTGGCCGACAGCACGATGTGGCCGATGGCGTCGATCGCGCTGGCCGCGATATTGGTCACCGCCTCGCCCACGGCCATGCGCCCGGCAGCCGGGCCGTGCAGCAGGGCCAGCGGCGTGCGTTCGCCCATGGCCATGGCTTCGCCGGTAACGGACCGGTAGTCGGAGACCGTCACCGCGACATCGGCGACCGGCACCTGCCACGGCCCCACCATCTGGTCGCGCACCACCATGCCGGTCACCGAGCGGTCGCCAATGGTAATCAGGAAGGTCTTGTCCGCCACCGCGGGCAGGCGCAGTACGCGATATGCCGCCTCGCGCACGTCGAGGTCGGCGCAGGCAAATTCGTTATGCGTAGCCGCCAGGCGCTGCACGTCACGCTGCATCTTCGGCGGCTTGCCCAGCAGCAGGCTCATCGGCAGGTCGATGGGTGAATTGTCGAAATGACTGTCACTCAGCAGCAGCCGTTGCCGCTCGGTGGCCGTGCCCAGCACCGCGTACGGGCAGCGCTCGCGCCGGCACATGCGCTCGAAGTCCTCCAGGTGCGCCTTGTCGATGGCCAGCACGTAACGTTCCTGCGACTCGTTGCACCAAACCTGCAGCGGCGTCATGCCGGGATCGTCGTTGGGAATGCTGCGCAGCTCGAAGCTGCCGCCACGGCCGCTGTCGTTGACCAGTTCCGGCACGGCATTGGACAGGCCGCCGGCACCGACATCGTGGATGGACACGATCGGGTTGGCGTCGCCCAGCGCCCAGCAGGCATCGATCACCTCCTGCGCGCGCCGTTCCATCTCGGGATTGCCGCGCTGCACGGAGGCAAAATCGAGTTCCTCGGCGCTGGTGCCGCTGGACATGGACGAGGCGGCGCCGCCGCCCAGGCCGATCAGCATGGCCGGGCCGCCCAGCACCACGATCGGTGTCCCGGGCGGGATGGTGCCCTTGTCCACGTGTCCGGCACGGATCATGCCGCAGCCGCCGGCCAGCATGATCGGCTTGTGGTAGCCGCGCAGCTCGGGGCCGCTGGCACCGGGCACCTGTTCCTCGAAGGTGCGAAAGTAGCCGCACAGGTTGGGGCGGCCGAATTCGTTGTTGAAGGCGGCTGCGCCGAGCGGAGCCTCGAGCATGATCTCCAGCGCGGAGGCAATACGTGCCGGCTTGCCGTGGTCGGTTTCCCAGGGCTGCTCGAATCCCGGGATGCGCAGGTTCGACACGGAAAAGCCGCACAGTCCGGCCTTGGGCCTGGCACCGCGGCCGGTCGCGCCCTCGTCGCGGATCTCGCCGCCGGAACCGGTGGCCGCACCCGGAAACGGCGAAATGGCCGTGGGATGGTTGTGGGTCTCGACCTTGATGACGAGGTGTGCCGGCTCGGCGTGTTCCGCATAACCATGGTCGTGCGGGTGGGCAAAGAAGCGCTGCACGGGGTAGCCTTCCACCACGGCCGCGTTGTCGCTGTAGGCGGACAGGATACCGGCCGGGCTGGCCCGGTAGGAGGCGCGGATCATGTCGAACAGGCTGCTGTCCTGCGCCTGTCCGTCGATCAGCCAGTCGGCGTTGAAGATCTTGTGCCGGCAGTGTTCCGAGTTGGCCTGCGCGAACATCATCAGCTCGATGTCCACCGGGTTGCGCCCGAGGGCGGTGAAATTCTCCACCAGGTAGTCGATCTCGTCCGCCGATAGCGCCAGGCCCAGCTCGCGGTTGGCAGTCTCCAGCGCGGCGCGGCCACCGCCCAGCACGTCGATGCGTTCACAGGGTGCCGGCACCGCGTGACGGAACAGCGCGCGCGTGTCTTCGACGCTGGACAACACGGTCTCGGTCATACGGTCGTGCAATAGCGGCAGCAGGACAGTGAACCGCTGCCGGTCCGGCAGGCTGCCGGGTGCCAGCGTGAACCGGTAGACGATGCCGCGCTCCACGCGGCGCACCTTGTCCAGGCCACAGTTGTGCACGATGTCGGTGGCCTTGCTCGACCAGGGCGAGATGGTGCCTGGACGCGGCACCACGATAAGCGTCGGGCCCTCGGCCGGCGCGGCCGTCTGGTGCGGCCCGTAATGCAGCAGTTTTTCCAGGATATCTTGCTCGTGCGCGGAAAGCGGCTCATCGAGCTCGGCGATGTGCAGGTAATCGGCAGCGAGCCCCGCCAGGTCCGGCAACAGTTCGCGGCACTGCACGAGCAGCTTGTCGAGACGGAATTGAGAATGGGCGGGACAACCGCGCAGGTAGAGCATTACGACTCCAGGACAGGACCCCCGTGAAGCGGGGAATGATACTGGATCACCCCGGCAAAGTCAGCGCGAAGGGCCGCTGCAGTCCGTGGCCAACGGTCCTGAATACTCCACCAGCCAAACCCGGTGGCTTCAGGTTACGGCTAAAAGCCGGATCGATCGGCCATGCGGCCGATTTAACCTGCCTCCCGAGGGGGTCCCGATGAGCGGGAATGGCCTGCAGGTTGCACTTCACGCACGGGCAATAGTGCGCACAGCGCACCCTGCGAGCATACGAACACTTTTTTGCGACACCCGGCGCAAGTAATCGGGATGCAGCGTTTATTTCCGTGTCATCCCGTGTGCTTCCGTGGCCATTTTCTTTTTACGTTTCACGTCTCGCGTCACATCGGATGTGGAGTGCACTTCATGCACCGTTCCCGGTGCGTAAAACGCACCCTACATTTGTATTTCCGTGTTCTTCCGTGGATTCCGTGGCCATTCATTTTTCACGTTTCACGTCTCGCGTCACATCGAATGTAGGGTGCACTCCGTGCACCGTTCCCGGTACGTAAAACGCACCCTACATTTGTATTTCCGTGTTCTTCCGTGGATTCCGTGGCCATCCAGAGCCGCAGCCGGTGTTCTCATTTCACGCCTCACTCCATGGAGCATGGTGGGCGGCATGGCGCAGGCGAGGCCTGCAGGATGCCCTAGCAGACGGCCCGCCATTCGAGACCATCATCCTGATCGGCGACGCCGATCCAGTGCGGTTCGCAGTCGAGCGCGGCCGACAGCGCCGCGCGCGCCAGTTCCGGGCTATTGTTCCGGTCGCTCAGGTGGGCGGCGACCAGGTGCTGCAGGCGCGAGGTGTCGACTCGCGCGAGCAGTTCACCGGCCTGGGCATTGCTCAGGTGGCCGAGCGGTCCGCCGACGCGCTGTTTCAGCGTGGCGGGATAGGGTCCGCACGCCAGCATCTCCGCATCGTGGTTGCATTCCAGCAACAGCGCATCGCAGTGATCGAGGCATTCGACGATGTGCGGCGTCATGCGCCCGGTATCGGTGATCACGCCCAGCCGGTGCGCGCCATCGCCAAACACATACTGGCACGGCTCGCGGGCGTCATGCGGCACGGTGAAGGGCGTGACCTGCAGGGCATCGATGGCAAATGCCTGGTGGCCGTCGCAATAGCGGACGTCGGGCAGATCGTTGTCGCGCAGCATGCGCCACGTACCGCGCGTCAGCCACACCGGGAGGTCGTACTTGCGTGCCAGCGCGGCCACGCCGCGCACGTGATCGCCGTGTTCATGCGTCACCAGCAGTGCACTGAGTTGCTGCGCGGATCGATCGAGCCGCGCCAGGCGGCGCTCGGTCTCGCGGCAGGAAAAGCCGCAATCGACCATCACCAGCGTGGTGCCCGCCTCGATCAGGGTGGCATTGCCGCGACTGCCGCTGCCCAGCGAGGCGAAGCGCATGCCTAGCAGCCGGTCCGGGCAGTGCCGAACCTGCTACGAAAGCGCCACGACGGCCCACATGCATACCTGTCCTCGTCAAACAGCATCCACCATTCTCCCAGGATGTGCGTCCGTCTGTTCTCGCCATGCCACTGTCTCGCGACGGTCGCCATTACCCGGACAGGCGCCTAGCGGAGCTGCTCTTCCAGCAGGGTCAGAATACGTTTCGCCGTGGGGCTGGTATCGCGCTCGCCCTTGCTGTTTTTGACGATGGCATGCGTGTCCGCACCGCTGGCCTGCAGCTCGATGCGGTACTCGTCGCCGTCCTTGTCATCGTCCGACGACCAGAACGCGAGCTTGTTGAGAATGCCCTTCTTGTCCTGCTCGCCGAGCGGATCGTTGTACTTGACATAGTAGGTTCCGCTGGAACGGTCGCGATCCTGCACGGTGAAGCCAACCCGGTCGAGCGCCACGCCGGTACGGCGCCAGGCGCGCGAGTAGTCCTCCTTGATGATCAGCATGGACCCGCTACCGTCAGTAAGCAGTTCCGCGCGTACCTGTGGCTCCGTGCGCTGCGCCAGCATGGTCTGCGCCTTCTGTTGCTCGACGCCGAGGAAGACCAGCATGCGCTTGATCATTTCCGCCTCCAGCTCGGGATCGGAAGGACGCGGTTGCCAGGTGGACGCGACATCGGTGGCGCCGCCCTTGATGACTTCCTCGACACCGCGATGGGTCAGGTAGATCTCGGTAGTACCGGCATCGCTGCCCCGTTCCAGGCGCACCCGGTACTTGTCACGCGTGGCGGCCGAGTAAACCGCATCGATCGCCTTGCCGATCAGCTTGCGTATCGCACCCTGCGGGATATCGGCACGGTTCTCGCTCCAGTCGGTTTCGAGAATGCCGAGTTGCGGGTCCTCGAGCCTGAGCAGGAAACCCTCCTGCAGCCAGAATTCCCTGACCCGTGGCCAGAGCTGTTCCGGGCTGCCCTTCACGACCAGCCATTGCTGGTCACCATCGCGTTCCACACGCACGTCGGAACTGACCGGCATCACCCCCGTGGACTCGCGTGCCGGCTGGGTCGCGCCGAAATCCGACAGCGTGGCCTGCGCCGCGCTCAGTTGCTCGGGCGCCTCATTGATGGTGGAGGAAGACAGCTCCGGCGGCACCTCGAGGGTGTCGATCGCCTTGCTCTTCTTGTAGTCGATCTTGTCGCGTCCCGGCGCTACCTTGTCCATGACGCCGCACGAGGCCAGTAACAGACTGGCCAGCATGATCCCGAAAGCTCCGGATGTGGATTTGCACTGCATAGATTTACCCTGCGGTTAGCGGCACGCCGGCCTGCCGGAGCGCCTGCCTGATTGTTTCATGGTGCCTCTCCGCCAGCGGCGTCAGCGGCAGCCGGATGCCGGGAGGAATCATACCCATTTCGTACAACGCCCACTTGACCGGAATCGGGTTGGACTCCACGAACAGCGTGCGGTGCAGAATGTCCAGCCGGCTGTTGATGGCTTCCGCCGCCTGCCGGTCGCCACGCATGGCCGCCGCACAGAGTTCATGCATCGCCGCCGGCGCGATGTTGGCCGTGACGGAAATGTTGCCCTTGCCACCCATCAGCATCAGCTCCATGGCCGTGGCATCATCACCGCTGTAAACCGCGAAATCCGCGCCGCAACGCTGCATGATATCGCGCGCACGCTCAAGGTTTCCGGTCGCCTCCTTGATGCCGATGATGTTCTCGACCGGCGCGAGCCGCGCCACCGTTTCCGGCAACATGTCGACGGCGGTCCGTCCGGGCACATTGTACAGAATCTGCGGCACCGGTACGGCCTCGGCGATAGCCAGGTGATGCCGGTACAGCCCCTCCTGGGTGGGCTTGTTGTAGTAAGGCGTCACCAGCAGGCAGGCGTCGGCCCCCGCCGTGTGCGCACAGCGGGTCAGCTCGATGGCCTCGCGGGTGGAATTCGCACCGGTACCGGCGATGACCGGTATCCGTCCCGCGGCCATGTCCACGATGCGCCGGATGAGGTGACAATGTTCGTCCTCGTCAAGGGTGGCGGATTCGCCGGTCGTGCCGACGGCAACCAGGGCATCGGAGCGCTGGTCCACGTGGAAATCGACCAGACGCTGCAGGCTTTCCTCGTCGATGGCGCCGTCCACGTGCATCGGGGTCACCAGCGCCACAATACTGCCTTGAAACATTAATAAATTCTCCGCGCACGGAAGAAAACCGACATGGTACTGGCGGCACCTGCGACTGACAAGGCAATCCTGCGGCAGGGCAGGATCGACACGCGGGGCATGGCAAAGATGGTAAACTGGCCCTGACTGCAGGTATGTCCCTGGCGTCTCCGGAAACCGATGAATGAACGAAAAATCCGCATCCAACAACCATCATCTGGTCATCGCCGCGCTGGGCGAGGATAAAACCGGCCTGGTGGACGAGTTTTCCCGCTGCATCCTGCAAAGCGGCTGCACCATCAGCGACAGCCGCATGGCCGTGCTGGGCGGCGACTTCGCCCTGCTGCTGCAAGTAGCCGGCAACTGGAACAATATCGCCAAACTGGAGGACCAGCTGCCGGGACTGGAACAGCGGCTGAGTCTCACCATCACCGCGCACCGCACCTCCGAACGCGCCGGCAGCCGGGACCTGCTGCCCTACGGCGTCGACGTGGTGGCGCTGGACCAGCCCGGTATCGTGCACAACCTGGCCAGGTTCTTCTCCCGGCGCAATATCAACATCCAGGAAATGCTGACGACCAGTTACTCGGCCGCGCATAGCGGCACGCCGATGTTCTCGGTGCACCTGACCGTCGAAATACCGGCGAGCCAGCAGATCTCCGCGCTGCGCGAGGAATTCATGGAGTTTTGTGACCAGCTCAATCTCGATGCCGTGATTGAGCCGGTCAAGGGCTAGCATTTTTAAACAATATTCGATTGGCCACGGAATCCACGGAAGAACACGGAAAAATGACTAAACATTCCGTGTGTTTCCGTGGCCGTTTAAATTTCTGGAAATAAACACAGAAAGTAAAACCAGTCTATGCCCTATTGTTCCGTGGATTCCGTGGGTTCCGTGGCTATTTTTACAGGGCTAATGGCCACGGAATCCACGGAAGAACACGGAAAAATCACAAAACATTCTGTGTGTTTCCGTGGCCGTTTAAATTTCTGAAATAGTGAACCAGGGAATCAAGGGGTCAGGTCCATAGGATGCGGTGAGCTTGCGAACCGCATCAACCGCCAGAGATGCAATAGGTGCAGGAGCGCTTCTTTCGGAAGGTGAAAGATCGCGGACGCGGTCCGCTCCTGCAGAAATATCTGATTTGGGTAGGAGCGGATCTCATCCGCGATGCGCAATCACGGAAACTCCCCACACACCGCCCATCACATTCTTACCGCAAGGAGGTACAGACTCATGAGCAAGGTGAAGATCGGCAAGAAGGTGCCTGATTTCCGGCTACCCGCGACCGGCGACAAGGAGATCGCGCTCTCCGACTACGTGGGCAAACGCGTGGTGGTCTATTTCTACCCCAAGGACAGTACCCCGGGTTGCACAACCGAGGGCCAGGATTTTCGCGACAGCATCCCTACCTTCAGGCGCCGCAACACCGTGATCCTCGGCATCTCCCGCGACAGCATCAAGTCCCATGAAAATTTCAAGGCGAAACAGCAATTCCCGTTCGAACTGTTGTCGGACGTCGACGAAAAGGCCTGCAAGCTGTTCGACGTCATCCGCGAAAAGAACATGTACGGCAAAAAGGTGATGGGCGTGGAGCGCAGCACCTTCCTGATCGACGAGCAGGGCATGCTGCGCCGGGAATGGCGCAAGGTGTCGGTCAAGGGGCATGTCGCGGAAGTGCTGGACGCGATCAAGGAACTCTAGCCCGCATTTCTCACCGGTATCCGGCCTCACCTTCTCCCTGCAGTCGTGCGCCAGCATCCGGGATCCCGTTGCGAAATGCGGGCTAGCAACGGCGTGCACGTGATACACCCGGCCGGTCAGGCCGGGTGCAAGGCACTCAGATAATCAGGAAATCGGTAATACCGTTAACCGTGTTGTAGGTGATGATTCGGTACGGCGTGTTGTCAGGCTAATAGACAGAGACACAGATCGTCCCGCACCGAGCGCACCCCAGCCGTCGGTATTCGGGCTATAGCCCCGACCGGCCAGCCGGCACCGTTGGGGATCACCGCGCTGCTGCCGCGCACCGCCCATGCCGCGTGCAGGATACTGAGACCGCTGGCAAAACCGCCATGGAGGTGTTGCGTGGCCGCGTCATGGGTCTGCTCGCGGAGATCGACGAACCCGGGATTAGCACCGGCTCCGCATGCGCCGGCTCCCGGCGCTACGGACGTCTTACGAGTTTTGCGCGCCCGCAGCTGCCTGTCCGGTGCCTTGCTCCGCCTCGCCCTCTTCCCTGGCCTTGCGCGGCCAGGCCTGCATCACGGCCTGCACCAGGGTGGCGAGCGGGATGGCGAAAAACACGCCCCAGAAACCCCACAGCCCGCCGAACACGAGGATGGCGATGATGATCGCCACCGGATGCAGGTTGACGACCTCGGAAAAGAGCAGTGGCACGAGCAGATAGCCGTCCAGCATCTGCAGCACGACGTACGCCATCAGCACCCAGCCAAAGTCCGGGCTCCAGCCCCACTTGAACCAGGCGATCATGGCCACCGGCAGTGTGACCACCACCGCTCCGATATAGGGAATGATGACAGACAGCCCGGTCATGGTCGCGAGCAGCAGCGCATAGTCCAGGCCCATCAGTGTGAAGGTTACGAAGGCCGCGCCACCGACGATGAAGATTTCCCACACCTTGCCGCGCACATAATTGGATACCTGGATGTTGACGTCCCTGGCGACCACGTCGACCAGCCGGCGTTGCTGCGGCAGCCGGTGGCTGAACCAGCCCATGATGCGATCCTTGTCCTTGAGGAAGAAAAACGCCAGCACCGGCACCAGTACGATATACACCAGGATCGTGATCAGACCGAACACGGCCGGCAACGAAAGCGACAGCACGCGCTGGCTCAGCTCGGTGATTTCCATACGGATGGTCGCACCCAGGTCATTGACCTGCTGGACCGTAAACACGGCCGGGTATTTTTCCGGCAGCTGCAACATCAGCCCCTGGACCAGCGCGATGATGTCCGGCAACTGCCGGAGCAGCTGCGTGACCTGGACGGACAGCCGCGGCACCAGCCAGAACAGGGCAAAGGCCAGAAAGGACATGAACAGCAGAAAAACCAGCACGACCGCCGATAAACGCGGCGCACCTAGCCGGTGCATTTTCTCGACCACGCCATCCAGCAGGTAGGCAATCACCACGCCGGCCAGTACCGGCGCCAGCATCTGGCCAAGGGTCAGCATGACGATGAACCCGAGCGCCAGCAATACGGCGAGGATCACGGCATGGGGATCGGACATGGTACGCTGGTACCATTCGTACACGATATTCACGCACTAGCCTCCGCTTGCGGTTTTCAGTTGCCGGTAATGCTGCGCGAATATTTCTTCCAGTTCATCGATGACCGGCGCGGCATCGGTCCCGCGCATGATATGGGTCGCCACAATATCGGAGGTGGCACTCAGCATCTCGCTCTTGTCGAGCATCGGGTATGTGCGCGCAAGGCGTTTGAGTCCGGCCACGATCGATTCCTTCGCCGGGCGTTCGATCGGTTCGGGATCCGATATCACGCGCGGGACACGCGGCGCCTGAGGCGTGACGCGCGTCGTGTCTGGTGCCCGCGCGGCGAGAAATTCCGCGAACGCCAGCAGGCTGGCCTGGTCACCGGCATCCAGCCGGCTGAATATCTCGAGCAGGTTCTGTTGCGTGTTCATGTTCGTGTCGGTGCTGGCAGGCGACAACTAGTCATCATCCTTGTGTGACAGGCAGTAGGCGCGCGCGAATTCCAGCAACTCGTCCATGGCACGCTGGCGGAATTTCTGTTTCTGGTGCACGAAGGAAAACGGGCGTTCCAGCGGCGGTTCGAGTTCCAGCGCCACCAGCGTGCCGAGCTGCAACTCCTTGTGAATGGTCACTTCCGAGACGATGGAGACGCCCATGCCTGCTTCCACCGCGCCCTTGATGGCCTCGGGACTGCCGAGTTCCATGGCGATATTGAGATCAGTGGCCTTGAGACCCGCCTCGGAGATGTATTCCTCGATCACCTCGCGGGTACCCGACCCTTCCTCCCGCGCAATGAAGGCCTGGTTCTGCAGATCCTGCAGGCTGACCTTGCGCTTGCCCGCGAGCGCATGCTGTGGCGGCACGATGGCGACCAGGCGGTCGTTGCGGCAGTTCTCGACGACCAGGTTCTTGTTCACCACCGGCGCCTCGACGACGCCCAGGTCGATATCGTTGTTCTCGACCATGTGCACGATGCCGTCCGAATTGGACACCTTGAGGTGCACGTTCACATCCGGGTACTTTTTCTTGAAGTCGCCGAGCAGCGCCGGCAGCATGTATTCCGCAATGGTGGTGCTGGCACCGATGATCAGCACGCCACTGATCTCGCCGGTCATGTCACGCACGGCATTGTCCATCTTGGCGTACAGGTCGAAGATCTGCGCCGCGTACTCGTAGACTCGCTCGCCGGCAGCGGTCAGGCTGATGCGGTTGTGGGTGCGGTCGAACAGGCGCGTGTTGAAGTATTCCTCGAGCTGGCGCACCTGGAAGGTCACCGCCGGCTGGGTCATGTGCAGACTCTCCGCCGCCTTGGTAAAACTGAGCAACCGGGCAACGGTGTGAAAAACCTGTAATCTGCGATCCGCCATCTTGTTTCCTGTTCACGCGACGGACATCGATGTCCGCGGAGCATCTTTCTAAGTCATTGAGACTATAAAGTAAACAGCAATCAGACTCCAATGCTTCCGGCACGCTTGCCGGGCACAGGCACGACGTCGGCAGCGGGCAGGCAACACGGCTGATCGTACCCGCGACTGTCGCGACGCAACACGCCGCCAGGCGGACATTGCACCACCCCGGCCGGCCATGCAGCAGCGCCTCAGCCCGTCACGGGCCGCGCATATTTCTTTTGTTTTTCAGTTAGATATAATCATTCATGTTATGTGCGGGTGCGCCTCGTCCTGGGCTGCAGGGACGCGATGCCAGGACCGGCATGCGCGCGCATCGAGCCATACCCCGTACATCACCTGTCTGCGCAACCCATCGCGACACGCCACGAATCAGCATGAACTGCCGGCATGAACCAGCGGTCTGATTGGCTGGCATGTGCAGCTTGTCTGCCGTTACCATTGCCCGCTCATGGCAACCGGGCCAGCCACTCTTGCCACTGCCGCTCAAAACACCGGGAGATACCGATGACCAACAGATTTTACCTGCTGCCGGCATTGCTGCTGTGCCTGCTGCCGCTGGTAACCAGCGCCGAGACACCCGAGGAAAAGGCGCTGGCAATCGCCGTGGAAGCCGACCGGCGCGATTCCGGTTTTGGCGACTACACCAATGACATCAGGATGGTGCTCAGGAACAAGCAGGGCCAGGAAAGCACCCGGGAAATCCGTTCCAAGACGCTGGAAGTGGCTGACGACGGCGACAAGATACTCACCATCTTCGACGCACCGCGCGATGTCCAGGGCACCGCCCTGCTCAGCTTCACGCACCGGGAAGGTCCCGATGACCAGTGGCTGTACCTGCCGGCGCTGAAACGCGTCAAGCGCATCGCCTCGGACAACAAGTCCGGACCGTTCATGGGCAGCGAATTCGCCTACGAAGACATCACTTCGCGCGAGGTCGACAAGTACACCTACAAGTACCTGCGGGATGAGCAGCTCGATGGCATGGACATGTTCGTCTTCGAGCGTTACCCGAAGGACGAAAAATCCGGTTATACCCGCCAGATCATCTGGGTGGACAAGGAACACTACAAGGAGCGCAAGATCGAATACTACGATCGCAAGGACAGCCTGCTCAAAACACTGCTGTTCACCGACTACCACCTGTACGACGACAGGTTCTGGCGCGCACATGACATGTACATGGAAAACCACCAGACCGGCAAGAGCACGCGCCTGCTGCAGACCGGCTTCAAGTTCAACGTCGGCCTGACCGAGCGGGACTTCGACCAGAACTCGCTCAAGCGCGCCCGCTAGGCCACCCTGCCCGTGTCCAGGCTGTTGTGCATTGCCGTTTGCCTGCTGGCCGTGGCCACCGCCCGGGCCGGCGAGTGGCGCGGCTATATGGCCGGCGAGCTGCTGGGTTTTGTCGAGGACCCGGCGCAGCCGGCGCAGCATAACGGCTATGCCTCGCTGGCGATCGAACCCGAATACTTCCACGAATGGAACGACCGCCACGACCTGTTCACCTTCAAGCCCTATCTGCTGGTTGATTCGCATGATTCGCGCCGCACGCATGGCGACCTGCGCGAGCTGTCATGGGTTCACGCGGCGCGCGACTGGGAAACCAATATCGGTATCAGCAAGGTCTACTGGGGCGTCACCGAAGCGGCGCACCTGGTCGATATCATCAACCAGACCGACCTGGTGATTAACGAGGACGGCGAGGACAAGCTCGGACAGCCGATGCTGAAACTGGCGCTGATCCGCGACTGGGGCGTGCTTGACCTGTTCGTGCTGCCGGGCTTCCGCGAGCGCACCTATCCGGGCCGTGAGGGCCGGCCGCGTTTTGCGATCCCCGTCAGCAAGGATGCACTGTACGAATCCGGCGCCGAAGACCTGCATACCGATTTCGCGGTGCGCTGGTCGCATTCCATCGGCGCCTTCGATGTCGGTCTCGCCCACTTCGCCGGCACGGCCCGCGAGCCGCGCTTCATCGCCCTGCCCGGCGCCATCAGCGGCCTGGCTATCAGCGAGATCACGCCCTACTACGAACTCATCAACCAGACCAGCCTGGACCTGCAGGCCATCACCGGCGGCTGGCTGTGGAAGCTCGAGGCCACCATGCGCAGCGGCCAGGGCAAGCGCATCCGGTCATACGCCGGCGGCTACGAATATACCTTCGTCGGTGTCAGCGAATCCGCAATCGATGTCGGGATCATCACCGAGTACCTGTACGACAGTCGTGGTGACAACATCGACCCGGCACCCATCCTTGCCAGCCAGCCATTCACCCTCTCGCCCTTTCAGAACGACCTGGTGCTCGGTACCCGCATTACGCTCAATGACGCGGCCAGCTCGGAATTGCTGCTCAGCGTTGTGATCGATCTCGAGGGTGGCGGACAAAGCTACAACCTGGAAGCCAGCCGTCGCCTCGGCGATGCCTGGAAGCTGTCGCTGGAGGCGCGCGGACAGGCCAACATCCCGGACAACAACGTCTCCTCGAGTTTTGCCGACGACACCCGGGTACGCATGGAACTGGCGCGCTATTTCTAGTGGCAAGCAGCTGTTTTTATAAATCTACATATCCAGCTGCCTGCTGACCTGCCCTTCTCATAAACGCTCACTGAGTCTGTGAAATCACGCTGCGGTATGCACAAGGCCTGCGTTTGGGTGAGTTTTAGAAGGTCTTCTATTGACCCCATTCCGGTCCTACAGCCGACGTTTATATAAACAATCCCCTAACAGGAAAGAACGACCCAACCCGGTCATTCGCATCCAACTCGCTTTTCCTTGCCGCTGCTCTGGCTTCGCATGGCGGATTCTCCAGGTGGATCAATCAAATGGACATTTAGCCACGGGGACGCGGGGGCCGTGACTGGAGTATTTGTATGGTCGGTCCTGCGCCGCGATGAAGCGAGGGATGAATTCCTTGAAGAACATGGGTTCCCAAATCCCGGAGTGGTCCGGGATGATCCCCTTGTCGACCACGACGTTGTAGTAGGGAATCATGTGCTGCCCATAGTACATTTCTTCATCTTTGACTTTGATGAGTTCTTTGCCTTTGCTAAGTTCCTTCACCCGATCGTTTCGCTTCAGGGTCACGCGTCCGAGATCCCAGTCGGTTTTCGCGCCTGGGCTGCGCTCGAACTTCGCGAAGAGCTGCCACTCGCACACAGAGTCGCCCGGTGACGCGAAGGGGAATTTCTCGTTCAAGAGCGTCAACTCGTGGGTCTGATACCCAGGGTAGTGTCCGACCGCAGTCCGATCGAGCTTCGATTCGTGGGGAAATCGGGAGGCGTTGTACTTCGTAAAGAGAGAGGAGAGACGCCGTCCCAGCGGGAAGGCCCATTTCGTGGCCTTGTCCGTCTCTGAAGTAAAGATGGCGATAATCGCGCTCTGGGTCTCGGGAAAGTTCATCGTCTCGGCCTTGTCGTGCAACGATGTGAACCGGCCCGCCTCGAACGCCGGATTCACCAGGATCACGAGATTTGCAATGGTGCGGGGCACGCTCTTATATACCCATTTCCCGTTACCACCCTTAATCCAATTCTTGTCCTTGTCCTTCTCATGATCTGCGGACGCCGCATCCCGCATCAACAGCTGCTGGGTCGCGCTGTAGATCAACGCCCCGCCGAAACTGTGCCCGATGAGGATCACCTTGCTTTGTGGTTTGCCCGTGCGGATCTCCGCCAGATCTGCGAGTACCTCTGTAACCCCGTTCTGACCGACACGTTCCGCTACGCGCTTACGATTCCAGAACGACATCGACTTGAATGGCTCTAGCTTCGCCGACATTCCCCTCCAGGCGAGATAGACGCCCACGACCTTTCGGCCCTCGCAGCCTGCGTCCTTGCAGACCTTCCGATCAGTTTCCGCAATTTCTTTCAACATCTCCTGAAATTTGTCGAGATTCTTGTTTTCGTGCGACGCATTGTTTTGCCACCCATGGGCGAAGACAACGGTCAGCGCGTGGGAAGTCTCGGTCGTCAGCGCACGGATTCTGTTCATGATCTCGTCTTTGGTTTTACGGTTCTGCAGAACCCCCTGATCGTCGAATTCGATGATCCCGATCGGAATGGGGTAGCTATTGGGCTTGTCCTCCTGATCAAGCACAACGAAGGGAGCATCGTCGGGGCATTCCGGCATGACGCACTGCCCATAGTTGTTTTTTTCTTCGGGTTGCCATGACGGGATGTCGATGTCGGCGTTTCGCAATGGCGTGATCGGGGCGCAACCGCCGATGGCGATGCTTGCCATCACCGTAAAAAGTAGGTTCTTCATTTGCTGGTTTTCCCGTCAGGAATCGTGGGCGTAAGAGGTGATCATCGCACATAAATGGATAGAACGAACCTTCAGGGACAGACCATGATTAATTGGTCAGCCCCCCGTAGTCCGTGTACCACGAACCATCCTGACTAGAGACGCTCCGACTAGGGCCCGATAACGTTGTCATGAGTGGGGTCGCTCTTCCATTGTCCTTCCCCTGCGAATGCCCATATTTGAGAGAATGAATGACAGGTTTCACCAGTCTGCGACCGGCAAGTTATGGCCGTACTAGGAAGTTTCTGAGGAAATACCCGAGTAATTTAGTCAGGCGACCGGGTACGAACCAGACATTCGTCAGGATTAACTGATCATTCTCAAAATGGAAGTTAATGAGAAGCCATGGTCTGCCCCCTATCAGGCTTTCCGCTTCCGCAGCAACTATTGTTAAATTCATATTCATTTCAGTTGGCGGCACTAGTCTATTGTCGAAGTTGGCCATGCAGAATCTGGCGATGGAGAAGCTTGTTGCCTGACAC
>DATKZN010000017.1:0-2535 GCA_035527955.1 Gammaproteobacteria bacterium
TACTTCCGTATCGCTCACTTCGATGTCGCCGTTAAGGCTCTCCAGGTACTTGCTGGCGGAGACCAGCTGCTTGAGGTGCTCCCGGTAACTGTCCTCGCTGTAACCTTCGGCAGCGAGCCGGTCGCGAAAGTTCTCCGCCGACTTGAACTGGGCACGCATGTCATCGAACGCGGCGCTGACTTCTGCAGGTGTCGCAACCATGTCGCTGTCCTGTGCCGCCTGCCACAGCAGTAGCTGGTCGATCAGCAGATCGAGCGTCTCCCGCTTCATGGCCTTGTATCGATCGGGATAGCGAATGGCGCCCACGTTCACATTGTTCTCGCGCAGGTATTCCTCAAAGCTCTTCTCGAGCTTTTCGTTGGAGATCTCCATGCCGTTGACCCGGGCCGCCAGGCCGAAGGCATCGGCCAGTACACCCGGCAACGTGCCGAAACCCAGTGTGAGGGCACAGAGTGCGCCCGTCAGGCGCGGGCTCATGGCGACGTCTCCTGTGGCACACGCGGCGCACCGGCGGCGGTCTGGATAGCGACCAGGGTGAAGTAGGGCAGATCCTGGTAGGCGATGCCCGCGGAGGGCACACCCACGTGCACGTAATAGGCACCCGGATGCGACAGTGCCAGATCGGCCCGGTACACTCCGTCACCTTCCTCAGTGGCACGCATCTCCTTGCGGTCAGTGCCGGGAACCCGGAAGTAGCGCACGCCCACGTCCTTCAACCCGGTCATAGGCTGGCCGGTATGGGAATCGACGAGCCGGAAGCGCAGTGGCGCCGGGGTGTCGACATGCATGCGCCGGTCTTGAAGCAGGTATTCGATGGTAAGCGGCGCCGTGGCGTGATCAATCAGGGGATTGGGCCGTGCGTGCGCCGAAAAACAATGCAGGATCTGCGGCGTATCCAGCAGAAACGCCACATCGTAGCGGCCGGGGGCGGGGAGTTTCACCCTGGCGGAAAACAGCCCCGGCTCGATTTCGTGCAGACTGCGATCAACCACCATCACGCCGCGCGCGCTGGCACCGCGCACCGAGTAGTTGCTGGACGGTGCGTTCATGCCTTCCATGTAGACATAGGTGGTGTTGTCACCCGGGTTGACGATGAACATGGCCGCCTCGCTGCTGGTCGCGGCCAGCGAGTCGGCCAGCGACAGGTCACCGGCCAGGCTGGGCGCTACACTGCCTGCCTCGAAGCTTTTCACAATCGGCTGCTTGCCCGCCCCGAGACTGTCCAGATCGATCATGGATATGCTCTGGCTGGCAAGCGGGCGCACGTAGGCAAAGGCACGGCTGAACACGACCTGGTAGGGCTGGCCGGTCACGGCGATGCGGTGCACGATTTCGTTGGCCGCCGCGTCGATTACATAGACTGTTTCCTGGCTGGGGTTGACCACCACGGCATAGCGGCCGTCCGGTGCGAAGCGCAACGGTCCCAGTCCGGGACTGGCATCGATACGTTTTTGCACCTCGAACTGCTCGGTGTCGATCACGCTGATGCGGCCGTCCTTGCCGTCGGCAACGTACAGCGCCCTGGCCAGCGTCGAATAGGCGAGCGAAATAGGCATCGGGCCGGTCTCGATATCCTTCAGCACGGTGCGTGACTGGACGTCGATGACACTGACCGTGCCAGAATCGCGATTGCTCACGAAGGCATAACGGCTGTCGGCGGAGAAGGCGATCTCGTGATGTCCGGCCCCGGTGGGAAGGGTGGCCAGGGATTCCAGCGTGTCAGTGTCGATAACGGTGACACCGCTGGCATCAGCGGCTGCCGCATTGTTACCGACCCACAGGTAACGCCCATCGGGTTGCAGGGCCACCCGGGTCGGTGCGGTGCCGGCCGGGATGTTGTCGGTCACCTTGAACTTGCTGGTATCCAGCAGTGCCACCTTGCCGGCCCTGGGCATGCTCACGAAGACACGCTTTTGGTCCGCGCTGCTGGCCCAGTCGGCCCCCGCGGCCTCGAGACGGATGCTCGCCAGGGTGCTGGTCTTGCCCACCATCGATACCAGCGGATCAACGACGGAGATGCTCGGCTCCTTGTTGAGGATCAGCACATAGTAGCTGTTGAGGTCGATCATGGGGCGGATGCCGACCACACCCTTGAGGTAGAGCGCGATCTTTTCCTTGCAGGTTTTTTGCTCGGCCCCCGACTGGCCCTGGATGACTTCACCCATGTCCATCCAGGCACCGGGCGTGATACCCCGGACCGGTGCGCCGGTCGCCTCCTCGGTGAGTCGGAAGCGGATCTCGGCCAATTGCCCTTCCATGAGCCCCTGGTCGTTGCCTGCGAGCGGCAGTGCCTCGAAGTCGACCACGATGCCGTGTCTGACCAGGCGGCCCGAGTCGGGTCCGACCGGTTCAGGCTCCGCGGTGCTGCCGACGGTGATCAGTGCCAGGAATAAGGGTAGCAGCAGGATGAAAGGCCACCAGAGGCGGCGGTTTGTAGAGCTGGCGTGCACGGTTTACCCCTTGGCTTTGCGCCTGTAATTGTCGTCAGCAGGCGCGTTCGGTTCCTGCTTGCTTTCGTCAAGATTAACTACGAAT
>DATKZN010000018.1:0-4583 GCA_035527955.1 Gammaproteobacteria bacterium
TCGCAGGCGAAGCTGAATGCAGTGGCACGTCAACTAAACGAGCGACCACGAAAGACGCTGGGCTTTCAAACACCGGCAGAACGCTTTAACGCATGTGTTGCGCCGATCGGTTGAACTGGTAGTCGTTCTTTCTCGTTAAGCCATTGTTTATATGAGCGGCAAATGTAGAACCGGAATGGGGTTGGATCCAGACCTTAACCTGTCGTTTAAACAAGCGCAGTCTTTACGTCCGGAACAAGTCGAAACTGATATTGAATGAATGACCTGGTGTGCCGCACGAAAATGCCCTGGTAGCGGATCGCTGTGCTACAGCGCGATCCGATGTCGAGGGGAATTTGCATACAGGCAGGTAATTAGTCTGCAGCAGTGCCATCCCGGTGAACACTGCTACGCGCTGTCTCAGGCGGCACTACCGAGCCAGAAGCTCGTGTCCTTGTCGAGAAACTCGTGCCAGGACATGTAGTGCGAGCCGTCGCAGGAGAAGGTCAGGCTGATCATGCCGTTGAAGATGTTGATCGAGGCCGAGCGCAGGTACAGCGTTTCGTCGGCCGTGCGCAGCTGGCGCATGCCGCGCAGGATGCTGCCGATCTCCTGCTGCGGAATCAGCGCATCCGTCGGCCAGAGACGGCGCGGGTAGAGCATGCAGATATCCGGGTCGCTGAGTGCCTCGTGGTCGAGGATGCGGTAGCGGTACGGATCTTCCATGAACCACACGGTGGCGCGGCTGCTGGAGAAGTGGATCACGGCCTGGAACAGGCCGCGCTCGGTGAACAGTTCCTCGAATATGGCCATGGCCGGGTCCATGTTGCGGTCCATCACGCTGTCCACGCGGCATTGCTGGAACACCGTGCCGCGGATCGCGGGGTCGCCCTTGATCTGGCGCCAGGCGTCCGATTCCACGTAATGCGCGGCCGTGACCGGCAGGTCGCGCAGGTCGAAGTCGACGCCGATGTAGCCCAGCCGCTTACCGTCGTCGCACACCACCTTGAGCGCGGTCAGGGAGGGCCGGTTGGAACGCAGGCTCAGGTAGGCGCCGGAGAGCAGCAGGCCGCACTCGGGCACGGCCTCGCGCATATAGGGGCGTTGCGAGCGGTCGCGGCCGAAGTGCTCCGGCAGCAGGCCGGTATGGCTGATGTTGTCGCTTATCTGGATGCCGTTGCTGTCCAGCGCATAGAAAAACATGCCGTAAGGCACGCTGCGCAGCCCATCGCCCAGCACGATATCGAGTTCCTCGCGCGATCCCCATACGGGCACGCATTGCGTGGCAAGGTCTTGCAGCGGGACTGAAAGTTCACTCTCCAGTGACTTGCGCTGACGGGCGACAGCGTCTTTCCAGGTATCTTTCATGGTGTTCGTCTGTCGGGAAAACGGAAGTGATGCGGGTCAGGCAACGCAGGGAATTCTATGCCCCCGACCAGCCAGCCGGCAAGTTCATGCATCGTCGGGTAAGACGATGGCGTCGAAGTCGCTGACCTGCGGATGCGTGGCCGCCAGGTCCGGTGTCGCGTCACGCACAAGCCAGGTGGTATGCATGCCGGCCGTGCGCGCGGCATCCAGTTCGTCGCGGATATCGGACAGGAACAGGATGCTCCGCGCCGGCAGGTCGATGTCAGCGGCAATCGCAGTGTAGGCGGCCGGGTCGCGCTTGTTGCCGATGCGCGTATCGTAGTAGCCGGAGAACAGCGGTGTCAGGTCGCCCGCGTCGCTGTGGGCGAACAGCAGCTGCTGTGCCTGCACCGAGCCGGACGAGAACACGTAGAGGCGCAGGCCGCTGCCGCTCCAGCGTTCGAGCGCCTTGACCGCATCCGGGTAGACATGTCCGGTGAAATCACCTTTCGCATAGCCGGCTTCCCAGATCATGCCCTGCAGGGCCTTGAGCGGCGTGAGCTTCTCGTCCGCGTCGATCCAGGCGATGACTTGTGCGACGACGCCGTCCAGGTCGAGTCCCGTGCCGGTCAGCTTCCGCACGTCGTCAAGCTGGGCGACTACCAGCGGGTCCTCAGCATTGTCGTGTACGAACGCAGCGATGTGCTCACGGGCATAGGGAAACAGTACGTCGTGCACGAAGCTCAGCGAGGAGGTGGTGCCCTCGATATCGGTAAGGATGGCGCGAATCATGGCTGCTGCGCGATGTAGCTGTCGAAGTCGGGAAAACGCGCGGCGATATCCGAGCCGGTGAATTCACCGACCCAGCCTTCCGGCGTGGTGAAGAAGCGGATGCACTTGAAAAACGGGCGCGTGCCCATGTCGAACCAGTGCGTGGTATTGGCCGGTACGCTGATCAGGTCGCCGCGCTCGCACAGCACCATGTAGATGCGGTCGCCGACATGCAGGTAGAACAGGCCGCTGCCGTCGACGAAGAAGCGCACCTCGAAGTCCGCGTGGGTGTGCTCGGCAAGAAACTTGCTGCGCAGTGCGGCGGCCTCGGGATGCTCCGGCGTCAGGCTGACCACATCGATGGAGCGGAAGCCATAGCGCGCGTTGATGGCCGATATGGAATGGCGGTAGGCGTCCAGCACGGCGTCCTGGTCGGCATCTCCCGCCAGTTTCCGGTCTGCCTGCCATTGTTCGAACTCGACCCCGATGGCCTGCAGCTGTTCCGTGATGGCGGCGCGGTCGGTCCAGGTTTCCGCCGGGCCGTTGCCGTCGGCGGGAGCTATGGTCAGTGTCGTCATGGGTGTTTCACTCCCAGCAGTCGCAGTTCGCATTCAAACAGAAATTCCAGTGCCTCGATATGGCGCAGCGTGTCGTCGACGCTGGCACCCCAGGTATAGAAGCCGTGGCCGCTGATCAGGTAAGCGGGTACCGGGTCGTGCGCGTCCATCCAGGCGTCGACCTGTTGCGCAAGGCGTCCGATGTCCTGGTCGTTGGGAAAGTTGGGTATTACTACCTCGCAATCGTGGGTTTCGATGCCGGGCAGCGCCTTCAGCAACTCGTAGCCGCGCAGCACGCAGGGTCCGCGCTCGAGACGCGACAGCAGGGTGGCGCTGGCCGGGTGCGGGTGCAGCACGGCATTGCAGTCCGGAAAGCGGCGGTAGAGCTGCACGTGGAGTGCGGTTTCCGCGGAGGAGCGGCGGCCGTCCAGCGTATGCCCGTCGGCATCGATCAGCATCAGCTGCGATGCGTCGAGCTTGCCCTTGTGCGCGCCGGACACGGTGATGAGGATGTCGCCGTTCGACAGCCGAGCGGAAAAATTGCCGCTGGTGGCCGGCACCATGCCGCGTGCATACAGATCCCGCCCGGCGGTGACCAGTTCCGCGGCGCGCGCGGTGATCTCGGGGCTGGCGTGTCGCGCCGGGGACATGCTCACGCTGCCCGGGCGGTGCTCAGCCGCAGCATTTCTTGTACTTTTTGCCGCTGCCGCACGGGCAGGGGTCGTTGCGCCCGACCTTGGGGGCATCACGACGGACCTGACCGGGACCGACCATCTTGCCGTCGAAGAAATACCAGGTATCGCCGATCTTGCGGAACTCGGCACGCTCGTGGTGCACGATCTTCTCGCCCTTGCGCCGGTAGGTGGCCCTGAATTCCACCATGCCGGTGCTGCTGCCCGCGGGTACGTCGGACACATCGACGATTTCCAGCTTCTCCCACTGCGATTCTTTTGCCCAGCGCGCGGCGCCGGCCTCGTCGTAGTCGTGGTGCTGGTCCGGGTGCAGCGTCGCAGCAAGGTATGGCATGATCTGCATGGCATAGGCGGTGTAGCGCGAGCGCATCAGCGCCTCGGGGTCGGGTGCCTTGCGTGCGCCGCTGATGTAGGGCTCGCAGCAGGCCGTGTAATCCAGGCCGGAGTTGCAGGGGCAGGTCGTGATGTCGTTCATACCGGGTCCTTTGTCATGAGGGCGCTAATATAGCAAATTTGCCGCGGGCAATGTGGGAGGACAACAGGTTTTGCAGACGATTCTGTACTACGCGCACGACCCCATGTGCAGCTGGTGCTGGGGGTTCGCGCCGGTGTTGCGCACGCTGGAGTCGGACCTGCCGGACGGTGTCGTCCTGCAGCGCCTGCTGGGTGGGCTCGCGCCCGACACCGACGCGACCATGGCGGAGGACATGCAACAGCGGATCCAGTCCACCTGGCGGCGGATCGAGGAGACCATCCCGGGTACGGAATTCAATTTCGATTACTGGACCCGTTGCGTACCGCGCCGCTCGACCTGGGCATCCTGCCGTGCCGTGATCGCCGCGCGCCTGCAAGGTGCCGAAAACGACAAGCGGATGACCGCGGCCATCCAGCGTGCCTATTACACGCAGGCACGCAACCCGTCCGACGCGGCGGTGCTGGTGGAACTGGCGCAGGAGCTGGGACTGGATGCGGCGCGCTTTGCCGATGACCTGGACAGCGCAGCGACTCGCGCGCAGCTGGATGATGAAATGCAGCGCTGCGAGGCATTGCGCATTTACAGTTTTCCGGCCCTGGTGCTCGTGGCCGGCGAGTCGCAATGGCACATACCCGTGGACTACCGTGACAGCATGCCCATGCTGGAACTGGTCCATGACATGCTCGAGATCGACTGACCGACAGGTAGACAGGCGAATGGACATACAACACGAACCACAGCGGCAACGCTTCGTCGTCACCA
>DATKZN010000019.1:0-4726 GCA_035527955.1 Gammaproteobacteria bacterium
TCCCCTGCTGCGCAGGATACGGTGATGGTTGCCAGGCCTGGCCGGCGGGAGCATAACCCTGTCCGTACTGTGCAGGGGGCGCAGCCGTTATCTGCTGTTGCTGCATACCCTGTCCCGGAGCCGGTGGAAATACATAATACGGCGACTGCTGCTGCTTGGGCGTCGGGTACCATTCCCTGACCTGTATCGATGCGTCCGGTTGCATGGGCTTTTCCTGTGTCGCCGACACGTGTTCAGGCTCATCTGCTGCACAGGCACTCACCAGTAATACGGCGACACAAACAAGTAATCTTGATATTTTGCAATTGACAAATGGAACTGTCCCCTGATTCATGTCATCACTGTTGACCTGCGGATCACACCCATATTAGCGGTAACCCTGCATCGGAGCCTGCGGATACTGCATCGAGTCATAGACAGGTGGGGGTGGCACGTTCTGCTCCTCCGGCCTTGCCTGTCCCCGGGGATAGCCATAGGCCGGCATGTTCCAGTAACCAGGCGCGCCTGACTGGTAGGGATAACCGCCGGGCGCCGGATAATTGTAGCCCCGGCCTGCAGGCGGCATGGGACGGCCATAATAGCCGGCCGCGGGTGCGCGCTCGGGAGCCTGTCCCTGCAACTGTTTGGCGGGGCCTGGCGCCACCGGTGTTTCCGGTGCCATGCGGCCAGCGGCCGGCGGCATCATGCGATCGTAATAGCCCGGTGCGGGCATGCGCTCGGCAGCCTGTCCCTGCAATGGTTCCGCAGGACCTGGTGCCACCGGTGTTTCACGTGCCATGCGGCCAGCGGCAGGCGGCATCATGCGATCGTAATCGCCCGGCATGGGCGGCTGGAACAATGGCTGTTCGCGGGTGGCTGTCGCAGGTTGTTCGCTTGCCGGCAGTTCCGACGTGGCGCCGGCCACCGCTGGCGCAGGAATCGCTTCCTGTCCTTGTGGCGGCTGGTCTGCCAGCGTATCGGCTGCTGCGGGGACTTGCCCTGTCAGGTGCGGTTGCGCGACCTGAGCCGGCGGCAACGTGAGCTGGGCCGGGGCCTGTGGTTCTTCACTCACCGCCAGCGGTAACGTCGGCGCGGCGCGTCCCGGCATGGCCGGTGTGCCGGCAGTTTCTTCCGGCAACATCGCGGCAGCCGTTTCGGCAGACGGCTGTTCCATGTCTGTGCCGGCCGTTACCGGCATCGCAGCAGGCACGTGCTCCGGCACTGCAGCCAGCGAAGACCCTGCAGCCGGTGCCTGCCCGGCGACAGGTTCCGCAACGCTGGCCGCGGCTGTCGCCGGCGCATCAGGTGCTTCTGCTTCCATGGTCACTACCGTCTCGACGGTTTGCTCCTGCTGTGCAGTCACGGCCTCATCCTCGCTGCGACTTTCAGCCGCGGCTTCACTCGCCGGCTGTGCCATGACCGACTGGTAATGACCGGGCACGGGCGGCATGGTCCGAGTCTCGCCCGGTGCGGCACGGGTCATGATTTCAGGCGCTGCCTGTTCGACTGCCCCACCGGGCACGCCGCCAACCATGGTATCGTCAGGAAACGATTCCTGTGCAGCTTGTTGCCGCGGCATAACCATCGGCACCTGGGGAATCGTACCGACCCCCGGCACGCGCGGATCGATATTGACCGGCTGATAGGGACCGGCTGGTGGCGGTGCTGATACCAGCGACCATTCATCGCTGTACTTGAACTGTATCTCGGGTTCCTCCGCATGTGATGCTTGCAGCAGGAATCCGGCAGCCAGCATCAGCACCAGATGCATTCCCCTGAGACGACGATTAGCGATCATATCAATTCACCTTGATTCTTTTCGATTAACAGCGTAGTTGCTGCCCTGGTCGATCCACATACAGAGCTTAGTTCAAATCCTGTTTCAGGCGTATACCACGCCGCTTTGATCCGACAGTATCCTGCACTTCCGCATCGGCATCCTGATCGGCATCATCATCCACATCCATGTCGGTCATATCGCGTGCCATCCTCACCGGTTCTGCTTCAGTTGCGGGCGGCTCGCTGATCGCGGCAGGCCGTGTTGGCGGTGGCGGCGCCATCTCGGTGGCCGGCACCTGAGTCCCGGCAGACAGGGCACCGGCAGTCTCGACCGGCGCATCGGCAGGCTCGGCAACCGCCGGGGTCTCCGCCACTGGCGCAGTGGCTGGTGCCTCGCGCGGTGGCGGAGCACTGACTGTGGTGGCTGGTGCCTCGCGCGGTGGCGGGGCACTGACTGCGGCGGCTGGTGCCTCGCGCGGCGGTGGCGCACTGACTGCGGCGGCTGGTGCCTCGCGCAGTGGCGGAGCACTGACTGCGGCGGCTGGTGCCTCGCGTGGCGGCGGAGCACTGACTGCGGTGGCTGGCACCTCGCGCGGCGGTGGTGGTGTACCAGCCGCGGCGGGCACCGGCTTTTCGCGCGGCGGTGGCGGAGTGCCACCGGGCGGCGGTTGACGCGGCGGCGGCGGTGTACCTCCGCCTCTTGGTGGCGGCGGTGTACCGCCCCTGGGTGGTGGTGGTGTCCCGCCACCCGCTTTGCCAAATCTTCCGAAGATGCCCTTGAACCCCATACCGATCAGGGTAAAGACGGCCTTGATGATGATAAAGACCCAGGAGAACGCCGAAAAAATTCCGCCCCAGAGACGCATCAGGAGCGGTGTGCGTGCCGCCTTGTCCGCGGCCTCGGCTTCATCATCAGTATGTTCGATGATCTGGAAGGCGCGGCTGATTGACACGGTGCCATCATCAGCCGTCTCAACATAGAATTGCCGCTTCGCGCTGATACAGCCGAGCGGCACAATAATCAGTGCCATGACGGTCGCCACACCGGCACCAAACAGCAGGCTGATTGCCATACCGTTAAATATCGGGTCCTGCAGAATGGCAAATGCGCCTGCCATCAGGGTCAGCGAGGTAATAAAGATGGGACGCATGCGCATTTCGGCGCCCCTGACGGCTGCCTCAGCGACCTCTTTCCCCTGGGCGACCTCGATCTTGACGAATTCCACGATCAGAATCGACTGGCGCACGATGATACCGCCCAGCGCTATCATGCCGATCATGGATGTGGCCGTGAATTCCGAACCCATTATCCAATGGCCAGGGATAATGCCCAGGAGCGTCACCGGGATCGGCGACATGATGATGCCGGCCAGGGCGAAGTTCTTGAACTCCCACACGATCAGTCCGTATATCAGGATCAGTGCTGCCATGAAGGCGCCGCCCATATCACGGAACGTCTCGTAGGTCACCGTCCACTCGCCGGTCCACTCGAAGTGTGATTTCGAATCATCCTTGATCAGTTCGAGCAGGGTGATCGGCATGGTGGGCATTTTTACCCCGTCCGGTGTCACATAATCCTTGATATAATTATCGATATCCAGCATGCCGTAGATCGGCGCACCCAGTCTGCCCTGCATCTCGCCGGTGACATACTCCACGCCGCGCAGGTCGATGGTGTAGATGGCCGGGTCCTCGTATTCTTTATCGAACGTCCCCAGCTCTGACAGAGGTACGGTCCGGCCATCCGCCGTCGGTACCGGCAGGTCACCCAACCGCGTGACCTGTGAGCGTATTGCCAATGGAATCTGCATGACGATATAGGTCGGCTCCAGCACGGTGCCGCGCTTGATGTCGCCCAGCTTGTAGCTGCCCATGGCCATCGCCAGCGTGCCGTTGATGGTATCGACCGATATTCCGCGCCGGACGGCCTTTTCGGTATCGACATCGAAGCGCCAGAACTCGTAGGGCTCGGCCATGTAAGTGTCTACATCGACAACATCCTCAACGGCTTCGAACATGGCCGTCATGTCGGCGGCCACCTGGCGGCGTGTCTCGGCATCCGGACCATAGACCTCTGCAACAACGGTTTGCAGAACGGGCGGACCTGGCGGCATTTCGACGATGGCTATCCGGGCGCCCAGGCGGTCGGCGATCGGCTTCAGAATCGAGCGCGCAACCACGGCTATCTCATGACTGCCACGCTCGCGATCGTTCTTGTCTTTCAACATGACCAGCAGATCACCTTCCCACGGACGTTGCCTGAGGTAGTAGTGCCTTACCATGCCGTTGAAATTGAATGGCTGCGCAGTTCCCGCATAGGTCACGACCGCGGTGACTTCCGGTATTTCCTTGACTGCCTCCGCCAGCGACATGACGACATTGGCGGTGTCCGGCATGGCCGTGCCTTCCGGCATATTGACGATAACGGAGAATTCCGGCTTGTTATCGAATGGCAGCATCTTTACGGCAACTTGCTGGGTGTAGAACGTTATGCAGAGGGCGGCGGTAGATCCGATAACCAGAAACAGGAACAGCAGTCCGAGTTTCCGGTTGTTGATGAGCGGCATGATGATCGGCCGGTAAAACTTGCTGATGCGCTCGTGGGCCCGCTTTTCCTTTTCTTCCGCACGTTTAAGTGCAGCATGTCTTGGCGCCAGCTTGACCGCCATCCAGGGCGTGAAGATGAACGCGGCGACCAGGGAAAAGAACATGGCGGAAGAACCCAGCACGGGTATCGGCCGCATATAGGGACCCATCAGGCCGCTGACCCAGCCCATCGGTAACAGCGCCGCGATAATGGTAAACGTTGCCAGGATGGTAGGGTTACCCACCTCGCGTACGGCATCGATTGCAACGGCGACACTGGTTTTGCCCTTGAGCAGCCAGTGCCGGAAAATATTCTCGACGACCACAGTCGCGTCGTCCACGAGGATACCGATCGCGAAAATAAGCGCGAACAGGCTGACAC
>DATKZN010000020.1:0-2907 GCA_035527955.1 Gammaproteobacteria bacterium
GGGCGATGTGCAGCGCTATGTCGCGCTGCGCTGGTAGACTGCACGACTATGGAGTTCAGGGACTACTACTCGATCATGGGCGTCGCCCGTACGGGTCAATGAGCGCGGAGACACCGGTATGGAGTTCAGGGACTACTACTCGATCATGGGCGTGGCGCGCGACGCCACCCAGGACGAGATCAAGCGCGCCTACCGCAAGCTGGCGCGCAAGTATCACCCGGATGTCAGCAAGGAGCCGGATGCGGAGGTGCACTTCAAGGAGGTCGGCGAGGCCTACGAGGTGCTCAAGGACCCCGAGAAGCGCGCCGCCTATGACCAGCTGGGCGCCAACTGGAAGGCCGGACAGGAGTTCAAGCCGCCGCCCGACTGGGACCAGGGCTTCGAGTTTCACGGCGGCGGTTTCACGGGCGCCGATGCCGCCGGCTTCAGCGATTTCTTCGAAAGCCTGTTTGGCCGCGACTTCGCCGCCGGGGCGCGGACGCATGCCGGCTATCACGCACGGGGCGAGGACACCCATGCCCGGGTGATGATCGACCTGGAGGATGCCTACCAGGGTGCGACCCGCGCCCTGACCCTGAAACACACCGAACTGGGCGCCGACGGCCGGCCGCACCTCCGCGAGCGCACGCTCAACGTGCGTATTCCCAAAGGTGTCGGCCAGCACCAGCACATCCGCCTGGCCGGGCAGGGCGGGGCGGGCGTCGGCAAGGGAGGGGCCGGAGATCTCTATCTCGAGGTTGAATTCCGGCCGCATCCGTTCTATCACGTCGAGGGCCGGGACGTGTTCCTGGACCTGCCGGTGGCACCCTGGGAGGCGGCGCTGGGTGCTACGGTCAAGGCCCCCACACCCAACGGCGCGGTGGACCTGAAGATACCCGCCGGTTCCGCAAGCGGCCGCAAGTTGCGGCTCAAGGGACGTGGCATCCCGGGGCAGTCGCCGGGTGATCTCTACGTGGTGTTGCAGATCACCCTGCCGCCGGCCGGGACGGAGGACGCCCGCGCCGCCTGGCGCGAGCTGGAAAAGCAACTCAACTTCAACCCGCGCGCACGCCTGGGGGTTTAATCCATCATGACTGACGAGCTGCTGTCATTGTTGTCTGGCGACATCCTGGAAGAGAGCGTGGAGCTGAGCCTGGGCGAGCTGTGCCGCACCTGCCGGCTGCCCGCCGAGCAGGTGATCGAGCTGGTCGAGGAAGGCGTGGTCGAACCGCTCGGTCGTGAACCGTCACAGTGGCGCTTCCGTGGCGTCAGTGTGCGCCGGGTACGCTGCGCACTGCGCCTGGAGCGCGACCTTGGCGTCAACGCCGCCGGCGCGGCACTGGCGCTGGACCTGCTCGAGGAGCTGCAGGCCATGCGGGTGCGCCTGCGGCGGTTCAGTGACTGACGCGGAGTCAGCGTCGAACAAAAAGGGGCCGGATACTTTTTTCAGCCGTTACGTCAAAACGTACAGTCTTCGTTGCAGAAAAATGTATCCGGCCCCTTTTTGGACCCCGATCCTGTCTAGACGCAGCCGGTGGGCTTGGGCAGTCCGCCGTACTTGGTGATCGGCTTCATGGGGCCGGTCATCCACATTTTGAACATCTCTTTCTGGTCTGCACCAAGGTACTTGGAAAACTTGCGGATGGGTGGCACTACGGCGTGTTCATCGTAGTACTCGCGTGCCTTCAGTATCTGCTGCCATTTGACATCATCCAGTTCAATGCCATCGACCTCGGCCATGGCGCGTGCAATCTCGGGTGTCCACAGGTCGCTGTCGACCAGGTAACCGTCACCGTCGCGTTCGGGTATATCCATTGCTTTACCTCTTCTTGAGTTGATAATGGTTTTTTGACTGCTGTCCGTGTCGTTTGTTCACAAACGCACGCTGCGCCGGGCTGCGCCAGAGCGGGAGAAGCCTGCGCAGTCTGTCAGCCAAAGTCAATTGCCAGGCTGTCCAGTTGCGTGCGCCACCATACAGGGTTGGCCCCGGCCTGATGGGACGTTGCCGCCGCTTGCGGCGCGGCCAGGCGTGCAACCGATTGCCTGCTGTGCCTTGTGAATATCCCGACTACCCGCTTGAAATTAAATAAAAAGGGTCCATACTCCCGAATACCTGAGTATTTTAGTCAGGAATTATTCAAGGAGCAAGCGGAATATGCGTGCTACAGAAAAAACGGTAAGCGAGCTGGTCGGCAAGGGGTATCAGCACGGATTTGTTACCGACATCGAGGCGGATACGGCAGCGCCGGGTCTCAGCGAGGAGACCATACGCCTGATCTCCGCACGCAAGCAGGAGCCGGAATGGCTGCTGGAGGCACGGCTCAAGGCCTACCGCCACTGGCTGACCCTGACCGAGCCGCAGTGGGCGTATGTCAGTCATCCGCCCATCGATTTTCAGGCGATCTCCTATTATTCCGCGCCGCGCAGCAAGGGCGCGGGACCGCAGAGTCTCGACGAAATCGATCCGCAGCTGCTGGACGCCTACAACAAGCTGGGCATTCCGCTGGAAGAGCAGAAGGCGCTGGCGGGCGTGGCGGTGGATGCCGTGTTCGACAGCGTGTCGGTGGCAACCACGTTTCGCAAGAACCTGGCCGAGGCCGGCGTGATTTTCTGTGCCATGTCGGAGGCGGTGCGCGAGTATCCCGAACTGGTACAGCAACATCTCGGTTCGGTGGTGCCGCACACCGATAACTACTTCGCCTGTCTCAATGCCGCGGTGTTTACGGACGGGACCTTTGTCTACATCCCGGCGGGCGTGCGTTGCCCGATGGAGCTGTCGACCTATTTCCGCATCAACGCGGCCAACACCGGCCAGTTCGAGCGCACGCTGATCATCGCCGAGGCCGGCAGTCACGTGAGCTACCTGGAAGGGTGTACCGCGCCCTCGCGCGATGAAAACCAGCTGCATGCCGCGGTGGTCGAGCTGAT
>DATKZN010000021.1:0-7656 GCA_035527955.1 Gammaproteobacteria bacterium
GGAGCGGCCCTGAGGAGACAGAGCCCGAACCAGAAACGGATCAGTTGCAGCATCCGCTAACTCGCAATGTAACGGCAGACAGCAGCAGCCCGGTATCGTGGCTAGCGTTTCCTGCCGGCAGATTTCTTCTTCGCAACCGCCTGTTTGCGCGCCGGCTTCTTCGCCGCCACTTTCTTTTTGATGGCCGGTTTCTTTTTTACAACCGGTTTCTTTTTGGCGGCCGGTCGACTGGCAGCGGCCTTTCTGGCGGGTTTTTTGGCCGCGACCTTCTTTTTGGTAGCGGCCTTCTTCTTCGCCGCAACCGGCTTTGCGCTCGCTACGGCCTTTTTCTTCGCTGCAGCCGGTTTTGCCACCGCGGTAGTCTTTTTCTTCGCCACGGCCTTCCCGGGTGCCGCCTGTTTTTTCGTCGCGGCCGGCTTGGCGGCCTTTTTCTTCGCCGTGCCGGTTGCGGCTGTCTTCTTGCCTGTCGCCTTGTGTTTCGCGATGGCGGCACGAATGGCGTCGTTGCGGCGTGTTTCGGTCTTGGTGCTGGACTTGATCTTGTCCACGATGCGCGTGATGGCCTTGAACACGTCGGCAACCGCGCCGACACCCTGCACGGTGCGGAGCTTCTCCTGCGCCTTGTAGTAATCCACGACCGGCAGCGTCTGGGCCTCATAGACGCGCAGGCGGTTGCCGATGGTTTCCTCATTGTCGTCACCGCGGTGGCGCAGCTTGCCGCCACAGGCGTCGCAGCGGCCATCCATGTGCGGCGGTGCGTAGAACACGTTGTACAACTGGCCGCAGGACAGGCAGGTACGCCGGCCAACGAGTCGCTGGATCAGGGCATCGACATCGACGGACACCAGCAGGGCCAGGTGCAGCGGGCGCCCCAGCCCGGTCAGCAGCGCATCCAGCGCCTCGGCCTGCTGCAGGTTGCGCGGAAAACCGTCGAGGATGAAACCGTTGCGGGTATCCGGGCGGGTGAGACGCTCGTGAATGATGCCCAGCACGATCTCGTCGCTGACCAGCTGGCCGGCATCCATTGCGACCTTGGCCTGGCGTCCGAGCGGAGTAACGGCCGCCACCGCCTCGCGCAGCATGTCGCCGGTCGAGATCTGCGGCAGCTGGTATTTATCCTCCAGAAGTTTCGCCTGTGTTCCCTTGCCCGAGCCGGGCGCGCCCAGCAATACAATCCTCATAATGCGTTGATATCCCCTAGCACGTTGATTTTATTAACTTCCTGTTCTGGCGAAGAATTTTGAATACAGATATACATATTTTTACATAGCCGCCCCGCAGGCCAGCGTTTAAGCTACCCCCTGCACGTAGTAGAAGTCAACGAAGCTCATGAAATAAATCAGGTTTTGAGCTAGAATTCATGCCCTTTGACAGCCTGTCCAGAGTGGCCCACAAACCGGCACCTTCAGCTATGAGCGCAATCGAAGATTTCACGGACAGTGAATTGTGGATCATCCGCACCACACTCGAGGAACGCTACGGCAAAAAAATCGAACCCCAGCTGGCAGACACCGAGCTGCGTCTGAATCCCTATGCCACGGAACTGACCGTCTGCCCGGCGGCTTACTGGGAGCATGACGGTTGTCACTTCATCGTCTTGAAGACCGGCGAACCGCGCTACCGCAGCCAGTTTTACTACCGTGTGCATGAAATGTACGGCACCGGTATCGAGGAGTTCGATGACCTGTCGGAATGCGTGGTGACGCTGCTTCAGGTACAGGCGGATTACGTGGCCAGCGGTCGCGACACCAGCCGCTAGCAAATAGCATGGCGTCAGAGCAGGATTTTTCCTTATATTCCATTTCCACGTGCTCTAATACCGAATCAGTGGCAGACGGATTATAAGGAAAAACTGTACTCTGACCCCGAATTATTTCAACGGAGAGTTAGCAAATGGCAAAAGCGAAAAAGAATGCGTTCTACGCCCAGTCCGGCGGCGTCACGGCAGTCATCAATGCCTCGGCCTGCGGTGTGATCGAGACTGCACGCAAACACAAGGACAAAATCGGCAAGGTCTTTGCCGGCCGCAACGGCATCATCGGTGCGCTCACCGAGGACCTGATCGACACCAGCAAGGAATCCGCCAGGGACATCGCGGCACTGCGCCACACCCCGAGCGGCGCGTTCGGTTCCTGCCGCTACAAGATGAAGAGCCTCGAGGCCAACAAGCGCGAGTACGATCGGCTGATCGAGGTGTTCGAGGCGCACGACATCGGTTACTTCTTCTATAACGGCGGCGGCGACTCGGCGGATACCTGCCTGAAAGTCTCGCAGCTGTCACAGGCCACCGGCTACCCGATCCAGGCCATCCATGTGCCGAAGACCGTCGACAATGATCTGCCGATTACCGACAACTGCCCCGGCTTCGGCTCGGTGGCCAAGTACATCGCGGTCAGCACACGCGAGGCCAGCTTCGACGTCGCTTCCATGGCCAAGACCTCCACCAAGGTATTCGTGCTGGAGGTGATGGGCCGTCACGCCGGCTGGATCGCCGCGGCCGGCGGCATGGCCACTACCGACGACTGCGACCTGCCGATCGTCATCCTGTTCCCCGAGATTGTTTTCGACCAGCCCGCGTTCCTGGCCAAGGTCAAGGAGAAGGTCGAGAAGTACGGTTACGTATCCATCGTGGTATCGGAAGGTGTGCACGATGCCAGCGGCAAGTTCCTCGCTGACCAGGGTCTGAAGGACGCCTTCGGACACGCCCAGCTCGGCGGCGTTGCACCGGTGATCGCCAACATGGTGCGCGAGAGCCTGGGTTACAAGTACCACTGGGCAGTGGCTGACTACCTGCAACGCGCCGCGCGCCACATCGCCTCGAAAACCGACGTCGAACAGGCCTATGCCATGGGCAAGGCGGCCGTGAAACTGGCCCTGGCCGGCAAAAACTCGGTCATGCCGACCGTGGTGCGCAGCTCGAGCAGTCCGTATCGCTGGAAGGTGGGTGAGGCCGATCTGTCCAAGGTCGCCAACGTCGAGAAGATGATGCCGAAGAACTATATCACCCCGGATGGCTTCGGTATCACGAACAAATGCCGCGAGTATCTCGAGCCGCTGATGAAGGGCGAGGACTATCCGCCTTACGGCAAGGACGGCATGCCGAAGTACGTGCAACTGAAGAACGTCGCCGTCAAGCGCAAGCTGGGCGATTTCGAAATCAAGTAATCTGACTACCGCGGAGATACGGTGACAGACCGGGGCTGCCCGGGCGCACCGTGTCCCTGTGGCTGTTGATGTGCAGGGAGAAACCCGTGACACTCACCAAGGCACGTGAACTGCTCGCAGTCCAGGCGAACATGGGGGGCGGCTATAACCGCAACGCTGCCCGGCTGATCCTGGCCGAGGTGCAGGCGGACCATGGCCAGACGGCCGTCGATACCCTGATCCGGGAATTCGACATGGAAAGTCTGTTCGGACTCAAACCCGGCACTGAATTCAAGAAACCGAATTAAACAATCCAACCAAGGAGAACCCTGATGTCGACTGAACTCATTTTTGCACTGGCCTGCGGCCTGGGTGCGCTGGTTTATGGCGGATTGTCCATCCAATGGATCCTGTCCAAGCCGACCGGCACTGACCGCATGCGTGAAATTTCCGGGGCGATACAGGAAGGCGCCAAGGCCTACCTGAACCGGCAATACATGACCATCGGCATGGCCGGCATCGTGCTGCTGCTCATCATCGGCTTCTCCAAGATCGGCTGGACCACCGCCATCGGCTTCGCCATCGGCGCGGTGTTATCGGGACTGACCGGCTACATCGGCATGAACATCTCGGTGCGCGCCAACGTGCGCACCGCCCAGGCCGCCAACGACGGCCTGGATGCCGCCCTGCAGATCGCCTTCCGCGGCGGAGCCATCACCGGCATGCTGGTGGTCGGCCTGGGCCTGATCGGTGTTGCCGGCTTCTACGCCATCCTGCTCATGAGCGGCGTCGAGGACCCGCTGCACCCGCTGATCGGCCTGGCCTTCGGCGGCTCGCTCATCTCCATCTTCGCCCGACTCGGCGGCGGCATTTTCACCAAGGGCGCTGACGTCGGCGCGGACATCGTCGGCAAGGTCGAGGCCGGCATCCCGGAAGATGACCCGCGCAACCCGGCGGTGATCGCGGACAACGTCGGCGACAACGTCGGCGACTGCGCCGGCATGGCCGCCGACCTGTTCGAGACCTACGCCGTGACCGTGGTCGCCACCATGCTGCTGGGCGGCCTGCTGGTCGGCACAGCGCAGGCCGCGCTGTATCCGCTGGTGCTGGGCGGCGTGTCCATTATCGCCTCCATCATCGGCACCTTCTTCGTCAAGGCACGCGAGGGCGGCAAGATCATGAACGCGCTGTACCGCGGCCTGATCGTTTCCGGCGTGCTGGCGGCCATCGCCTTCTACCCCGTCACCACCTGGGTGCTGGGCGACAGCATCATGCTGGAGGGTGAATCCATCGCCACGCGCATGCTCTATTACTGCGGGCTGATCGGCCTGGCGCTGACCGCGGCCATGGTGGTCATCACCGAGTACTACACCGCCACCGAGTACAAGCCGGTACGCCACATCGCCGAGGCCTCCACCACGGGTGACGGCACCAACGTGATCGCCGGCCTGGGTGTATCCATGAAGTCCACCGCGATTCCCGTGCTGGTCATCTGCGCCAGCATCTGGGGCGCCCATCAACTGGCCGGCCTGTACGGCATCGCTATCGCCGCGACCTCCATGCTGTCGATGACCGGTATCATCGTGGCGCTCGACGCCTACGGCCCGATCACCGACAACGCCGGTGGCATCGCCGAAATGGCCGAGCTGGACGAGAAGATCCGCAACATCACCGACCCGCTGGACGCCGTCGGCAACACCACCAAGGCGGTGACCAAGGGCTACGCCATCGGCTCCGCCGGCCTCGCCGCGCTGGTGCTGTTCGCCGACTACACCCATGCCCTCGCAGCGCATACCGACAAGGTGCTTAACTTCTCCCTCGACAACCACATGGTGCTGATCGGCCTGTTCCTCGGTGGCCTGGTGCCCTACCTGTTCGGCAGCATGGCGATGGAGGCCGTCGGCCGCGCCGCCGGCGGCATTGTCAACGAGGTGCGCCGCCAGTTCCGCGAAATGCCCGGCATCATGGACCACACCCAGAAGCCGGATTACTCGAAGGCAGTGGACATGCTGACCAAGGCCGCCATCAAGGAAATGGTCATCCCTTCCCTGCTGCCGGTCGTGATCCCGGTCGTGGTCGGCCTGACACTGGGCGCCGAGGCACTGGGTGGCCTGCTGATCGGCACCATCGTCACCGGCCTGTTCGTCGCCATCTCCATGACCACCGGCGGCGGTGCCTGGGACAATGCCAAGAAATACATCGAGGACGGCAACTTCGGCGGCAAGGGCAGCGACGCACACAAGGCGGCGGTAACCGGTGACACCGTGGGCGACCCCTACAAGGACACCGCCGGACCGGCCATCAACCCGTTGATCAAGATCATCAACATCGTGGCACTGCTGATCGTGCCTTTGTTGTAATCCATACGGTGTAGGAGCGCATCTCATGCGCGATCTTTGCAAATTTAAACGAGATCGCGCATGAGATGCGCTCCTACGCTCCATTTTAAACATGAAAATCTGCATCGTTTCCGACAGCCACGACAACCGCACCTTGCTCGCGGCCGCGGTCAGTGACGCCGTGGACGCCGGCGCCGAGGCCGTTTTGCACTGCGGCGATGTCGTCGCACCGGGTACGCTGGAAGTAATCCGGCCGTTCAATGTCCCGGTGCACGTCATCCACGGCAACAACGGCGGTGACCTGTACATGATGGGGCGCATGGCGTCGAAGCCGGCCAACCGCACCCATTACTACGGCCAGGATGCCGGTATCGAGCTGGCCGGCCGCCGCATATTCCTGGTTCACTACCCGCACTACGCACAGGCCATGGCCAGCACCGGCGACTGGGACCTGGTGTGCTGCGGCCACGATCACAAGGCGGACATCCGCACCATCAACAACCTCGCCGGCAGCAGCACCTGGCTGGTGAATCCCGGCACGGTCGGCGGCATCAAGGCGCCGGCCACCTGGATCCTGGGCGACCTCGCCAGCATGCAGTTCTCCCTCCACGAAGTCGGTGTGGCGGTATCCGGCAACCAGGCAGCAGGTGGCTAAATGAAAGACATCAACCCTGAAAACATGGTGATCGGCGACAAGAGCGGCATCGACCTGTCCGACTCGCGCCCTTCGCTGAAGGCCCAGCTCAAGGAACAGCAACAGCAACTGGCGGCCCTGCCGCCGGACGCCGACCCGCTTGCGCGCGCACAGCTGCAGCTCGACATGGCCGAGACCCTGCTCGGGCTGCAGCAGCACGAGGACAGCTGGGAGCTGGCGCGCGGAGCGTTCGACGTGTTTGTCGCGGCAGAGGCGTGGCAGGACGCCGTCGAATCCTGCAATGTCCTGTTCCAGTGCGACCAGCCGGAATCACTGGCAGCGCTCGGCAACGGTGTGTGGCTGTCAATCACCTACCCGGTGCCGGCGGCCCTGACCGTCGCCCTGCTGCAGCACATCGTCGACGAGACCCCGGACGAATCCGATGGCGGCGCGGTCGCTGCCATGACGGCGCACTACATCGCCGGCCTGCGCACCGAGGGCGAGGAACACGACAGCCTGACCTTCTTCACCAACCAGATGGTGGCCGGCGTGGCCAAACGCCATCGCGGCATCGAGAACGACCCCGAGATGATCCGGATGTGGACGGAGATCCTCGGGCTCAACGACGTGCCGGAACTGCTGTCCCGGCTGTCGGTCATACTCGATGCCATTGTCGGTGACAACTGGTGGATCGACCGCGACGCCCTGCGTGCGCGATTGCCGGAGAACTAGCCGGCAGCCTGGCAGTCAGACAGGCATGCAGTTCGGCACCGCCCGGACGGGAGTGAACCATGCGTATCCTTGCCCTGCTTGCCATCAGCCTGTTGCTGGGCGCGTGCCAGTCACTGCCCGGCTACAGCTACCCGAGCGGACCGACCCCTCAGCCCGTACTGACGTCCGTTACGCTCAACCGGGAACTGCATGTTCGCCCCGACTACGCCAGCGTATATATTCAGTCCGGTCAAGCCAGGCTGACCAACAGCGCCGCGGAATATCACCCGCACTGCATCCTGGAATTGCGCACGGTGGCGTCTGTCGCACGCACGGTACAGCCCGACACTTTCACCGTGACCGGCATTCACCGCGACCGCTTCATGGCAGGTCTCGATGGCCTGATGCTGGCCGAGTTGGCATCTGGCGGAGACTACAACCCGGTCATGTCGACGACGACACTAACGCTGCACTCCGACCGTCAGCCGGACGTATACCGCCTGAGCTGCCAGCAACTCGACGAACCGTTCAGGGCACATCACGTGACCCTGGCGGAAATGCAGCAGGCGCTGGGTGATGTCATCACCCTGCACTAGCTTCAGGCGTAGGGTGCATTCCACGCACCGTTCGCTCACTCGGTGCGCACAGCGCACCCTACAACTGCGAAACGTGAGTCATGAAAGAAGAATGGCCACGGAATCCACGGAAGAACACGGAAAGATTAAACCCGCTGTCTGCTGTGTGCTGATTCACCGGTTCAGGAAACGTAGGGTGCGTTCCACGCACCGTTCGCCCGCTCGGTGCGCACAGCGCACCCTGCAACCGGCG
>DATKZN010000022.1:0-7134 GCA_035527955.1 Gammaproteobacteria bacterium
ACATCCTGCCCGAGTCAGACAACAGGGGAAATGCCAAATCGAAACGCTTTTTGCATGACAAGCGGTTTCACGTATCGCCCTTCATGGACATGGGTATCGACTACGACTGGCGATTCACGCAGCCCGGCGAAAAACTCGTCGTGCACATGAAGAATTACCGGCACAGCGAAATACTGTTTGATGCAACGCTGGCCCTGCAGCAGCGACCCGTCGATGGCATGCACCTCGCCGGAGTTCTCATCCGCTACCCCTTCATGACGGCAAAAATCGTCGCGGCCATCTACTACCAGGCGCTGCGCCTGTGGCTGAAGCGGGTTCCGTTATTTCCACACCCTGACAAACAGGAGGCACCGAATCCGGTGAGAAGATCATGAAATCCGCCGCATTATGCATAGACAAGCCCACCCTGCAAAACCGCGAAACCGGTTTCGTCACCGACTATACAAAACAGGCCATCCTGAACCGGCTGAAAAGCCTGCGCCATGGCGAACTCGTGATAATCGACGGAGACGAGCGTTACGTCTTCGGGAAAAAAGACCGTATTTTTCCCAAATCCGTCACCGTCACCGTCACCGATCCCGCTTTCTACACCAGGGTACTGATGCAGGGCGCACTTGGAGGCGGTGAAGCCTACATCAACGGCTGCTGGCAGTGCGACGACCTGACCGCAATGGTCGAACTCTTTCTCTGCAACCGTCAGCATATCGGGAAAATCGGCCCGGGAATGAAGTGGCTGGTAAAACCCGTGCAGCTCCTGCAGCGCTTCCTGCGTCGCAACTCTCTCAAGGGAAGCCGCCGCAATATCGAGGCCCATTACGACCTCGGCAATGAACTGTTTGAACTGTTTCTCGATGACACTATGATGTACTCGTGCGGTATTTTTTCCCACCCGCATGTCACGCTGCAGGAAGCCTCTGAAGCCAAACTGGAAACCATTTGCCGGAAGTTGCAACTCAAGCCGACTGACCACGTACTGGAAATCGGCACCGGCTGGGGCGGCTTTGCCCTGTATGCCGCAAGGCACTACGGTTGCCAGGTCACGACGACCACTATTTCTAAACAACAGTACGACTATGCCAGGAAACGTATCCGGGAAGCCGGCCTGGAGGGCCGTATCAACCTGCGGTTCGACGATTACCGCGAGCTGAGCGGCAGTTATGACAAGCTGGTATCCATCGAAATGATCGAGGCCGTCGGACACCGCTACTTCGACACCTATTTCAGTAAATGCAGCGAATTGCTAAAACCGGACGGCATGATGCTGCTGCAGTCCATCACGATAGCCGACCAGCGTTACCCGGCTGCAAAAAATTCCATTGACTTCATCCAGCGTTACATATTTCCCGGCGGCTGCCTGCCGTCCAATGCGGCACTGGGTGATGCCATCGCCCGCAACACGGACATGCGCATCTTTCACCTGCACGATATCGGTCCGCATTATGCCACCACCCTGCGCCACTGGCGCAAACGGTTTTTTGCCAACATCGAGAAGGTATACCAGCTCGGTTACCCCGAGCAATTCATTCGTATGTGGGAATATTACCTGGCCTATTGTGAAGGCGGCTTCCGCCAGCAGGTGATCGGTACCGTGCAGTTGCTGCTCGTCAAGCCGCAATGCCGGCGCAACCCGCTCACCGGCGCCGAATATTGACCCGGCAACCCGTTCACCAAAGGAGCACATCATGATCACATCGACCCTTGACCCGATTTCACTCAATGATGTCACCGATACTGAACACGCACCGTATGTCATCGAAGGCAAAGGCGACAGTGCGCTGAAAATCTATTTCGAATCCGAAGCCAACAAGCAGGAGTATCTGGCAATACCCATGCACAGCTCGGAGGGCATGTCCGGTCTCAACAGGATCTACGACGACATGGCGGATAATCCCGATACCGGATCCATCAACCAGCAACCCGGATTTTCGATGACTTACCGTGATACCCGCCGCCCGATTGCTGGACCCGGCGGGAGGGATTCACGCAAAATTCACGCATCGGTACCGTCAGAACCGGACATGCCCGGCGGATCCTTCTTCACCCGACACTGACACATAAACTGATCAGCTGTGAGCGGGGCGCATGACGTCATGTCTGGCAAGTAATCACCTGCAACACCAGGCGATCAGGCCGCTGCAACTGCTGCAGCGGCGCACCCGATCCGATCCACCCCCCGCCGGTTAAATTCAGGTTGTATGATCCATGTCATTCAGACGGCATCGTAGCTTACTATAGTTGGATAGCTGTCAAGACAGAAACCACCGAAGGTCTGCGGCCGTCACCGGTGGCTGACTAGCATACAGACCGATCACGGGGCACGCTGCATGGAAGATATTTTCTCGTTCGCCGACGCACTCGGGCCTGCCAAGATCGTGCACGTCTGTGAGCCATCGGTCGGCCTGCAGGCGGTGCTGGTGGTCGACAATGTCGCCAGGGGTCCGGCCATCGGCGGCGTGCGCATGGCCACCGACGTGACCACGGAGGAGTGCGTACGGCTGGCACGGGCGATGACCTACAAGAACGCGGCCGCGGGCCTGCCGCACGGGGGCGGGAAGGTCGTGCTGCGCGGCGATCCGAAGATGCCGACGGACAAAAAGGAACAGCTGATCCGCGCCCTGGCGCAGCTGTTGCGCGGCGAACAGGAATACATCTTCGCCCCCGACATGGGCACCGACGAGGTCTGCATGGCCTGGGTCAGGGACGAGATCGGCCGGGTCGTGGCGCTGCCACGCGAGATCGGCGGGATCCCGCTGGACGAGATCGGCGCCACCGGCTGGGGACTGAGTCACGTTGTCGATGTCGCCCTGCGTGACTGCGACTTCGCACTGGAGGGTGCACGCGTCGTGGTGCAGGGTTTCGGCGCGGTCGGCAGCCATGTCGCGCGCTTCCTCACGGCAAAGGGTGCGCGGCTGGTCGCCGTGGCGGATTCCCGAGGCGCCGTGCACAACCCTGCGGGGCTGGACCTCAATGCGTTGCTCGAACTGAAGGCGGCAGGCCAAAGCGTGGCCGACTACAGCGACGGCACCCGGCTGGACAGCGACGCCGTCATCGACGTGGAGTGTGATATCTGGATCCCGGCCGCACGGCCCGACGTCGTCAACGCGGACAACGTCCACCGCCTGAAGACCCGGCTGGTCGTCGAGGGTGCCAACATCCCGTTCACGCTGGCCGCGGAGGAATACCTGCATGAACGTGGCGTGCTCTGCATTCCGGACTTCATCGCCAACGCCGGTGGCGTGATCTGTGCCGCGATGGAATACCAGGGCGCAACCCAGCAGGCCGCGCTGCAGACCATCGAGGAAAAGCTGCGCCGCAACACCGAGCAGGTCCTGGAGAGTGCCAGGCGCAAGCTGATCCTGCCGCGTCAGGCGGCGATCGAAATGGCAGAACAGCGCGTGCGCACGGCCATGGGCTTCCGGCGTTTCTCGTTGTTTTCCACGGCGCCGGACAACACCTGAACCAGGACACAATCACGATGTACCGGATACGATTTCACGGACGGGGCGGCCAGGGCATGAAGACGGCCAGCCGCATCCTGGGCAGCGCCTTCTTCCGGGAGGGCTACGAGGTGCAGGACGCACCCCGCTATGGCGCGGAGCGGCGCGGGGCGCCGATCTTTGCCTACGTGCGCGCGGCCCGGGAGGCGATCAACGAACGCGGCATCATCAGCCGACCCGACCTGGTGATCGTCGCCGATGACACGCTGGTACCGGTACCGGCCGCCGGGGTACTGGCCGGCATCAGTGCACATACCGTGCTCCTGATCAACACGGCGGAAAGCGCCGAAACCTGGCAGCAGCGGCTCAACATCAGCGCCCCCGTCATCACCCTGCCCGCATCGGCCGACGTCGAGGACCGCGCCGCTCTCCCCTACATCGGCGCGACCTGCGCCGGTGCCGCCGCACGCCTGGTGGGCACGATCAGCCGTGACGCCCTGGCCGACGCCATCCGTACGGAACTGGCCGCGCTCGGCCCGACGATCATAGACCGCAACCTGGAAAACGCGCTCGCAGCCTGGGACCTCATGCAGGGACATGATGGCCTGGTCAGAGAGGGCAGCATGACGTCTGCCGCGGACTATGACAAACCCGACTGGGCCGAGCTGCCGTTCGAGGCCGCGCGCATCTCCGCACCAACGATCTTTGCCGCGGCCAACAGTGTCGAGGTGCGCACCGGCCTGTGGCGCACGCTGCGGCCGGTGATCGACTATGCACGCTGCAATCGCTGCTGGTGGGTGTGCAGCACCTTTTGCCCGGACAGCGCCATCGCCGTTGATGCGGACGGCAAGCCAGCCATCGACTACGACCATTGCAAGGGCTGCATGATCTGTGTCGCCCAGTGCCCGCCGCATGCCATCGAGGCCGTGCCCGAGCAACAGGCACAGCAGGCCGAAACCGCTGGAGAAACGCCATGACCCGTGCCCTGCTCACCGGCAACGCGGCAGCGGCCTGGGGCGCACGGCTGGCCGGGGTGGACTACGTGCCCGCCTTCCCCATCACGCCGCAGACCGAGATCATCGAGACCCTGGCCAGCTGGATCGACCGGGGCGAGATGGCCGGCCGCCTGGTCACGCTGGAATCCGAACATTCCATGATCACCGCCGCGGGGGCTGCCGCCGCCACCGGCGTGCGCGTGTTCAGCGCCACCTCCAGCCAGGGCCTGCTGTATGCCATGGAAATGCTCTACACGGTGGCCGGCTGGCGCGCGCCGTTCGTGCTGGTGAACGTGTCGCGCGGGCTGGCGTCGCCGCTCACGCTGGAGTCCGATCACAACGACATCATGGCCGCGCGCGACTGCGGTTTCCTGCAGATCCATTGCGCGACCTGCCAGGAGGTGCTCGACAGCACCCTGCTGGCCTACCGCCTGGCGGAGGACGCCCGGGTGCGCCTGCCGGTGCTGGTCAACCTGGACGGTTTCTACCTCTCCTTCACGCGCGAACCGGTCGAGATCCCGGACGCGGACGCGGCCGCCGGCTTCGTCGGCAGCTTCGACCCGCAAGGCACACGCTTCCGCGCCAGCGCCCCCGAGAGCCAGGCCGTGGCGGTACTGGGCGGGACGCCCTATTCCTATTTCCGCTACGAAACCCACCTGGCGGCGCTGAACGGCCTGGCCGTGTACGACGAGGTCAGTGCCGAATTCCGCGCGACCTTCGGCCGCGACCATCCCGCCGTCGAGGCCTATCGTGCCGATGATGCGGACTACCTGTTTGTCATGCTGGGCTCGTTCGCCACCAAGGCCCGCGAGGCGGTCGACCGCCTGCGCGATGCCGGCTGGTCCATCGGCCTGCTGCGGCCGCGCCTGCTGCGGCCGTTCCCGGAAGACACCCTGCGCCGGCTGCTCGCCGGCCGGCGCGGCGTGGCCGTGATCGACCAGAACCTGTCCATGGGCAAGGGTGGGGTCCTGCACACCGAACTGCTCTCCGCCCTGTACGGGCAGCCGGATGCCCCGCCGGTGGTGGCGAGTTTTGTCGGTGGCCTGGGTGGCCGCGACATCAGCGCGGAGGAGTTCTACGAAATGGCAGAGACACTGCGCCGCGCGGTGGACACGGGGCGCACACCGCCACCGCGCCTGCTGTATACACAGAACGAGCTCCGGGAAATCAGAAAGCTGCAGGCCATCGCGCACGTCGAGCGCGAGGAAATGCATCAACCGGCACCCCCGCGGCAGGACAAAGGAGAACGGTCATGACGGAAACAACGGCAACCATCCGGCGCATGAAGGACCTGCCCTCCACCCACCTGCTGGGCACCGGCACCCCGATGTGCGCCGGCTGCGGTGGCCTGCAGGCGCTGCACGAGATCTATGACATCCTCGGCGAGAAGACCGTGTTCGTCAACGCGGCCGGTTGCATGACCCTGCTCTCGGTCTACCCGTTCACGCCCTTCCGCGGCTCCTGGCTGTACACCGCCATGGCCTCGGCACCGGCCGGCGCACAGGGCATCCGCGACGCCCTCGATATCCTGCGCGCGAAGGGCGAGCTGCCGGCAGAGGAGGACCTGCAGGTGGTGGTGCTGACCGGTGACGGCGCCGCCTACGGCATGGGGCTGTCCGCCACCTCCGGTGCCATGGAGCGCGACCTGGATTTCATTTACATCTGCTACGACAACGAGGGTTACGGCAACACCGGCCAGCAGTACTCCGGCGCCACGCCACATGCCGCGAAGACCGCAACCAGCAAGGGTGCGCGCGGTTTCGCCGGTTACAAGAAGGACCTGTTTTCCATCTGGGCGGCGCACCGGCCGGCCTACGTGGCCACGGTCATCGGCGCGGAACCGCTCGACCTGGCGCGCAAGATCGAGACGGCGAAACGACTCACGGGCCCGCGCATGATCATCGCGCTCGCCCCCTGCCCGACCGGCTGGGACTACGACCCCAGGGAATCGGTCAACATCGGCAAGCTCGCGGTGAAAACCGGCGTCTGGCCACTGAAGGAATACCTCGACGGCAAGGTCGTGCACAGCAAGATCCCCCATGACCGGCCGCCGGTCGAGGACTACCTGAAAACCCAGGGACGTTTTGCGCATCTGTTTGCACCGCAGCGCAATGACGCACTGCTCGCCGAGCTGCAGGCGAAAGTGGATGCCTACTGGGACGGCGTGGCGTCCTGAGCAGGTGCACATCGAATGACGCAACCTGGCAGCAACCGAAGTTACTTTCACCGCGGTGGCGAGCAGCCGCTGCTGGGCGCGACCATCGCCGAACACTTCGCCGCGACCGCGGCACAGCATCCCGACCGGGATGCGGTCGTGTCGGTGCCGCAGCAGCGATGCCTCGGTTACCGGCAGCTGGCCGTGGAGGTCGATCGCCTCGCGCGCGGACTGCTGGGGATCGGCGTTGGCAAGGGCGACCGTGTCGGCATCTGGTCGACCAACAATATCGAGTGGCTGCTGTTGCAGCTGGCCACGGCGCGCATCGGCGCGATCCTGGTCAACATCAATCCGGCCTACCGGCCGGGCGAACTGGCCTACGCCCTGCAGCGCTCCGGGGTGCAATACCTGTTCACCATCCCGGCCTTTCGTAGCAGCGACTACGTCGCCATGCTGGTCGAACTGCTGCCGGAGCTGACGCAGAAACCCGGCACGGAAGCGGCCTGGGCGGCCCTGCCCTCACTGCAGCACGTGGTGATCTACGACC
>DATKZN010000023.1:0-6647 GCA_035527955.1 Gammaproteobacteria bacterium
CCAGAGCCGAGAGCGATGCAGGGACTAATGGCCAGGAGCGTCGTAGCGCAGCGACGGCAGCCCCGCAGGGTCAGGCCGGCGGCCGGGACAGAAGATCCCCTTGCAGGTACATCCCATAACTACGAGACAGTACCGCCATGAACCTAGACAGAGTACCGTCCGGCGATAACGTGCCAGACAATGTCAATGTCATCATCGAAATACCGTCCCACAGCGACCCGGTAAAATACGAGGTCGACAAGAAAACCGGCGCCATGTTCGTCGACCGCTTCATGGATACCGCTATGCACTATCCGTGCAACTACGGCTATATTCCGCATACCCTGTCCGAGGATGGCGACCCGGTCGACGTGCTGGTGGTGACACCGGTGCCACTGATCAGTGGCGCGGTGATCCAGTGCCGCCCGATCAGCATCCTGCGCATGACCGATGAAGCCGGGCCGGATGCCAAGATCCTCGCCGTACCGATCGACCGGCTGTCCACCCACTACCGCCATATCGACTCGCTCGACAAACTTCCACCGGAGCTGCCCGCGTCGATCGCGCACTTTTTCGAGCACTACAAGGACCTGGAGCCGAACAAGTGGGTCAAGATCGCGGGGTGGGACGGGCTGGATGCTGCCCGCGAGGAAATCCTGGCAAGCATACAGCGTTTCAAGGATGCCCCGGTCAAGCCGCACTTCTAGTTGCGACATTAATTAACTGATTTTATTGACTATATATTTTAGGGTTTAAATATATGTTTGACCGTATATATGTCTAAGCGTATATATATGGCATGCCCGTTACGCCGGAAACCCTGTTCCAGATGCTGTCGGATACCACGCGCCTGCGGGTACTGATACTGCTGGCCACCGAACAGGAGTTGTGTGTGTGCGAACTGACCCATGCGCTGAACCAGTCGCAACCGAAGATCTCGCGCCACCTGGCACAACTGCGCGACAGCGGCCTGCTGCTCGCACGCCGTGAGGGTCAGTGGATGTATTACCGCATCGATCCATCATTGCCCGACTGGGCACACAGCATCCTGCACCATACCCTGCTCGGCAATGCAGGCAGCCCACAATTTCGCGCTGACCGCGCCACCCTCAAAGACATGCCCAACCGCCCGGGCGCGGCCTGCTGCGCCTGAGCACAAACGAGGAGAATCATCATGTCCCGTATGCATATCCATATCGCCGTCGCCGACCTGGCGCAGAACATCGGCTTTTATTCCACCCTGTTCGGCACGGCACCCACGGTCAGCAAGCCCGACTACGCCAAGTGGGAGCTGGCCGACCCGGCCGTGAACTTCGCCATCTCCAGCCGTGGCGGCGCACCCGGACTTGACCATGTCGGTATCCAGACCGACGACGAGGCCGAACTGGCCGCAATCCGCGCGCGCCTGCAACAGGCCGGCATCGCCGGCCACCGCCAGGACGCAACCGCCTGCTGCTACGCCCGCTCCGACAAGTACTGGACACAGGATCCGCAGGGTATCGCCTGGGAGGCCTTCCATACCCTGGAAACCATACCGACCTTCAGCAGCACACCGGGCGACGGCGCCAGCTGTGTCCCGGTCGCCGGCACGAGCTGCTGCTAGCGCCATGAACATCCTGTTCCTGTGTACCGGCAACTCGTGCCGTTCGCAAATGGCGGAAGGCTGGGCACGGCACTTCGCCGGCAACCGTCATACCATCCAGTCGGCCGGGCTCGAGGCGCATGGCAAAAACCCGCGCGCGATTGCCGTCATGCGCGAGGCCGGTGTCGATATCTCCGGCCAGGAATCCACACCGGTGACAGACGCGATGCTGGCTGCGGCCGATATCGTAGTGACAGTGTGCGGCCATGCCGACGAGCACTGCCCGGCAGTACCGGCAGGCGTAAAAAAGATTCACTGGCCCTTGAGTGATCCGGCCAAGGCAGCCGGCAGTGACGAAATCGTCATGGAGGTGTTTCGCGCCAGCCGTGACGACATCCGGCAGCGGGTAGTGGCGCTGCTGGCAACGCTTTAGCCACGCCATGAGTTTTTTCGAGCGTTATCTGAGTCTGTGGGTGCTGCTGTGCATCGCAGTCGGCATCATCCTGGGGCAAGCATTCCCCGGCACGTTCAACACCATCGGCGGCCTGGAGATCGCGCGCGTGAATATGCCGGTTGCCGTGCTGGTATGGCTGATGATCCTGCCGATGCTGCTCAAGATCGACTTTCACGCCCTGCACGAGGTCCGCCATCACGCGCGCGGGATCGGTGTCACGCTGTTCGTCAACTGGGCCGTCAAGCCGTTCTCGATGGCGTTGCTGGGCTGGTTGTTCATCCGCGTGCTGTTCGCCGACTGGCTGCCCGCGGATCAGATCGACAGCTATATTGCCGGCCTGATCCTGCTGGCCGCCGCACCCTGCACCGCCATGGTGTTTGTCTGGAGCAACCTGACCAACGGTCACCCGGGTTTCACCCTGTCCCAGGTGGCGCTGAATGACGTCATCATGGTATTTGCATTTGCGCCCATAGTGGCACTGCTGCTGGGCATGGCCTCTATTACGGTACCGTGGGACACACTGGTACTCTCGGTCGTCCTCTATATCGTGATACCGGTGATCCTCGCCAGCGCGTGGCGGCACTGGCTGGTGGCACAGCCACAGGGCGTCGCACGGCTCGCGCGCCTGCTGCATGTCCTGCAACCCGTATCGATCATGGCGTTGTTGCTGACGCTGGTGCTGCTGTTCGGCTTCCAGGGCCAGCAGATCCTCGCTCAGCCACTGGTCATCCTGCTGCTGGCCATCCCGATCATCCTGCAGGTCTATTTCAATTCGGGACTGGCCTACCTGCTGAGCCGCCGGCTCGGCGTGGCGCATAGCGTGGCCGCGCCCGCCGCCCTGATCGGCGCCAGCAATTTCTTCGAGCTGGCCGTGGCCACCGCCATCAGCCTGTATGGCATAGGCTCCGGTGCGGCACTCGCCACCGTGGTCGGCGTGCTCGTCGAGGTCCCGGTCATGCTGTCCGTGGTCGCCATCGCCAACGCGACCCGCGGCTGGTACGAACAGGCAGGCAACACCTGATGCACGCCGCTGCCGGCAGCGGCGGCAAACCGGTTGTCATGCATAATTTTTCAACCGGGGCCAAAAATTCCTCGCCACCTCATGTTACGCTGCGAGACTCGTGACAAGCCGCTAAAAGCAAAGGACTAATCTGCCTTGGAACAGCTGCGCCGTTTTCTCGACTCAGTGTTATCCAGCATCCGTGACCTGCTCCCCATCGTGCTGGTGGTCACGTTCTTTCAGGCCGTTGTCATACAGCAACCGCTACCGGAATTCGGCCGCATACTGGCCGGCGGCCTGATGGTGGTGCTCGGGCTGGCGTTTTTCTTACGCGGCCTGGAACAGGGGCTGTTCCCGATCGGCGAGTCGATCGCCTATGCCTTTGCGCGCAAGGCCAACCTCCCCTGGCTGCTCGTGTTTGCGTTTGCGCTGGGATTCGGCACTACCATCGCTGAACCGGCACTGACCGCGGTAGCTGCCGAGGCGGCACAGATTGCGGCGGATGGCGGCGTCATATTAAATCAGCAGGCATCCCTCGAGCGTTATGCCCTGGGCCTGCGCATCACCGTGGCACTGTCGGTCGGGATTGCCATACTGGTCGGCGTGTACCGCATCGTGCGCGGCTGGCCGATCCAGTATTTCATCATCGGCGGTTATATTGGCGTGGTTATCATGACCGCATTCGCACCCCCGGAGATAATCGGCATCGCCTATGACTCCGGCGGTGTCACCACGTCCACCGTCACGGTACCGCTGGTCACGGCGCTCGGCGTCGGGCTCGCGCAGAGTATTCGCGGCCGCAATCCCATGATCGACGGTTTCGGCCTGATCGCCTTTGCCTCGCTGACACCGATCATCTTCGTCATGGCTTACGGAATGATCATTTGATGGACATACTGCAGGATTTTTTCAGGACCGGACTGTCAACGATCACCGACGTGCTGCCGATCGCCGCGATCGTCTTCGGCTTCCAGCTGCTGGTGCTGCGCCAGCCGGTTCCCAGGCTGAAGAGCGTGCTGATCGGATTTGTCTACGTCCTCATCGGCCTGACCCTGTTCCTGGTCGGCCTGCAGGAGGCCCTGTTTCCGATTGGTCGTACCATGGCCAGACAACTGACCGATCCCGCCTTTCTCAGTGCGGCAACCGGGAAATTACCGGAGTTGCGGCATTGGCAGGATTACTACTGGATCTACCTGTTCGCAGCCGCCATCGGCTTTTCCACCACCATCGCCGAGCCTGCGCTGATCGCCGTCGCCATCAAGGCGCAGCAGGTATCGGCCGGCGCCATCCGCGTGTGGGGGCTGCGCATCGCCGTCGCGATCGGCGTGGCCGCCGGCATCACCCTGGGCGCCTTCCGCATTGTCACGGGCACCCCGCTGCACTATTACATCATCGCCGGTTATATCATCGTGATCTTCCAGACCCTGTATGCACCGCGCATGATTATCGCACTGGCCTACGACTCGGGCGGCGTGACCACCTCGACGGTGACTGTCCCGCTGGTTGCCGCACTCGGACTCGGCCTGGCCAGTACCATACCCGGCCGCAGCCCCCTGCTGGACGGCTTCGGCCTGATCGCGTTCGCCAGCCTGTTCCCGATCATGTCGGTCATGGGCTATGCCCAGCTCAGTGAGTGGTGGTCGAGGCGAGCCGCACGCAAGGAACATTCCGGAGAACAATGAACCTGTACCCGAACAGGACATACTGCAAACGAGGTAAGCAAGCATGCATTTCAAACTGATAATTGCACTGGTCGAGGACGGCAAGACCGCCGTGGTCATGGATGCTGCGCGCAAGGCCGGCGCGACCGGTGCCAGCGTACTCAGCCAGGTACGCGGCGAAGGCATAGAGCAGGCCAAGACCTTCCTCGGGCTGAGCCTGGAGACGCAGCGCGACATGCTCATGTTCCTGGTGGAGGAACACATGAGTCGCGAGATCCTGGAAAAGATTGCCGAGATCGGCGAATTCGAGGCTCATCCCGGCACCGGCATCGCCTTTCAGCTCGATGTCGAGGACGCCGTCGGTGTCAACCGTCAGGTTATCAAGTTGCATAAAGCGGTGGAGGACAAGCTATGAGTGAACAGGAACCGGTACGCGTCAGGGATGTCATGACCAGTCATTTCCAGCTGGTCGATGGCCTGATGATGGTCGACGAGGCGCTCGGACTGATGAAACAGAACGACTCGCGCGTACTCATCGTCGACAAGCGGCATACCAATGATGAATACGGCATCGTGCTGCTGTCAGACATTGCACGCGAAGTGCTCTCCGCCAACCGCTCTCCCGAGCGCGTCAACGTCTACGAAGTCATGTCCAAGCCGGTGGTCAGTATCAATCCCGACATGAACATCCGCTATTGCGCGCGCCTGTTTCACCGGCTCGGGTTTTCCTACGCACCGGTCATCGACAGCAACAGGGTGCTGGGTATCGTGGGCTATGCCGACCTGGTGCTGAGCGGGCTAGTCAAGTAACGCCAGCACCTGGTGAATGGCCTTTTTCAACGTAGTGCGCGGAAAGTTCGCCTTGCCCATCACCATCATGCCGGCCATGACGGTGGCGATGGTGGTTGCGGTAGCCGCCGCATCCAGACTGGCGGGCAACTCACCGCGCTTTCTCGCTCGCGTAATGCGTTGCTGCAATCCCTGCCGGAGTTCACGCATCGACTGCTCCAGCGATGCACGCGATGCCGCGTCGTGCTGGCCGCTTTCCAGCACCGAAAGAACCACCAGGCAGCCGCCGGGATACTGTTCATCGTAATTGACGTCAAGCGCCGTGATAAGCAGGCGTGATATGCCCTCACGGATGTCCGGCACACTGTCCATGGCAGTAAACAGTGATGCCATGACGGATTCCTTGTAGCAGGCGAGCACCTGCTCGAACAGCGCGCGCTTATTGCCGAAGGTGTTGTAGATGCTGGTGCGCCCCAATCCTGTCGCCTGCTCCAGGTCCAGGATGGATGTCCCCTCGTAGCCCTTTTCCCAGAACACCAGCATCGCAGCCAGCAGCACCTGTCGTTCATCGAATTGTTTCGTTCTTGCCATGCATGTACCAATATCACCATGTACCGCAATATTATACCAAACAGTACAAAATTACTTGACAGCATTAGAATTATTGCATATACACATATTGTACTGTTCGTTACATTTACACCCTGGAGGCCATTATGAATGTTGCCACAGAAAAACTCGATGCCCGCGGACTCAACTGCCCGCTACCCATCCTGCGCACACGCAAGGCCCTGAATGCGCTTGCCAGCGGCACGCTGCTGGAAGTCGTTACCACCGACCCGGGCGCCGTCAAGGATATGAGCGCGTTCTGCACGCAAACCGGCAATCGCCTGGTTTCGAGTACGGAAGCGGACAATAGTTTTATCTTCCTGATCGAGAAGGCCTGAACCCGCCCTAGCTGCCGCAAACAAACAGGAGAACATATCCATGTCAACGACTGCCGAAACTGTACGAGATAACGCAATGCTGGACGCGTGGCTCGACAAGAAACTGGACGAACTGTTACCGAAAAAGCTGGAAGAGATCGACGCCTCCCGCACGCCGTCCATGGCCATCATCGCCACCAAGGGCACGCTGGACTGGGCCTACCCGCCCTTCATTCTCGCCTCCACCGCCGCGGCG
>DATKZN010000024.1:0-8226 GCA_035527955.1 Gammaproteobacteria bacterium
CCCACTACCGCGAGCTGGCCTACCTGCGCACGCCGCTGAAATTCAGCTACTCGCTGACCCTGTCCATTGTGCTGCTGCTCAGCCTGCTGGCGGCAATCTGGGCGGCATTTCACTCCGCGCGCAGGCTGGTTGCGCCGGTGCGTGACCTGGCGGAGGCCACGCTTGCCGTCGCCGAGGGCGATTACAGCAAGCGCCTGTCCGTGGCGAGCGAAGACGAACTGGGTTTCCTGGTCAGATCCTTCAATGACATGACGCGCAGGCTGGCCAAGTCGCGTGACGAGGCAAGTCGCAGCCAGCGCCAGATCGAGGGTCAGCGTGCCTACCTGGAAGCGGTGCTTGCGAATCTGTCTTCAGGCGTCATCAGCCTGGGCAGGGATTCGGTGGTACGCGCAGTGAACCGCGCGGCAACGCAATGCCTTGGTGTGGAGCTGAAGGATTATCTGGGCAAGGATCTCGCGATCATTGCGCAGGAGCATACCGGGCTCGAGGCGTTTGTCGAGGCGATCAACCAGCACCGGAACAGCGGCAGCCAGGCCTGGCAGGAGGAGATTGCCCTGGTCGGCGATCACGGCCGCCAGATGCTGATGTGTCGCGGCGCCGCGCTGGGTACCTTGGGGCGTCGCGGCGGCGGAATGGTGGTGGTATTCGATGATGTAACCGCAATCATACAGGCGCAGCGTGATGCGGCCTGGGGCGAGGTGGCGCGCAGGCTGGCGCACGAAATCAAGAACCCGCTGACACCGATACAGCTTTCTGCGGAGCGCCTGCGCCGTCGTTACCTGGGAACCATGGCGCCGGAGGATGCCGAGATTCTCGATCGGGCTACACGCACGATCGTCAACCAGGTCGAGGCGATGAAGAAGATGGTCAACGCCTTCAGCGACTATGCGCGGGCGCCACAACTCAGCCTGGAGCCGCTTGACCTGCACCAGATCGTGCAGGAGGTGCTGGACCTGTATCGTGGCAGCGACCTGCATGTGCGGCTGGTCGATCAGCTCGAGGCGGAGGAATCCCGTATCGATGGCGATGCCGGTCGTCTGCGCCAGTTATTGCACAACCTGCTGAAGAATGCGCTGGAGGCAATCCGTGATGCCAAGAGCGGCGAAATTCGCATAACAACACGTAATGAAGCACGGGCGGGATTACACCAGATCGTGCTGTCCGTGGCCGACAATGGCCCGGGTTTTGCGTCCGGTATCATGGAAAATCTGTTCGAGCCCTATGTGTCGACCAAGCCCAAGGGCAGCGGACTGGGCCTGGCCATCGTGAAAAAGATCGTCGAGGAGCATGCCGGGACCATCAGTGCCGAAAATCCGGAGACCGGCGGAGCGCGTGTTGTCATCCGGTTGATGGTTTCGGGTGACGTCACCGCGAACCGCGAGGAACAGGTGCCCGCCGCGAAGAGTGAGCTATAATCGCCACCTCTCTACATGGCCCGCCGCACAGGCCCCGAAAAAGATCCATACGGAAGCGCGCAAATGACCAGTCGCCACATCCTCGTCGTTGATGATGAGCCGGATATTCGTAATCTGGTGCAGGATATCCTCGAGGACGAGGGTTATTCGGTAACTACCGCAGAGAATGGCGAGTCCGCGCGCAAGGCGCGCAGGACGAGACGCCCCGATCTGATCCTGCTCGATATCTGGATGGAGGATGTCGACGGCATCACCCTGCTGCGCGAATGGTCCGAAAGCGGGGACCTGCCCTGCCCGGTCGTGATGATGTCGGGTCACGGCACCGTCGAAACCGCGGTCGAGGCGACCCGGCTCGGCGCCTACGATTTCATCGAAAAACCCATTTCGCTGGCGAAACTGTTGCTGACGATCGAGCGTGCGTTCGAAAGCGACCGGCTGCAAAGGGAAAACATCGATCTGCGCGGTCACGTGCAGCCGGTCATCGAGCCGGTTGGCAAGTCGGCGATCATGAACCAGTTACGTGAACAGGCGCGCAGGATTGCCCAGCACAACAGCTGGGTCCTGATCAGCGGCGAGGCGGGCGCCGGCAAGACCACCTTCGCACGATACATCCATGACCAGAGTCCGCGTCATAACGGCCCGTTTGTCGAGATTGCGGTGGGCTCGATATCGGAGGAAAATTCCGCCAAGGAGCTATTCGGCCATGAAGAAGGCGATACGGTGCATTACGGACGCCTGGAACAGGCGAACGGTGGTACGCTGTGCATCGGCGACATTGCCGATATGGATCTGCAGACACAGGCAAGGCTGCTGAGCGTGCTGCAGACGCACAGTTTCAAGCGCATCGGCGGGAGCGAGGACGTGGAGGTCGACCTGCGTATTATCGCAACGACGCACCGCAAGCTGGAAGAAGAGGTATCGGCAGGCCGCTTTCGCGAGGATCTGTTCTATCACCTGAACGTCCTCCCACTGAGCATTCCTCCGTTGCGTGAACACGAGGATGACGTGCACGACCTGCTCAATTTCTACATCGACTACATGGTTACCCACGAACGCCTGTCATACCGGCATTTCAGCGTTGCGGCGCAAAATCGTCTGCGCAGCTACGACTGGCCGGGCAATATCCGGGAGTTGAAAAACCTTGTCCAGCGACTCCTGATTCTCGGCAGCGGCGATGAGATCGAGCTTGTCGAGGTCGAGACAGCGATAAGTGCGCAGCGACCGGCTGACGCTGCCGGTGTCGTGTCGGAACTGCCGTACGACCTCCCCCTGCGTGAGGCACGCGAGAAATTCGAATACGACTATCTCGTTCATCAGCTGCAGGCTGTTGGCGGGAGTATCGGCAAGCTGGCGAAACGGGTAGGAATGGAACGCACGCACCTGTACAGAAAGCTGCGTTCACTCGGTATTGATCACAAGAAAGGCGGAGAGTAGGACGTGGCCCGCAGTTCGTTTATTCACTATCCGGAAAGCGCGTAGATGAAGATCATCATCCTGGGCGCCGGGCAGGTCGGTGCGTCGGTGGCCAGCAACCTGGCCAGCGAGGCCAACGACATCACCGTCATCGATGACAATGCAAGCGTACTGCAGGACTTGCAGGACCGGCTCGATCTCCGTACCGTAACTGGTCATGCCTCGCACCCCGATATTCTGATGCAGGCGGGTGCGGATGACGCTGACATGATCATCGCGGTCACGCGCAACGACGAAACCAACATGATCGCATGCCAGGTCGCCTATACGCTGTTCCGTACACCTACCAAGATTGCCCGCGTGCGTTCGGTCGAATACCTGAGGCACCCGCGCCTGTTCGCGCAGGAGGCGCTGCCGGTTGATGTCATCATCAGTCCGGAGCAACTGGTCACCGATTATATAGAGCGACTGATCGAATATCCCGGCGCCTTGCAGGTGCTCGATTTCGCCGGTGGCAGGGTGCAGCTGGTTGCGGTGCGCGCCTATTATGGCGGGCCTCTGGTCGGGCACGAGTTGCGCGATCTGAAAAAACACATGCCGGGTATCGAGGCGCGTGTGGCGGCAATATTCCGCAAGGGCAAGGCAATCACGCCGGAAGGTGACACCATCATCGAGATGGATGACGAGGTATTCTTCGTCGCGGCGCGCAAGCACATACGGTCTGTGATGGGCGAATTGCGCAAGATGGACAAGCCGGTCAAGCGCGTCATACTCGCAGGCGGCGGCAACATCGGCATGCGGCTGGCGGCCGCGATCGAGAACAGCTATCACGTCAGGATCATCGAGCATAATACCAAGCGTGCGAAGCTGCTGTCAGAGACGCTGGACAAGACCATCGTGTTGTTGGGCGATGCGGCTGACCAGGAGCTGCTGCTCGATGAAAATATCGAGAATACCGACGTGTTCTGTGCGTTGACCAACGACGAGGAAGCCAACATTCTATCCGCAATGCTGGCCAAGCGCCTGGGCGCGCGCAAGGTGATGTCGCTGATCAACCGCGCATCGTACGTCAATCTGGTGCAGAGCGATGCGATAGACGTAGCTATTTCCCCGCAGCAGGCAACCATCGGCAGCCTGTTGACACACATAAGGCGCGGTGACGTGGTTATGGTGCATTCATTGCGGCGCGGTGCGGCGGAGGCTATCGAGGCGGTGGCACACGGCAACAGTGATAATTCCAAAGTGGTGGGCAGGTCGATCGACGCGATCAAGTTGCCACCGGGTACAACCATCGGCGCCGTCGTGCGCGGCGAGGAAGTCATCATCGCACACCATGACACGGTGATCGAAACTGACGATCACGTGATACTGTTTCTGTCCGACAAGAAATGCATACAGCAAGTCGAGCGACTGTTCCAGGTCGGGGTAACTTTTTTCTGAGATGGGCGCGGAAAATTTCGCGCTCGGCGTAATTATTAACAGGCCCTGCTGAGTCATGCATCTGCTTTCCATACAGCGCTTGCTGGGCCTGTTGCTCATGCTGTTCAGCTTCACACTGCTGCCGCCGGCGCTGGTTTCCTGGCTGTATAGCGACGGGCAGCTGCAGGTGTTTATCGCATGTACCGCCGCAGTACTGGTACTGGGTGCCGTATTGTGGCTGCCTGCTAGGCGCTTCAGGCACGAATTGCGGGTCCGGGACGGATTTCTGATCGTGGTGCTGTTCTGGATCGTGCTCGGGCTGGCCGGTGCGCTGCCCCTTCTATATGCCTCCAAGCCGGCCCTGTCGCTTGCAGACGCGGTATTCGAGTCTTTTTCCGGGCTTACCACGACAGGCGCGACAGTGATCACCGGTCTGGACGAATTGCCGAAGTCGATCCTGTTTTACCGCCAGCAGCTGCAATGGCTTGGCGGCATGGGGATTATCGTGCTTGCCGTTGCCATCATGCCAATGCTCGGTGTTGGTGGTATGCAGCTGTATCGCGCCGAAACGCCCGGGCCACTGAAAGACACCAAGCTGACACCGCGGATCACCGAAACCGCCAAGGCACTCTGGTATATCTACCTGGGACTCACGATTGTCTGTGCCGGTTGTTACTGGCTGGCGGGCATGAGCGGGTTCGATGCCGTTGCGCACAGTTTCTCGACAATCGCCATTGGCGGCTTCTCTACGCATGACCAGAGCATGGGCTATTTCCAGAGTTCGGGTATCGAGCTCGTGGCGGTCGTGTTCATGCTGCTCGCGGGGATGAATTTCGCCTTGCATTACGTTGCCTGGCGCAGGCTCAGCCCCTGGCCCTATTTTCAGGACAGCGAACTGCGTGCGTACCTGAGTGTACTGGCCATGGTGACGACTGTTACGGTCGGCTACCTGTATTACACCGATACATTTATTTTCTTCAGCGATGCCGTGCACGCCGGCCTGTTCCAGGCAGTATCGATCGGAACCACGACCGGATTCACGACGGTGGATTATTTCATGTGGCCGGGATTTCTGCCGGTGATGCTGCTGTTCGTCAGTTTTATCGGGGGCTGCACCGGCTCGACGGGTGGTGGCATGAAGGTGATCCGCTTCCTGCTGCTGCTGAAGCAGGGGCACCGTGAAATGATGCGCCTGATTCACCCGAATGCGCAGATACCGGTCAAGGTCGGCGGCAAGCCGATGCCGGACCGCGTGGTAAGTGCGGTGTGGGGTTTTTTTGCCGCTTACGTCGGCAGTTTCGTCATTATCATGCTGTTCGTGATGGCCACAGGCCTGGATCAGGTGACGGCATTTTCGGCCGTGGCTGCGTGCATGAACAATCTGGGTCCGGGGCTGGGCAGCGTCGGCGCGAACTACATAGCCGTAAATGATCCCGCGAAATGGGCGCTGTCATTTGCCATGATGCTGGGCCGGCTGGAGGTCTTCACCCTGGTCATCCTGTTCAGTCCGGATTTCTGGCGGCGCTGAGGCTGTATTCATTGTGCCTGGCATGATCGACAATCTGGAAGCGATGCTGGCTGCAGGGCAGGACAATGCCTTGCTGCGCTACACACTGGGTAGCCAGTATATAAAGACCGGCGAAACACAGCGGGCGGTAGATCATCTGCGCGAGGCGGTGCGCATGGATCCTGCCTATTCCGCGGCCTGGAAGGCGTATGGCAAAGCACTGGCAGCTTTACCCGATCTGGCAGGCGCGTGCGATGCGTATACAAAGGGAATCGAGGCCGCCACGAAAAAAGGAGACATTCAGGCTGTGCGGGAGATGCAGGTATTTCTCAAGCGTGTACAGAAGCAGCTGTCCGGGCAATCCCGGTGAGAAATGCGGGCTAGTAGAAAGGTGGTTCACCTTCGGGGCGGGCACGGAATCGCCGGTAACCCCACTGGTACTGTGCCGGGCATTCGCGAATACAGTTTTCCACGGCCTGGTTGATGCCCGTGACGGAGGTCTCGAGTTCGTGCGCGTAGGCCAGGTCCGGCGCTTGCCTGAAGTGAAGGTGATAACCGCGGCCCCAGCCCAGGCGTTCACACCAGACGAACACGATCGGGGCCCCGCGCTTCGCGGTCAGGCGTGACAGGAATACCATGCTGAGTGCCGGTATGCCGAAGAATGGTGCAAAAACACCGGTGCCCGCCCTCGGTTCCTGGTCCGGCAGCATGGCTACCGTGCCACCCTCTTCCAGCGTCTTGAACAAAGTGCGCAAGCCGCGTGCATTGGCCGGCACGTAATGGCCTCCGGCGCGGCTGCGCGCCTTGTTCACCAGCGTTTCCAGTCCGGTTATCCGGAGCGGTCGATACAGGCAGGTGATATCGTAATGCGCGGCACAGTACAGGCCGGAGAGCTCCCACGCGCCAAGGTGTGGTGTCGCCAGGATGAGTCCCCGACCTTTTGCCAGCGCATGCTCTATGTTCTCGAGGCCGTCGACGCGGCGAATCAGCCGCAGGACCCGCTGCGCCGGTCGCAGCCACAGCACGCCGGTCTCCAGCAGGGTTTTGCCGGTTTCGACCAGGCAACGGTGCAGGAGTTGGCGCCGCTGTGCCGTGGACAGTTCCTTGAAGCACAGCTCCAGGTTAACGCGGGCGGCCTTGCGCAGCTGGTTTGGCAGCAAGATGAGCAGCCAGCCGACAGACGCGCCAGTTGCGTGCAGTACCGGCAAGGGCAAATATGCGCACAGATAGAGAAATGATTTAATCAGAAGTGGGCGCATTCGGGGTAAATGATCATAATATATCCACAACAATTATTTAATTAAGAGAAGATGTATTAAATAATCCACATACCCTAAAAATATAATTGATGTGGCTAAATATAGCCATAGTAAGAATTAAAATACGAAATAGTGGTAATTTGAGCGTATTAAGTGGTCAATCATGAACTCATGGTAGATATTGAGTTGCATGCTATCGGCGCCGCGCGTGATCCCTCACCCATTCGGATACATGTCCCTGGTTGCCGATGATTTCATGCCTTCCGGCTGTGTGCCAGCCCTGTGCAGCCGATAGTTATCAATAAGCGTTTGCCTGGGAGTGGTCTACGCTGGAGAATGGACTAACGGATATTAACGGGTCTGGAGCCAACAATGACGGTTGAAGTGAAAACGCTGACCCCGCCCGAGGCGTGGGAATTGATGGAAAGGGTTCCACGGGTGGTTCTGATCGACGTCCGCTCCAGTATGGAATTCCTGTTTGTCGGTCACCCGATGGGCAGCGTGCATGTACCCTGGATCGATGCGCCGGACTGGACCGTCAACCCGCATTTCGTGACCGAAGTGCGCAAGGTCATGCTGGGCGGGATCGGTATGGGTGAGCATGGTGGCGACGCGCCCGTTGTTCTGATCTGTCGCAGCGGCAAGCGCTCGCTGGAAGCCGGCAAGCTCTTGATAAAGAATAGCTTCAGCGAGGTTTACAACATCAGTGAGGGTTTCGAGGGAGAACTCGATGACCGGCATCATAGGAGTACCACGGGTGGATGGCGCTATCACGGCCTGCCGTGGGAACAATGCTAGCGTACTGTCGTGTTAATTGACTGTTTATGAACAAGTAATTATACTTCAATACGCTTAAATAATAAGTAGGATTTCATGGTCGCATCACTGTCCGACGCTGCTGCCTGTGTACGAACAAGGTCATGAAAATTGATAACGCTGAATTTGTTCAGCAAGACACTATCCATTCATCGACATCGTTCGGATGTTGCGGGTGTGTCCCTTTGAGGAGAGCAAATCTATGTCAACGACTGCCGAGACTGTACAAGGAAACGCGCAACTGGATGCGTGGCTTGACAAGAAACTGGACGAACTGTTACCGAAAAAGCTGGAAGAGATCGACGCCTCCCGCACGCCGTCCATGGCCATCATCGCCACCAAGGGCACGCTGGACTGGGCCTACCCGCCCTTCATTCTCGCCTCCACCGCCGCGGCG
>DATKZN010000025.1:0-4381 GCA_035527955.1 Gammaproteobacteria bacterium
GCCGACATCGATGTGTCGACCTGTGGCCGCATTTCGCCACTGAAGGCGTTGAATTACCTGATCCACAGCTTCGAGTCGGATATCGTGACCCTGGATTACCGTGTGCGCGGTTTTACCCGTGACGTGCGCGGACGCAAGCACTATATCGATCACAAGATCGACTCGATCCAGAATTACCTCTCAAAGGATACGTTCGAGCGTTACCAGATGATCGACGTCAACGTCTACCAGGAAAATATTTTCCACACCAAGATGCGGCTCAAGGAGTTCGATCTGGAGAACTACCTGTTCGGTGATGCCAAGGAAGATTTGACGACTGTCGAAAAGCGGCAGATCCGGGCGAACGTCAACAAGGAAATGCTCGAGATTTACTATGGAAGAAACCTGCGCGGCAGGGGCAGGTAATCCCGCGGCATTGCCGACTGCCGCGGTTGCAGATACAGACGGCTAGATGTGGTAGGCCGTCTTCGTCATCACGCGCGATGCCAATGCCATCAGCTTCTTTACCGGCTCGGGCAGCTTCACGCCGCCGGCGCTGACGGCGGTATTGCGGTGCTGCGCCTCGTCGGCTTTCATTTGCTCGACAATGGCGCGTGATTTACGGTCCCGGCCGGACAGGCGTTGCAGATGCCCGTCGAGGTGATTGACGACCTGCTGTTCGGTCTCGGCAAGGAAGCCCAGGCTCCACTTGTCGCCAAGCAGGCCGGTGCATGCGCCGATCGCCAGTGACCCGGCATACCAGACGGGGTTCAGCAGGCTGGTTTGACCACCCAGGTCATTGACGCGCTGCCGGCACCAGGTGAGGTGATCGTTTTCCTCTGTCGCCGCCTGTTGCATCTGGCCGCGCGTCTCGGCGCGGCGTGCGGTCAGCGCCTGTCCCTGGTACAGGGCCTGCGCGCATACTTCGCCGGCATGATTGACGCGCATCAGGCACAGGCTTTCCGCACGTTCCGTCGAGGTGAGTTTGCCATCCGTGGCTGACTCGGCCGGGTTGGCACGTCCTGACCCCCTCGGTTCTCCGAATACGGTTCGCAGCGCCTGGTCTGCCTGGAGAATGATCCCGTCAAAAAAAGTCAGTCCGCGCTGCATCATACTGCCAAGATACCACGAAGATCGTTTACCGTCTTCAACGTCACGGCTTTCCCTGGCTGCGGCTACGCGGTATCGTTTCCTCATGCCGTACTACCGCCACCACGTCTTTTTCTGTACCAACCTGCGTGCGGATGGCAGTGCCTGCTGCCAGCGCTATGATGCCCAGGCCCTGCGCGATTATGCCAAGCAACGCAGCAAGGAGCTGGGCCTGGCCGGTGCGGGCGGGGTACGTATCAATACGGCCGGATGTCTGGACCGGTGTGCCGAGGGCCCGGTGCTTGTGGTTTATCCCGATGCCGTCTGGTACACCTATCTGGATCGCGAAGATATCGAGGAAATCATCCAGGAACACCTGGTCAACGGCCGGCTCGTCGAGCGGCTGCGTATCTAGCGATTAAGTGCCAGTCAGGGTTTACTGGTACGCATGGCGCGACGGCGAGAAACCCACTCCTGCACCCCTTGGAGATATAAAAACATATATATCAATATCTTGAGAAGATACTGGCAGCGTACAGGGTGCGACATAATGTCGCTTGACAGTTTAAACGTTATATTAGAAAATACTAACACGCTGATCGGCCTGCCCCCCCTATTTTGGCCGGTCAGCGCTCCTCCACCTCCCCCCAAGGAGGTTTTATTAGCGCGGCTTCCGAGCCGCGCTTTTTTTTGCCTGCAAGGGCGCTGCATCCGTTGTCTTGCGTCCCTGTTCCCGCAACATCCGGACAGCTTTTGCCGCATGGCCTCTTCGGACCGGGCTGTCGATAGTCATTGCCTGCGGGAGCGTGGGGCAGCATTTTACCCGGCCGGCGCCCCATGCGGTGCAGGTGTCGATCATCAAATAGAGGTGGATGTGCAGGGGATGCCTTGTATGTTCGGGCCGATTTTTGTAACATCCCCGCTCTTTGATTTGCGCGGTCCAGAGCTAGACTCATGAAGACATTTACAGCAAAACCGAACGAAGTGAACCGGGACTGGTATGTTATTGATGCACAGGGAAAAACCCTGGGCCGCCTGGCAAGTGAAGTGGCGCGCCGCCTGCGTGGCAAGCACAAGCCCATCTATACCCCTCATGTCGACACCGGTGACTATATTATTGTGGTGAATGCTGACAAGGTGCATGTCACCGGTCGCAAGTTCACCGATAAGATGTATCACCACCACACCGGCTATATCGGCAACCTGAAGTCGGCCAGCTTTGCCAAGATGCAGGAACGGGCGCCGGGTCGGGTTATTGAAATAGCCGTCAAGGGCATGCTGCCGAAAAACCCGTTGGGTCGTGCCATGTACCGCAAGCTGAAAGTGTACAGCGGCCCGGAACACATGCATGCCGCGCAGCAGCCCAAGCCTCTCGACTTCTAAGCAATAGCAGGGTGGCCAAGGCCACCAGTACAGGAATTTCAGAATGAGCGAAACCTATTACAGTACCGGACGACGCAAGACCTCCACCGCGCGTGTCTTCCTGCGCAAGGGTAGTGGCGGTATTACAGTGAACAGCCGTCCCCTGGACCAGTATTTCGGTCGTGAAACAGCGCGCATGATCGTGCGTCAGCCGCTGGAAACGACCAACATGTCCGACAGCTTTGATATCATGGTCACCGTCAAGGGTGGCGGTATGAGTGGCCAGGCTGGCGCTATCCGTCACGGTATCACCCGTGCCTTGATGGAATACGACGGCCAGTTGCGGCCGACGCTGCGTCGTGCCGGTTTCGTAACCCGCGATGCGCGCCAGGTCGAGCGCAAGAAGGTCGGCCTGCACAAGGCACGCCGCGCACCGCAGTACTCCAAGCGCTAACGCGTTACCGCTTGTTGGCGGATCGTCTAACGGCAGGACAGAGGACTCTGACTCCTCTAATCTAGGTTCGAATCCTAGTCCGCCAGCCAACAAATAACCCCGCCCTTGTGGCGGGGTTTTTGTTGGCTGGCGGTCGATGGGTGAGGAGCTAGTCAGGTTCGACAACCGAGCGAAGCGAGGTTGAACGTCGCCGCGTGCGGCGGCGGCCCGCAGCGCGAGTAATCCTGGTCCGTCATGCCAAACCATGCTGCGAGTAGTAGGGTGCGTTTCACGCACCGTACCAGGTGCACGAAGTGCCCTCTGCCCCACACGACGGCGCGTCAGCAAACCGCAACTGCAGGGTGCGTGGTACGCGCCATTGCCGGTTGCATGCCCTGCGCCTGCGGCGACGGCCCGGTTCGCTGTCAAGGCTGGGACGGCAGCGCCGCGATATCCAGGGCATGAGGCGACGTTGTGGCGCTGATCGATACGAAAGCACTATATATAGATACACCCTGTATTATTTACACAACATCTATATCGAAAGGTGAGGTCGGGCATCTGCCGGGCCTGTCGGCCGATACCGGGAAGATTGAAATAACTGCCTGTAATCCATGCTACTGGGTGCAGATAGGGGCTGTTGTTGCATGCGTGCAACATAAATGCAACATGTGTAGTTTTTTTGAAAATAGTTGTTGCATTTCTGCATTCGGGTGTTGTAAAGTGCGCTCCGTGCAATGACAACACCTACTTTTTTAACCGTTCAACTTTAACTGTGTTAAGGGGAATAACATGATCAAGAAAATTTTACCGACGATGATCGGTGTGGTACTGGCAGGTGGTATGACTGCTGCTGCTGCCGACGTTTCCGTCTTCGGTCACATCGATACCAGTATTGACAACGTTGACGAGTCTGACAACGGCGTACCATTCAGTGCAGACGACACCAACCTGCACTGCACCACCTGCTCCATTGGTTTCAAGGGCAGCGAGGATCTGGGCTACGGTCTGAAGGCGATCTTCTCCATCGACTTCCAGTACAACACCACCGAGCGCAACAGCCGCAGCACCAACAACGGCACCTACGGCGGTGCGCAGGACGACACGCTGGGTAACGAGGGTGTTGCAGATGCCATCACCGATCGTGACCAGTGGCTGGGTCTGTCCGGCGGTTTCGGTAAGGTCCGCGTCGGCACTATCTCCACTGTGTACAAGTCGCATGGTGCCATGCTTGACCCGTTCTACCGTACCTCGCTGGAGGGCCGTTCCCATCACCTGCAGACCAGTGAACTGCATTCCGGTGCCGGTGAAGAGACACAGGGTCGTGCAACCAACACCTTCCGTTATGACAGCCCGGACTTCAATGGTTTCAAGGTCGGCGCTCACTACACGCTCGACAATAACGAGCAGTCACTTGAAGATGACAGCCCGTACGGTATCGGTGCGAGCTATGAAAACGGCGGCATCCTGGCGTTTGTCGACTACATCACCAACGACAGCAGTGACAGTGTAGCCAAT
>DATKZN010000026.1:0-12166 GCA_035527955.1 Gammaproteobacteria bacterium
TGCGCCTCGACCAGCACCACGATAATGACACCGATCATGCCGATCAGCATCAGCACGCCGACCACGATGGCGCTCACGGAAAGGTATTGCTGCAGGTAGCGATAGACGATCAGCACCGCGGCTGTCGCCAAGACGTAGGCAACGACCGCCAGGAAACCGCGGCCCCGGGACCTCAGTGAGGTCGCATCCGTGAGCAAGAGGGTAAAGGTAATAAGGGCAATCACCACGGAAATACCGGCTAGCAGCCGCCACTCCGGAATATCAACGATAGCCTCCGTGAAGGTGAACTTGGGCTGGCGCAGTACGTCGTATACCCCCCAGTAGGCACCGACCGCACCCTCGACCTGTGCCTTCCACGGCTGGTCGAAGGCCTCCATAATGTAGTAGATGTAGTTTTCCTCCGCGGCCACTTTCAGGAAGCGACGCAGGAAAGTGGCCTCGTTCGCCTCCGAGGCCACGGCACTGCCGCGAGTGCGGCCGTTGCTTGGCCAGCCCACTTCCGAGATCACGATTGGCTTGCCGGGGTAGGCGGACTTCAGCTCGTCGACTCGTGTCACGACATAATCAACCGCCATGTCGAGCGGTATGTTTTCCCAGTAGGGCAACATGTGCACCGCGATGTAGTCGACATGCTCGACCAGCTCGGGGTACTTGAGCCAGATGTGCCAGGGCTCCGCGGTACTCACGGGCACCTGCAGTTCTGTTCGTACATAATCGAGATAGCCGATCAGCTCGTCAATCGGCAGATCGTTGCGCAGCAAGGCTTCGTTGCCGACCACGACCCGTACCACGTTACGTCTGTTCTTATCAGCAACCCGGACCAGTTGTTCGACTTCCTGCAGGCTCCTTTCGCGGCGGCCATCCACCCAGGCACCCAGCGCCACATTGAGTCCATGCTTGCGCGCCAGTGCCGGCACCTCGGCAAGCGCACCTTCCAGCGTATAGGTTCGCACGGCATTGGTCTTGCCGGCCAGCAGGGCAAGATCGGCATCGATTTCCTCGGCCGTGGGATTGATCTGCTTCAGGGGGTCGTGATGCAGGCGCATGGGCGAGAATGAAAACCCCTGGATCACCGCTGGCCAGGCCGGTTCCTGCTCCGGACGGTTCACCAGTGCCCAGAGGCTGATGGAGATGGCGGCGATCACCGCGGCGATTATCAGGTTGGTTCGGGTCATCGGGCACGGGCAACCTGCCGTCCACACTTGCCGGCAGTCAAGGAATGGTCTTATGAATGTCCCTGATGTTATCCCAAACAGGAATCAACTGTCGACAAATCGACGGTAACGGCAGCCGAAAACATCCAGCCACAGCAGCCCCGGGGATAATTTCCGGGGGTGTCAGGCAGGATCCGTTCATGGTGCGTGCCGCCAACGATTGTGACGGTCACACGGCCATTGGCCTTCTTGCAAATATTCTTCGCGAGTCTTCGATTGCATCTAGTACAATGTCCGCATGAACGGCAACTCATTTAGCTTGGCTTGCGCCACCGGAACCGACTGGCAGTCGGTGATTACGGCCACTCTCGATGCCCTTGGTGCGACACCGGATACCGCCACCCTCGGTTTCCTGTACATTACCGACCCGCTCGCACCTTACCTGAACGGCGTGCTCGACGCGCTGCGTGATACCACCGGAGTGCAGGACTGGGTCGGCAGCGTTGGCAGCGCCATCTGCTGTACGGGACGCGAGGTCTATGACGAACCGGCTGCCGCCGTTATGCTCACCGACCTGCCGCCGGACAGCTACCGCCTGGTGCCCGCGGGCATCAGTGCGCTCGCGGATATGCTGGCCGGTGATAGCGCCTGGCTCGACGAACGCAACGTGCACTTCGGCGTGATGCATGGCGATCCGCGCGACCGGCATATCGCACAGGTCATCGACTCGCTTTCGACTCAGCTCGATCCGGGTTTTCTGGTCGGCGGACTGTCCTCGGCCGATTCCGATCAGTCGCTGCTCCAGGTGGCCGGCACCGTCCAGCAGGGCGGCCTGTCCGGCGTGCTGCTGGGTGCGGATATACCGGTGATCAGCAGCCTGACCCAGGGTTGCACACCATTGCAAAACAAGCACGTGATTACCAAATGCCAGGGCAACCTGCTTGCCGAGCTCGACCACCGGCCGGCGCTCGATGTCTTCAAGGAGGATATCGGCGAAGTGATGGCCAGGGACATGTCGCGTGTCGCCGGTTATATCTTTGCCGGCCTGCCGGTACCCGGGTCCGACACCGGTGATTACCTGGTGCGCAACCTGATCGGCATCGATCCGCACGAAAAACTGCTGGCCGTCGGCGACAACCTGGAGGAAGACGCGCAGTTGATGTTTTGCCGTCGCGACGGCGTCGCCGCACGCCAGGACATGCAGCGCATGCTGGACGATCTGGACAAGCGCGCGCGGGGAAACATCCGCGGCGGGTTGTATTTCAGCTGCCTTGGACGCGGCCGGCACCAGTTCGGCGAGGACTCCGCGGAGTTGAACATGATACGTGATACGCTCGGTGATTTTCCGCTGGTGGGTTTTTTCGCCAACGGCGAGATCTCGCACAATCGCCTGTACGGCTATACCGGGGTACTGACGCTGTTTATCTGACAATCATGATAATGGCCACGGAATCCACGGAAGAACACGGAAAGATTTCAAGCATCCTGATTCCAGGTCGTCCCCCCAATTTTTTGATAACTTTTCCTGTGTTCCCGGGCTATACGAACAAATCTGAGTGACCAGGCGAGCGCAGGATGCAGAAAATTCGCACTAGCCTTTCCTGCTGAATTTTTTTCCGTGTTCTTCCGTGGATTCCGTGGCTATTAATCTGTTCACCCTTTGATCGTACCTGCGTAGCCATGCCCGGTATGTACGGATTGGAATTACACGGACATTCCGGGCAATCTAGGTTTTCCAGTACTGCTCGGTGGTGATATGGCCGGGCTCGCGGCGGCGGTTCTTTTGCATCCCGCGCGCCTCCAGCGCCTGCTGGGTATCTGCGACCATGTCCGGGTTGCCGCAGATCATGACCTGCGAAACGTCCGCTTCCAGTTTCCACCCGGCACGTGCCTCGAGCGCGCCGTTCTCTATCGCGGCGGTGACCCGCCCGGGCAGCGCGATATCCAGTGGCTCCCGGCTGACGAATGGAATGTACTGCAGCTGTTGCGGATGGGCGGCCAGCAGCTCATCGATCTCGTCGCGGTAGGTCAGCTCCGACGAGAAGCGTACCGCGTGCACGAGCACGATATGACGGAACCGGTGCCAGGCCTGCGCTGTGGTCAGGATGGAGAGAAACGGCCCGATTGCCGTGCCGGTAGACAGCATCCAGAGCACATCCGCCGCCGGCACTTCATCCAGCACGAAAAAGCCTGCGCTGCGTGGCGCGATGAACAGCGGATCACCGGGCTCGAGCTCGATCAGGCGGGCGGTCAGCGGGCCGCCGGGCACGCGAATGAAATTGAATTCCAGCAGCGGGTTGTCCGGTCCGTTCACGAACGAGTAGGGACGCGCCACCATTTCGCCGTCGATCTCGAGCGCGAGTCGTGTGAACTGGCCGGCCTTGAACGGCGGGATCTCCGCTGTCATCTGGATCGAATACAGCTCTTCCGTCCAACGGCGCAGCCTGGCGACCCTGCCTTCGACCCAGGCCGTCATCGGGTGCCTGCCCGCACCAGGATGTTGTCGTTCTCGATACGGACCGCCCAGGCACACAACGCCTCGGTGGCCGGTTCTTTATGCGGCTCGCCGGTGATCACGCTGAAACGGCTGCCATGCAGGGAACAGCTGACCAGTTCACCCTTGAGACAGTCCAGCGACAGCGAGGAATCCTCGTGCGTGCACCGATCGTCAACGGCATAGACCGTGCCGCCGACATTGGCGATCGTGACAGGCGTACCGTTCGCCACGACACGTTTCGTCGCACCCGGTCCGATCTCGTCGCGCCTTCCAACTACCACATATCCATCATGCATATTGCCGCTTCACCCGCCAACGTCAAATGACTTATCATAGCGCAAATTCCAGCAGCCCTGTCAGATGCCTGCAGGCGCTGTATTCCCGATGTCCTGACAGTCGAACCCGGCCTATGCAACAACCATCAACCTGGGAAATGCTCCTGCTCGGCGTGCTGGTCCTGCTGGTGCTGTTCTGGTTTGGCCCCGGCATCAAGGCGACTCTGGAAAAGAGCCGGCAGGCCGAATCCAGGGACTGGGTCGGCTTCCTGCTGCCGATCGCCCTGGTGGTCCTGTTTGTATTGTTCCTGATCAAGCTGGTCTGAGCATGACGCCCGCACTTTCGATTCGCGATCTGAAAAAGACCTACAAAGGCGGCCACGTCGCCCTGAAGGGTGTCAGCTTCGATGTCGCCCAGGGCGATTTTTTTGCGCTGCTCGGACCGAACGGCGCCGGTAAAACCACACTGATCGGCATCCTCGCCTCACTGGTGAACCGGACCGCGGGCTCGGTTTCCATCTTCGGCCATGACATCGTGCGGGAACCCGCCGCTGCAAAGGCCTGCCTCGGACTGGTGCCGCAGGAATTCAATTTCAACATGTTCGAACCGGTGGTGGAGGTGGTCGCCAATGCGGCCGGCTACTATGGCATCTCGCGCGCGGAGTCGTTCCGGCGTGCCGAGAAGTACCTCAAGCACCTGGACCTGTGGGACAAGCGGCGCGTGATGGCACGCAACATCTCCGGCGGCATGAAACGCCGGCTGATGATCGCCCGCGCCCTGGTGCATGAACCGCGCCTGTTGATCCTGGATGAGCCGACTGCCGGCGTGGACATCGAGATACGCCGATCGATGTGGAAATTTCTGCGCGACATCAACCTGGCGGGCACCACCATCATCCTCACCACGCATTACCTGGAAGAAGCGGAAAGCCTGTGCCGGAATATCGCGATCATCGATGAGGGCGTACTCATCAGCAACACCAGCACCAAGCAGCTGCTCAATACACTGCACAAGGAAACCTTCATTCTCGATGTCGAAAAGCCGCTGTCTGCCGCACCGGTGCTGCCACAGCACACGCTGCAGCTGGTGGACGAACATACCCTGGAGGCGGAGATCTATCGTAACGAGTCCATCAATACGCTGTTCACAGAGCTGACGGAGCAGGGTATCCGCGTGCTGAGCATGCGCAACAAGACCAACCGCCTCGAGGAACTGTTCATGCGCCTCGTGGATAACGGTGGCAACGGCGGGGGGCAGCCATGAATACACGCGAAAAACTGATCGCACTCCAGACTATCGTCACCAAGGAGACGCTGCGCTTCGCCCGAATCTGGGTGCAGACCGTGCTGCCGCCGGCAGTGACCACCGCACTTTATTTCATAATCTTCGGCAACCTGATCGGCCCGCGTATCGGCAATATGGAAGGTTTCGCCTACATGGAATTCATCATCCCCGGCCTGATCATGATGGCGGTGATCACGAATTCCTACGCCAACGTCGTCTCGTCCTTCTATGGCTCCAAGTTCCAGCGCCACATCGAGGAAATGCTGATTTCGCCGACACCGAACTACATCATCCTGCTGGGCTTTATCAGCGGCGGCGTCATGCGCGGCCTGACAGTGGGTACGGCGGTAACGATCGTCTCGCTGCTGTTCAACCCGCTCAATATCCACAGCCTGCCGGTCATCATCAGCATGGTCCTGCTGACCTCTGTCCTGTTCTCGCTCGCCGGCCTGATCAACGGCGTCTTCGCGAACAGCTTCGACGACATTTCGATCATCCCGACCTTCGTGTTGACACCGCTGACTTACCTGGGCGGTATCTTCTACTCGATCAACATGCTGCCCGAGTTCTGGCAGGGCGCATCGCTGTTCAATCCGATCCTGTATATGGTCAACGCATTCCGCTACGGCTTCCTCGGCATATCCGACATCAGCCTGCTGACGTCCTATGCAATCAGCTGCGCCTTCATCGTCGTCCTGTACCTGTTCTGCCTCTACCTGTTGCGCACGGGACGCGGCATTCGCACCTGAAAAGGGCGTGAAATGTCAAACAGGGTTGTGGTGGAGAATGGCCACCGAATCCACGGAAGAACACGGAAATATATGCAGGCCGTCTTTTGTAGGAGCGCATCTCATGCGCGATTGAAAAATGGCCACGGAATCCACGGAAGAACACAGAAATATAAAATGCAGGGCACGGCGTGAGACGTGAGACGTGAGACGTGAGACGTGAGACGTGAGACGTGAGACGTGAGACGTGAGACGAGAGAAAGGTGAAACGTGAAAGGTGAAACGTGAAAGGTGAAACGTGAAAGGTGAAAGGTGAAAGGTGGATTCAAATTGTAGGGTGCACTTTGTGCACCATTCCCGGTGCGTGAAACGCACCCTACATCCGGTTTTATTGCGAGTCCGCAGGAATGACATGAGTACACTCTCTGTGTGCCCTGTGCTCTCTGTGGCGGTTCTTCCCTGGCGCCTTTGCGCCTTTGCGCGGGATTCAATCACAGTAAGCGTATGCGCCTGCTCCTGAACCTCGGCATTCAAGAAAAAGGAAACATAAATGTCAGCACTGATCTGTGGTTCGTTTGCCTATGACACCATTATGGTGTTCAAGGACCGGTTCAGGAACCATATCCTGCCGGACAAGGTGCATATCCTGAATGTCGCCTTCCACGTCCCCGAAATGCGGCGCGAGTTCGGTGGTTGTGCCGGGAATATCGCCTACAACCTGAACCTGCTGGGTGGCGACCCGGTGCCGATGGGCGCCGTGGGCGTCGACTTCGGTCCCTATGCCGAGTGGCTCGATTTCAACGGCATCGACCGGACACATGTCGTGGCGCTGGAAGGTTCCTACACGGCACAGGCGTTCATCACCACCGACATGGACGATAACCAGATCACGGCCTTCCATCCGGGCGCAATGGACGAGGCACACTGCAACGATGTCAGCGCCGCCGGCGATGTCGAAATCGGCATGGTCTCGCCCGATGGCCGCCAGGCCATGATCGATCACGCGGACCAGTTTGCCGAGGCGGGCATTCCGTTCATTTTCGACCCGGGGCAGGGGCTGCCGCTGTTCGGCGCCGAGGATCTGAGGCATTTTATCGACAAGGCCACCTGGGTGTGCGTCAACGACTACGAGTGTGAATTACTGCAGGAACGCACCGGCTTGACACCGCACGACATCGCCGACCAGGTGGATGCGTTGATCGTCACGCTCGGAGGTGAGGGTGCGCACATCTACACCCGGAACCAGCGCATCGATATTCCGCCGGCAAAGGCACTCCAGGTGCTTGACCCGACCGGCTGCGGTGATGCATTCCGTGGCGGACTCCTGTACGGGCTGATGCGTGGACTGGACTGGGAGACTACCGGACGGATTGCGTCACTGATGGGGGCCATCAAGATCGAACACCACGGCACGCAGAACCACCGCTTCGCGCCTGAGGACTTCCTGGCGCGCTTTCAGGAGAACTTCGGTCGAGAGCTGCCCCGGGAAGCGTAGTGTGGTTGAAAAGACCGCCATCCCTGGCGGATAACCCGTCCTGAATCGCACCACACGACAGGCCTATCATGGCATGACCCATAGCCTGCGCAAATAGCTCGACAAGCCTAGTACAAAGGTACTGCTGTTGCACCAGTGCAGGGGGAAGGTGAGACCGTTTTTACGGGCATAGCCCGGGTCGGGAGACTGGCCTGGGCCATGCCGGCAGTTGCTGCGATGACGGCCTGCGGCACGGTCCCGTTCAGCCGAAGGGCTTCTCCGCCAGCTGTTTTTGCAGCGTATCGATGGCGGCCTCGATCGTCGGTGCATGTCTCGACTGGATTGCCGTCTGCAGCGCCCTGAAGGCCGCGTGGAATTCGTCGAGCTCGAAGAAATCGACAACACCCTTGAGCTGATGCAGCTGGTCCTGTATGCCGGGCTCATCCCCGCTTGCGCAGGCTGAGCCTAATGCCTGCAACCGGGTGTCCAGTTCCCGGTGCAGGCGTTGCTTGAATTCGGCTGGCAAGCTGATGTTTTCGGGCGCCGGGTCCGCGACGGGTGATGTGGCCGGTGGCGATTGTGCGGCGCTTGCCCTGGCGCCTGGCGTTCCCCACCTGTGCAGCATGTCCAGCAACCTGGCCTCGGAGACCGGCTTTATGAGGCAGTCATCGATACCTTCCCGCGCAAGATCCTGCTGCTGACCGGTAACCACGTCGGCCGTGAGCGCGATGATGGGTGTCTGGATGTTGATGCCCTTCCGGATGCGATGTGCGGCTTCGATGCCACCCATTTCCGGCATATGGATGTCCATGAAGATGATGTCGTACCGGTGCTGACCGGTGAGTGTGCAGGCCTCTTTACCGGTGCCGGCGAGCGTGGTTGTTACGCCGAGATTTCCGAGCATCCGGCTGAGCAGGTCCTGGTTGAAGCGATTGTCTTCGACAATGAGGGCATCCAGGCCAGCCTGTATCCGGTTTGCATGCTGCCGGCCGGGCGCAGTGGCCAGCGCCGGTGCCGGTTCGTCGGGTAGTCTCAGTAGCGATCTGGCGGTGCGCAGCAACAGGTCGCTCCTGACCGGTTTTGGCAGGATGCGGCTATTGTAGACACAGCTGCAGTCGGGAGCCGGGTCATCGAGTTCGGCACTGACCAGAAAGATTCGCGGCGCCGGAACCGGTGTACTGTACTTGCTGCACAGGTCGGCGCAGCTGTGGTGGGCGTATTCGTCGCTGGAGAGACCCACCACTACCAGGTCCCAGGGATTTTTGTCATCCCCCTGTTCGGCGAGCAACTGATGCAGCCTGTCGGGGTCCAACGTGTTGTACACCGTTGCGCCCCAGGTGAAGAACCGGTTGCGCAGTGCGCGCAACGAGAACGGGTTGCAATCGTACACCAGTACTTTTTTGCCGCTCAGGATTTTCGCGGGCCGGTTGCTGCTTTCGTCCAGGCAGGGTGAAGTCAGGGTGAAGCTGAAAACCGATCCCTTGCCCGGCTGGCTGCTGACCTGCATCTCGCCACCGAGATGCTCCACCAGCTTCTTGCTGATCGACAAGCCCAGCCCGGTGCCGCCGTACTTGCGGCTGGTGGAGTCATCCGCCTGGATAAAGGGTGAGAATATCTGGCCAAGCTGGCTGTCGCTGAGCCCGATGCCGGTATCGCTGACCGCGATCCTTACCGTGACAGAATCCGTTGCGGGCCGGGGCACCGAGACCTCGACGATGACATGTCCCTGCTCGGTGAACTTGATGGCATTGGCGGCAAGATTGGTCAGTACCTGGCTGATGCGGTTCTGGTCACTGATGATGTAACGTGGCACATCCGAGTGGATGTACAGCACGAGTTCCAGGCGTTTTTCATGCGCGGATGCGCTTAGCATGCTGACGACATTCTCCAGGCTGTCATACAGATTGAACGGCACCCGTTCCATCTTCATTGTGCCCGACTCCAGCCGCGTATAGCCGAGAATATCCTCGATCACTTGCAGCAGCTGGGTTGCTGCCTGGTTGATGGTGCGGGAGTATTCCTGCTGGTTCTCGGAGAGACGCGTTTTCCCGAGCAAGGTGTTGAAGCCGATGATCGCACTCAGCGGCGTACGAATTTCATGACTCATCCTGGCGAGAAAACCGGACTTCGCGGCGGCGGCGCGGACGGCTTCGTCACGGGCATGGTCCAGTTCTGCATTCCTGGTTTCCAGCTCGGTCACCGTGTGCTGCAGCGCAGTCGTAGCGGCCTCGACTTCACATTCAAGCTGTTGCTGTGCGTTTTGCAGTGTGGCCGCCATCTGGTTGATGCCCGCCTCCAGGCTGCCGAGCTCGCTCGGCGAGTCCTGCCGGCAGCGTGCCGCAAGGTCGCCGCCGGTCAGTTTTCCCACCACGCCGGTAAGATGCCGGATCGGGCCGGAAATGCTGCTGGCGACAATGTATGCCAGCAGCAGGGTTGCGAGCAGTCCGCTGGCAGTCAGGATGCTGCCGGACAGCAGGGTCTTGTCGAGGTTGCGCTGCAGTCCGCGCGTGGACAGGCTGACCGTCACGTGACCGATCACGGGCTCCTGGCCGGCAATCTCCTTGCCGGCCACCGTCTCGTCTTCGAAGTCCGATATGTTCACGCCAGTGCGCATAACGGCAGCCGTGAAACTGGCGATATTTCTGCCGCCGCCTGGCTGGTCAATGTTGCCCGTCTGTGCCAGTACCCTCCCTGCGGCATCGGTGACCCGTACGGTTACCACGTCTTCCTCGACCGCGACGGATCCCGTTTGCCTGTGCAGTTCCTCGATATCCTGCACATAAAGACCGAATTCACACAAGGCAGCAAGTTGTCTGGCCATGTGCGCGCCACGTGTATCGAGCGCATCCCTGGCGTTATCCATGTAACCGGAGGTGATGCGGTATCCCAGCGTCAGGATGACCAGCAGCATGGGTACGGCGAAGATCAGCAGAGTGCGCTGTCCGATCCCGAGGTTTTTCAGAAAGCGCCTCATCTCCCGGGTTCCCTGTTTGCGAGCAGTTCGCCAAGGGCGTCCTCGTTACACAGGGCACCCCCCAGCGAACTGCAGACTGACTGGTTGATGGCTACGCTGAAATAGCGCGGAAACCCGGCCGCTGGCAGGCAGGCAGTCGGGCTGGCAATTTGACGTTGCACGATCTCGGCTGCCTGGCGTGCCATCTGTTCAGGTTCCGAGAACACGGCACCGGCTGCGCCGGCACGGACATACGCCCGCGAGAAACCGATGACCGGCAGGCGCCGCTGGTAGGCCGAGTACAGCAGCCATTTTGCGTTTTCCCTGTTCAGCGCCAGCGGGTCGTTGACCGCGATCAACAGGTCCACCTGCTGCAGCAGGCCGTTGGTTACCGCGGCAATATCCGTTTCACGGTCCGCGATATTGACAACCAGTCGCAGATCGATGTCCTTTTCCAGCGCATCGATTTCCGCCTGGCGCTGGCGGGATGTGGGGCCCAGCAGGACGCCGTAATCGACGGCATCGGGGAACAATGCCTGCGCGAGCGCCACCTGGCGCGCGAGCGGCTGGTCTATGAAAATCGCGGACTGCATGGTGCATGTTGCGGGTGGCGTCGCCAGTGTCAGATAGACACTCTCCGGGATAATGGTATGCAATACGGGAATGTCCAGCTGGCGCGCGGCTACATCACGGGCGGCGCGGGTGCCGACCGGGATGATGATACTGTGTGCTGCGAGATCGTCGTCAGTCAGTGTGTGCTTGTCGAGGTACACGACTGTGATGTCGGGGACGCCGGTGCCGGGGCTGCTGCCTGGCAGGCTGGACGTGAAGCGTTCGATGAACCGGCTGTACAGTTCGGCGCCGGAACTGGCCACGACCAGTATACCGCCGGCATGGGCGTGGGTCTGACAGGCAAGCAGCAACAACAGCAGCCATGCCCACGGCTGACCGCCGCCGGTCTTCGCATTCTTGCGTGATCTGGAGATTGTCAACACATCGACTTCCGCTGTTGCGACCTGCTTATTTGAACGCGACGGAAAACCGCAGGTAGGCGCGCGTGTCGAAGAAATTCTCGTCGCGGAAGGTGATGTAGTCGTTGCCGATGTTCTGCACAATGGCTTCCAGCATCATATCGGTACCTGCGCTGCGCCAGCGTCTGGCCAGCCGCGCATCGGTCCGGTTGTAGCCCGGGATCCGGTCCCCGTCACCCAGCCAGACCATCTTTGAGATGTGGTACCAGGCGGCGCTAACCTCGAAGCCGTGTGGCAGCGTCTTGCTAGCCAGTGCACTGGCGGTGTAGCGCGGGGCAATGTCGTCGATAAAAATACCCGGCACCGTGGGATTTATCTGCTCGCTTTCAGCAATATCGGTATCCATCTTTGCGACCTGAAACGAGATGAAATCGCGTGGTCCGGTCTGGTATTTCAGCTGCAGCTCGCCCCCGATGACTCTCGTGTACCCGTCGTTGACCAGTGATGAGGCCGTGAATTGACTCCCAACCGCCGGGGTGGGTTGTTGCACCATCGGATCGTCGACAAAATGAATCCTGTCCACGGTCTTTTCATGGAACAGCTTGGCATCGAGCAGCAGGCGGCGCTCCAGCCAGTAGCCGGTATAGCCCAGCTCGACGGATGTCAGCGTTTCCGGGTCGGGGTCCATCGCAACAAAGTCGATCAGGTAGGGGGTGCCGTCATCCACTTCGTAGACGTTGTTGAACTGGCTCTCGACCAGTGACGGGTTGCGCGTGGCACGGGCATAGCTCAGACGGACTGAATGTTGCGGATCGAACAGCCAGTTTGC
>DATKZN010000027.1:0-10618 GCA_035527955.1 Gammaproteobacteria bacterium
TGTTCGATCACAGCGGCGTGACCGGTAACTGCTCGTCGTGCCATAACAGGACGACCGCGACCGGCAAGAACGGCACGCACATCCAGACGACCAATGCCTGCGAGGCCTGCCACGGCACGAACCTCTTCAACCCGGCGACCCGGGTCGATCATGCCGAGGTGCTGGGCACCTGCTTCAGCTGCCACAACGGCACCACGGCGCCGGGCAAGACAGCCAATCACATCGCCAGTGGCAACACCTGCGATGACTGCCACAACACCACGTCCTTTACCAATGCGGTGTTCGATCACAGCGGCGTGACCGGTAACTGCTCGTCGTGCCATAACGGGACAACCGCAACCGGCAAGAACGGCACGCACATCCAGACCACCAACGCGTGCGAGGATTGCCACAGTACCAACAGCTTCACACCGGTGATCCGGGTCGATCATGCCGACGTGCTGGGCACCTGCTTCAGCTGCCACAACGGCACCACGGCGCCGGGCAAGACAGCCAATCCCATCGCCAGTGGCAACACCTGTGACGACTGCCACAACACCACGACCTTTACCAATGCGGTGTTCGATCACAGTGGCGTGACCGGTAGCTGCTCATCGTGCCACAACGGTTCCACCGCAACCGGCAAGAACGGCACGCACATCCAGACTACCAACGTGTGCGAGGACTGCCACAGCACCAGCAGTTTCATACCGGTGATCCGGGTCGATCATGCCGACGTGCTGGGCACCTGCTTCAGCTGTCACAACGGCACCACGGCGATGGGCAAGACGCCGACCCATATCGCCAGCAACAATACCTGTGACGATTGCCATACCACCAACGGCTGGGTGCCGGCGGTTTTCGACCACAGTGGCGTATCGCCGGGCACCTGTTTCACTTGTCATAATGGCAGCACAGCACAGGGCAAGACGCCGAACCATATCGCCAGCACGAATACTTGTGATGATTGCCATTCAACCATTGGTTGGATACCGGCGAGCTTCGATCACAGTGCGGTTTCTCCGGGCACCTGTTCGACCTGCCACAATGGCAGTACGTCCACGGGCAAGCCTTCGAATCACTTCATAACCACCGTGCAGTGCGACGAATGCCATGGTACCAACAACTGGCTGCCGATCAGCTTCACACACAGCTCGGGCACTTATCCAGGTGATCACCGTGGCAATCCGCCCTGCAGTGCCTGTCATACCAGCAACAGCCAGGTGATCCCGTGGCCGTCACCGACCTACCAGCCGGATTGTGCCGGCTGTCATGCCAATGACTACAGGGCTGGCGAGGACGAGCACAATGGTCTGAGCCAGGATCGCGATTGCGGAGGCAGCGGTTGCCACAGGGTTAGCAGCAGCAGCTGGTAATCCGGGTATATGACAAACGGGCCGGTTCGTGGAGGATATTGCAAAGTGCAAGCATGGTGTGGCTGGTTGGCATGCTCTGAACGCCACCCGCCTTCTTCCAACCGGTCCCGGACCGCATTCTTGATGCACTAGATGTGCACGATGCAGGGCATGAGCTGGCGATTTGCATCAGTCTGACCCTGCCGGTGCGGTATGTGCGTTATTTGCCGCCGGACACCGGTAGGGAGTTGCGTGTGAAACTGCAAGCTGTTGCGGCGAGTCCTCTGGAACGCGATATACTTCCGGGACGTGAGACGCTCGCGCCTCAGGCGCGAACCGCCGCTGTTGCAGCCGGTGTTATGCGAGGGAGATATCGAAGACGGGCCATGCCTGACTGCGGTTTTTTACTTATCCCGTGCAATACTGCGTGGAGCAAGATCGTGATTCACGAAGATTAGTTATATATATTTTCAAGCCACCCGGGTGACGGCGTTTTAACACCTGAATATCATCGTTAAAAACAAGAGAAGAACTATGAATAGCGCGAGGAGATCAAGGCCATGCCTTGCCAGCTTGCTGGCGGCAATTTTGGCATTGCTGTTTTCAACTGTTGTGCATGCAGAGATCAGCGTGCTGGATCATCTGGATGTTGCAGATGCCGAAGGTTATTCGACCGTGCGCATCTTTCTGAACATCCCGGTACAGGTCAAGCGCTTCGCCCCGGAAAAAAGGGGCGGGTTCATCCGAATCTTCGTAGAGCCGGCACCTGTGCTGGGTGCAGATGGCAATGTGCTGTTTGGCGATGAGACCATCCAGTGGACGCCTAATGACAGAGTACCGCTGTCGGAAGTTACTTACGAGAGTTCCGGGTTTGCATCGACACTGATCAGTCTCCAGTTTGAGGAAGAGGTCGAGTTCGAGATATCACCCAGTCCGGACCCCAGGCAGATTGTGGTCACGGTCCAGCACAAGGGGGCAGCGCGTGCTGCGGATGATATCGTAACCTCTGCCGCCGCCAGGACGTTCCCGTATGCCATCAATTTGGCATCATCGATTCAGACATTCACGGCGGCAGAATTGCCGGAACTCGATATCCTGCTGGCCTACCGGATATACACGACGCAATTCGACAAGGACGGCAAGACCTGGAACCGGTTGCGCCTCGGCTTTTTCTCCACCAGGCAGGATGCCGAGACAGTACTGGAGAAATTGCTGCCGTATTTCCCCGGCGCATGGGCGACGCCGGTGTCCACAGAAGAACGTTCAGAGTCCGCTGATGCTGTACTGGATGACAGTACCAGGCGGGCAGCACCGAAAAAACAGCAGCTTCAGCCGGAACCCAGTCCGGCAGCGCGGGTTGGCGGCAAGGTGACTGCAACGGAGCTGGAGAAACTCAACGAGCTCGGTTCTGAAGCAGAACGTCTGATGACAGACAAGGACTACGATAGCGCAATCCGTATCTATACAAAGATACTCGATTATCCTGAAAATTCTTCCAGTCGTGATGCCCTGGAATTTCTCGGTCTTGCGCGCGAGCGCAAGGGACAGCTGGCGCAGGCAAAGGCGGCCTACGACAGCTACCTCGAGCGTTACCCCGAAGGCGAGGGTGCTACGCGTGTTCGTCAGAGGCTGGCCGGGCTGTTAACGGCAACCAAGTCCCCGAAGGAGAAACTCCAGGCCGCGAAAGGGCGCGATCAAGCTGCCAGGGACTGGGATGTATTCGGCGGTTTTTCACAATTCTATCGCCGGGACGAAAACACTTCCCAGGTCAACGACGATGACCAGTTGACAGCCGTTACCCAGTCATCCCTGTCTTCGGATCTCGATGTTACCGGACGCCTGAAAAACGGTGATTACGATCTGCGCACCCGCTTGACCGGCGGCTATTTGTACGATTTTCTCAATAGCGGAGAAGATAGCGAAGCCACTGTAAGTTCGCTGTATTTCGATGCCACAAACAGGAGCAACAGGCTTGCAATGCGTCTGGGTCGCCAGTCGCGCAGTACCGGTGGCGTACTGGGCCGCTTCGACGGACTGCTGCTGGATGTACCGATAACCCGCAAATTGAGCGTCTCGGCTACTACAGGGTTCCCGGTCGACTCTTCGCGTGACGGATTCGATGAAAGCCAGTATTTCTACGGGGTTAACTTCGCGCTGGAGGACTTTTTCACGGGATGGGATACGAACGTATTCGTGATCGAGCAGAAGGTTGAAGATATTACCGACCGGCGCGCGGTGGGTGGCGAGCTGCGCTACTTCGACGTGAATCGCTCGTTCTTCACGCTGGTCGACTACGATATCTTCTATAAGTCGCTTAATACGGCACAGCTGCTTGGTAACTGGACCACTGAGGGCAAGACGTCATTCAATATCGTGCTCGATTACCGCAACAGTCCGATCCTTACTACCAGTAATGCCTTGCAGGGTGCGGTTGATCCTACAACGCTTCCAACTGATCCGCCTGTACCCCTGCTCACAATCGAGGAGATGCTGGCATTCTTTACCGAGGAGGAGCTCTTCCAGTTCGCGCAGGATCGTACCGCGACCAGCAAGCTCGGGACGCTGGGTGTATCGAGACCGATAACGGAGAAGTTGCAGATAAGCGGCGATATTACCCTGTCGAAGCTTTCCGATACTGTGGGCTCCGGAGGTGTTGCGGCAGTGCCTGGTACCGATAACGAGTACTACTACAACCTGCAGCTGATCGGCAGCAACCTGCTCAAGGAAGGTGATATCACGATTCTGGGCCTGCGTTTCATCGACGCAACGACATCGGACACGACGTCGCTGTCACTGAACACACGCTATCCGGTCACTCGCGATTTCCGTGTCAATCCCCGCTTTCGCGTCGACTTCAGGAAAAACGACGACGATACCGAGCAGTTCATCTACCGTCCCTCGGCGCGGCTCACCTACAGCATCAAGCGCCGTTTCCGGCTTGAGGCCGAGCTGGGTGGCGAGTGGTCGGACCGCGAGATCGTCACCGGAACTTCCCAGTCGGAGAGCTGGTTCCTCAACCTTGGATACCGGGCGGATTTCTAGCCTGTGTGTCCGTACACCCCTGGTTTCCAGGATAGCGATCTCAGCCGGGACCTGATTGAAAATCCCGGCTGGCGCGGTTGCTTTATGTAACACGGTCCGGGCAAATGCAATACTTTCATGGCTGACAAGTTCGACAAGACACTCTCTGTTGCGATACAGAAGCTAATGCAGCCGCTGGTGCGTATCCTGCTGCGCAATGGCGTTGCCTATGGCACGCTGGCCGAGCTGGTACGCAAGGCGTATGTCGATGTGGCATTCCGCGATTTTGCACCGAGAGGCAAGAAGCAGACCGTGTCTCGTGTCTCGGCGCTTACCGGTCTTACCCGCAAGGAGGTCAGCCGCCTGCTGGAGACTGGCGATGCCGATGTCATGCTCGAGCAGGCCCGTTACAACCGCGCCATACGGGTCATCAGCGGCTGGCGAAATGACAGTCATTTTCATGATGCAACAGGCAAGCCTGCCACCCTGCCCCTGGAAGGAGAGAAAAAATCCTTCGCCAGGCTGGTGAGACAATACAGTGGCGATATACCGACCAAGGCCATGCTGACCATGCTCCAGGAGGCCGGCAGCGTGAACGTATCGAATCAGGCGGCCAGTCTGGTGCGCAATGCCTACGTTCCCGGCAGGGATGCCGCCGACAAGATCGAGATTCTCGGCGTGGATGTATGCGAGCTGGTTTCAACCATCGACCACAATCTGGTGGCCACGCCCGATAACCTGCGTTTCCAGCGCAAGGTTGCCTATGACAACGTCGATCCGGCAGCGGTCGCAAAGCTCAGAAAGTTGTCGTTCAAGAAGGCGCAGGCGTTGCTCGAACAGCTGGACCACCAGTTCGCTGCCCATGAGCTAGAGGAAGGGAGCGAGCAGCAGGGTAAGTATATAAGTCTCGGTATATATTTTTATGAGCAGGATTCCTGATGGGGCGGCAGTGATGAGTCTGTCGGGTTGCAGAAAATCTCTTGCTGTATTGTATCTGGCGGTATGTGTCCTGCTTGTTTCGTGCGGTATCGGCGACGGTCAGCTGGCAGGGGGTGGTATCGGCGGTACCGGGATTACTTCGGGTACAGTAACCGGTTTCGGCAGCGTATTCGTCAACGGCATCGAGTTCGATACCGCGGGCGCCAGCAGGAACATAGACGATGTCATCACGGTCAGTAATGGCTTCGATGACGACACCGTGATGGATCCAGGCATGGTGGTAACAATTACCGGTACCATCAATCCTGACGGCATCAGCGGTACCGCGACCAGTATCACCTATGACGAGGTGGTGAGTGGTCCGATCAGGGTCGCGCTGGTTGAGGACCCGGACAGGGTGCACAAGACGTTCGGGATTCTGGGTACGACGATTACCGTTGACAGGAATGCCACGGTCTTCGTCAACACAAACTACCTGTCATTGCAGGTGAACGATGTCGTGGATGTCAGTGGCTACTTCGACGATGCCGGTGTACTGGTCGCCACGCGCCTGGAAAAGACGGGTGTGTTCGGCCAGGGCACGATCGTGGAGATCAGGGGTACGGTAAATGGTTTCGACGGTGTCGATACCTTCTCGATCGGTACGCTGAGCGTCACCTTCGACGGGGCCACCGTGTTCGAGGACCTGCCGGGAACCGTGACCAACGGGCAGTACGTCGAGGTCAATGGCGTGTTGCAGGGTGCTGCCTCGTTGCTCGCCTCGCGTATCGAGCGCGAAGCCAGCAACCTGGGTTACTACACCGGCAGGATCAGCGTTGAGGGGTTGGTGACCATGTTCACCAGTATTGGCAGCTTCCTGCTCGATGGCGTGCCGGTCGATGCATCGAATGCCACGTTCAGCCCGACTGCCCTGGCCGGAACGCTGGCCAACAACCAGCTTGTCGAGGTCGAGGGTACTATCTCAGGCGGTTTAATTATGGCCGACCAGGTCGAACAGCGCAGCGGCGTGCTGAAGCTCGCAGGGCAGGTGACTGCAATAGACGTGACCACTGGCACCTTCGGTATTGAAATCGTTTCGGGACAGCCGTCGATTTTGGTTATGGTTGATTCGCAAACACGTCTGGAAGACGAGCTGCTGCAGGTTCAGCCCTTTACGCTGCTGCAGATGAATGCCGGTGATCCCGTACTGGTAAAGGGTTATCTCGACGGCACGGGCACTGTCATTGCCGGAGACGTCAAGCGCAGGATGCTCGATGAATACGGGGTGACGGGCCCGGTAAGTGCGGCGAGCGGGGATGCAGTCAGCGGCAGCGTGACGATACTCGGGGTCACGATGACGACGGACAACAGGACGGAATTCGAGGACAGCAATGACCGGTCCTTCCCCGGCGGTGGCGACGGGTTCTACAGCCAGGTCAGCCAGGGAGACATCGTCGAGCTGGAAGACGATTTACCTGCAGACGGTATCGCGGACGAGGTCGAGCTGAAGAACTGACCCCGCACGCGCGTCGTCAGCGTCGTCGCAGGCTCCATACGTGTTCGGTCAGCCCGCTCAGCCCCCGCTCCCTGAAAGACGGGTTCGCCGCCAGGGCATCGAACTGGTCCAGGTGGTCGATGTCGAATTGCCCGGAAAACAACCGACTGACTTCCTGGCGCGGGACGGCGAATGGTGGTCCGTGCATCTCCGGCTGCGGGTATTCCATTGTTACCAGTAACCCGCGGCTTGCCGGTGGCAACAGGCCGGCGAGGTGCGCGGCATAGCGTGGACGCAGTGTCTCAGGCAGTGCAACCAGTGCGGCCCGGTCATAGCAGCCATCCAGGGTGCCGAGTTCTGTGGCGTGCAACTGGAAGAAATCACCGCAATAGATCTCGAGTCTATCGAAAGACCAGCAGCTGTAACCGGCTTCCTCGCGGATATCGGGGGTCAGCGCGTTTTCCCGGAAGAAGGCGGCCACGGCGAGCGGGCTGATTTCGATGCCGACGACGGCGTGACCCTGTTCCCTGAGCCAGAGCATGTCGAGACTCTTGCCGCACAGCGGTACCAGGATGCGACTGCCGGCCGGCAGGTCGAGGCCATGCCAGTGCTTTTGCAAGTGGTCGTTGATTTCCTGCTGGTGAAAGCCGATCTGGTTGGCTGCCCAGCGTTCGTGCCAGAATTCAGGGTTCATGCGCGGTGAGCTCTCTGTTCGGTGTTGATCCAGGCAAGTGTATTGACCGTGCCGGTAGTATATAGTGTATAAAAAACAACTTGATGGTCGAGGCGGTAATGAACGAGCAGGTCACCGAGCCGTTCCGTGTTGCATTCAAGGGACGTTTTGAGAATATTCTGCGCTGGGAGCAGCTTGACCTGCTCCTGGATGTGCTTGGCGCAGACGCCGAGGGACTCTGGCATATCTACGCCATCGGCGAGCCCCCGCCCGCAGCTCCGGCAAGCGGAGCGCAGGTCAGGAAATTTCTTGCCGAGATCTTCCAGCTGCTGCGTACCGAACATGACGAGGACTACTGCGGCATCGTGTTCACCGACTCGATGGATGCGCCGACATTCGTAAAGATATTTGACCCCAACAATCTTGGGGTTTCATGTGGTTACAGTGACAATCCGCCGCTGCCAGGCTGGATTCTCTCGAAACTTCCTCCGGTAGATTTGAGTCAGACGGTGGTACTGCCCGGTAATCGCCGCCGCTGGTGGCGGCGGTTTTTGCAACATTGACTGACAGATAACTGTTAAATAAAGAAATATTAGTTGTTTGCTTGCGGTATATAATTTTTCATAAATATACTTGCGGGCCCCGGTGTGGCGGCTGCAGCCGCTGAGGCGTATACGGTCCAATCATTCTAATGGAGTTTCTCAATGAAAATAGTAACTAACGTAGTCATTACTGGTGTCCTGCTGGTCATGAGTGGCGCGGCGCTTGCCGGAGATGCCGAGGCAGGCAAGGCCAAGGCCGCTTCCTGTGCCGGCTGCCACGGCGCAGGGGGCGTGAGCAGCAACCCCATGTGGCCGAACCTGGCCAGTCAAAAGGAAGGCTATCTGGTCAAACAGATGAAGGCTTTCCGTGACGGCGACCGTACCGATCCCATGATGAGCCCGATGGCGAAGCCGTTGAGCGATGCGGATATCGATAACCTGGCAGCCTATTTCAGCAGCCTGTAATCTGTACCTGGCCGGTGGGCCGCACGCGGCCCGCCGGCCCTTCCCTCAGTCACTTTCCCGCGCCATGCGCTGGTTCAGATAGACCAGCACACTCAGCAATAGTACTGCGCCAGCCTGGTGCATGGCCGCCAGCGCTACCGGTACATGCAGCAACAGGGTCGAAATACCCAGGCTGACCTGCAGCAATGCGGCCACCATCAGCACGTGCAGGCCGGCGCGCATCCGGATGTCGAGCCGGCTGCGCAGGGTGCCTGCCCAGAGCAGGCACACGCAGGCAAATACCAGTGTGGCCAGCAGGCGATGATCGAACTGCACGGTGGCGATATTTTCGAAAAAATTTCGCCACAGCGGTTCCTGCATGAATATCACCTGCGGTACCCAGTGCCCGTCCATCAACGGGAAGGTGTTGTAGGCATGGCCGGCTTTCAGGCCGGCGACGAAGCCGCCCGACAGGATAGTGATGAAAACCAGTCCGAGCAGGAAGCGGATGCTGTGGCGTGGCCACGTGCCGGTGCTTGATGGTGGCCGCGCACTGAACCACAGGCCCAGTGCGACGTGCAGCATCCAGGCGTAAATCAGGATCGCCAGGCCGAGGTGCGCGGTAAGCCGGTACTGGCTGACGTGCGGGTTATCCACCAGGCCGCTCTTGACCATGTACCAGCCGAGCACGCCCTGCAGTCCGCCGAGCACGAACAGCGCCGCGAGTCGCGGCACCAGCGGGCGGCTGATCCAGCCCCTGGCCAGGAAATACAGGAATGGCAGCAGGAATACCGTGCCGATGGTGCGCCCCAGCAGGCGGTGCGAGTATTCGAACCAGTAGATCCGCTTGAAGCCGTGCAGGTCCATGCCGACGTTTATGTGCCGGTATTCGGGAGACTGGCGATACAGTTCGAAGGTGGCCTCCCAGCTTTGCTGGTCAAGCGGCGGTAAGATGCCAAAGATCGGGTCCCATTCGACCATGGACAGTCCGGATCCGGTCAGGCGGGTTACTCCACCCAGCACCACCATGGCGTAGATCATGAGGCAGCACACCAGCAACCAGGCGGCGATGCGACCATTGCGGGCGTGTTCAGTGTATGTCATGTTGTCAGCAGGCATGGCATTCCGGCAGGCTAGTGACTAGAGTAGGCGTAAGGCCGGGCTGGGCATTGTAACCGAAAAGCCGTGCTTGCCACCGGCTTTGGGCAGATCCTGCGCAGGCATCGATACATCGCTTTGGGGTCGGGGGAGAATCATGAAACAGGCGTTCATTCTGCTGGTGCTGGCGGCCGCCCTGGCGGGCGGTATGTTCTTCATGCTGTCGCCTGAACAGCAGGAATCGCCAGTCGTCGCCATGCCCGCGGCCGATGCCGGGAAGCCGGCACCTGATGCCGCCATGAGCGATGCGCCGTTGCCGGACAAGGCGGTGCTGGATATTTCGGTCCATAGCCTCGACGAACTGCGCGTGCTGCTGAACCGGGCCGAGCAGTTGTCATCGCGCCTGCTGGGTGCGCAGGAGGGTGCCAGCGTAGTGCTGGTGTTGCACGGACCCGAGGTGGAATTCTTTTCCCGCAAGAATTATGACAAGTACAGGGACGTTGTGGACCAGGCGGCGCAGCTCGATGCCTTCGATATCGTGGATGTGAAAATCTGTCAAACCATGATGAACATCAGTGGCGTTGCGCGCGATGACATACCTGCCTTCATCGACCAGGTGCCGGATGGCCGTATCGAGGTAGAGCGCCTGCAAAACGAGGGTTATGTGTACTTCTAGCCCGCACCCTGTCCGGACAGCGGCATCCTGATGACATGGGGCTGGATGCCGGCAGGCATCGCTACCATTCATCTTGTGTGCCGCAGTCGCCGGGTGGGGAATGGGGTCCTGCCTACAGCACCTCGGCACGCATGATCTGTCCGTAGCGGTCGGTATGGAGATGGAGTTGTCCGCAGCAGCCTACCCGTCGCGCCGGCCTGTCCGGGCTTTCCGGCAGCAGTTCGTCGAATTCGATTTCCACGATCACCCCGTTACCTGTTTCCATGATAATCGTGAAACGCAGCGAGTTGTTATCGATCCAGCCTTCCAGGGAGCAGAAACGGCGTAATTCACAACAGGATTTGAGGTAGGACTCTATCAGAGACATGATCGACGGTGTGTGGCGGTGGTCGGGCCCTCGCGGCGGGGTGGGGCGGG
>DATKZN010000028.1:0-5947 GCA_035527955.1 Gammaproteobacteria bacterium
TGTGCACCAGGTGCAGGTCACCGCCCTGGACCCTGTTCCCGCCGGCGGCCAGCTCGAGCTGTTTGACAGTGAAGACGAGGCGCGGCGCGAGGCCAACGAGGTCATGGACGCCGTCAACCGGCGCTACGGCGAGCTGGTGCTGGCCCCTGCCCGGCTGCTCAACCGCTCCAGCATGCCAAACGTCATTGCGCCGTCCTGGAAGCCGTTCGGACATCGCCAGACAATCTGAACTCCCATGTGCGACGGCGTCTACTACACGGCAAACGACCAGGATATCCGGGTGTACTTTCCCAACCCGAAGGCGCAATTGCCGGTCATGGCCCGGGGCGGCGGCACCCGCCGTCTGGCATGGGGTCGCCGGCACGAACAGGCCGGCAGCCTGCCGCTGGGCGGCTGGGCACGGCTGGACGGCATCTATGCCGGTCGCTGGGATCGCTGGTTCCCGGTACCGGTCAAGATACCGGTCAGAAGCTTCATGGAAAAAGACCTCGAAGGTCATAGCCGCTGGTACGATCTGACCCGGGGCCAATGGATCCAGGGGCTGGTGGCACGCGACCGGCATGAACGGCGTATCTACGTGGTCACGATCGAACCGGAACTTGCGGAAGCGATCCACGCCCGCTGGCCGCGCATCATGAGCGGCTGATGAAGGGGTTAACCCGTCAATTCCACCGGTAGCCGGGATGCCGGTCGCGCAAGGCATCCCGCCGCCATGACACTCGTGCGTCCCTGTATAGAATCCAAGTCCAGGGCCTGGACCGGCCAGGGCCCGCATAGGCCGCGGGCTGCTTACACATTGTTACCTTGAAATTTCGGATCGTTGTTGGCGCCCGTTGTTTTCAACCGGGCACATGCAGGCCCGTGGCCGCCTGGCGCAATAGGCGGGTCAAGTGGTGCCCGGGGCCGGAATCGAACCGGCACGGTGTTGCCACCGAGGGATTTTAAGTCCCTTGCGTCTACCAATTTCGCCACCCGGGCCGGTGGATGACCGTGCGATTTTACAGAGACGTACCGGGGATGTAGAGGATTAGTTGGAGGCTGAGGCCGGAATCGAACCGGCGTACACGGCTTTGCAGGCCGCTGCATCACCACTCTGCCACCCAGCCATGGATCGGGTAACCAGCACCCTGACAGGAAGAACCCCGGAGACCGGGGCTGAAAAAAGATGGAGCGGGAAACGAGATTCGAACTCGCGACCCCAACCTTGGCAAGGTTGTGCTCTACCAACTGAGCTATTCCCGCACACAGCAAACCGCCATTTTATAGACTGGCGGGATACTGTCAAGCATCACCCTCTCCCGGCGCCCCGGTCCTGCCGAAGATGACCGGCCAGGCCGCCCGCATGTAGATCAGCATCGACCAGAGCGTCAGGACGGCAGCCACGTAGAGCAGCACCAGTCCCACCTCGTGCGTAGGGAACAGCCCGACGGGTGCGTCATAGAGCAGCAGCAGGATCGCGACCATCTGTGCCGTGGTCTTGACCTTGCCGATAATCGAGACAGCCACGGTGGCGCGCTCGCCGATCTCCGACATCCATTCACGCAATGCCGAAATGGCGATTTCCCTGCCGATGATGACTGCAACGGGTATGGTGAAGAACAGATCACCGTTGGACTCGACCAGCAGAACGAGCGCAACCGCCACCATCAGTTTGTCGGCAACCGGGTCCAGAAAGGCGCCGAATACCGATTGCTGCTTCAGGCGCCGCGCAAGATAGCCGTCCAGCCAGTCAGTCACGGCAGCCAGTCCGAAAATCGCGGCACACAGCAGCGGCATCAATTTTCCGGGCAGGTAGAAGACGACCACCAGCACCGGTATCATGCTGATACGCAGCAGGGTCAGGATATTTGGCCATGTCCATTTCATGGTGGAAAGCCCCGTTTACACGTCCCCGTGCAATGCGTCATATATCTGCTGAGCCAGCGTTCGGTTGATCCCCTTGACGCGGGAAAGATCCTCCACGCCGGCACGCGTCACTTCCCTCAGTCCACCGAACTGTTGCAGCAGTTGCTGGCGCCGCTTGGCACCAACCCCCGGGATGCTCTCCAGGGGTGACACATTCCGCTGCCGCGCACGTCGCTGACGGTGACCGGTGATGGCGAAACGGTGCGCCTCGTCCCTGATCTGCTGGATCAGGTGCAATGCGGGTGAATCCGGCGGCAATACCAGCGCGGCCTTGCGATCCGGCAGGTGCAAAACTTCAAGCCCCGGCTTCCGTCCCGGCCCCTTGGCCACGCCGAGCACCCGCAGGTCGGTCACCTGCAGTTCCTCGAGCGCCCGGCAGACCGCGGCTACCTGGCCCTTTCCGCCATCGATCAGCAGCAGGTCCGGCATACGTCCCTCGCCTTTCTTCAGCCGCGTGTAGCGCCGGCTGATGGCCTGATCCATTGCCGCATAATCATCGCCAGGCTCGATGTCACGGATATTGAAGCGCCGGTAATCCGATTTTAAAGGGCCCTCAAGCCCGAACACAACACATGAGGCAACTGTCGACTCGCCAGCCGTATGGCTGATATCGAAGCACTCGATCCGCTCCGGCACCTCGGGCAGCTGCAGCGCATCGGCCAGTGCCTGCAGGCGCACGGCAAATCCCTTGCGCGTGTTCAGCTGCGCATGGAGCGCATGACCGGCATTTTCCCGGGCCATTTTCACCCAGCGTGCCCGGTTGCCGCGCACCCTGGAACGCAGCTCGACCCCGTGCGCAGCGTGCAGGCTCAACGCCTGCCCGATGACCTCGCCGTCCTGCAGCTCGTGGCTGAGCAGCAATTCGGGGGGGATATCCTTACCGAGGTAATACTGGGGTATAAACGCGGACAGAACCTCGTCCGGCCCCTGCTCCATTGGCACCTTCGGGTAAAACACCGCGTTGCCGAGATTCCTCCCGCCGCGCACGAAAAACACCTGCACGCAGGCACTGCCCTTTTCCGTCACACACGCGATGATGTCAAGATCGCCGTGTTCGGTGCTGATGTACTGCTTTTCCTGCACATGGCGCAAGCTGATTATCTGGTCGCGGTATATCGCGGCCTGCTCGTAATCCTGCAGCGTCGCTGCCTCCTCCATTCGCTTCACCATACCGTCGATCACCTGGCCGCTTTTACCCTCCAGGAACATCACCGTGTTTTCGACATCGCATGCATAATCCTGCGCGCTGACCAGATCGACACACGGCGCCGTGCAACGCTTGATCTGGTATTGCAGGCAGGGCCGGCTGCGGTTACTGAAAAAGCTGTCCTCGCACTGCCTGACCCTGAACAGTTTCTGCAGGAGATGCAGGCTTTCGCGCACCGAACCGGCATTCGGATACGGGCCGAAATAGCGGCCGGAGGCACGACGCGCACCACGATGCAATGCCAGCCGCGGGTATTCCTGGGTGTCCGACAGGTAGATATAGGGATAGCTCTTGTCATCGCGCAGCAGCACGTTGTAGCGCGGCTGCAGCTGCTTGATGAGATTGCTTTCCAGCAGCAGGGCCTCGCCTTCCGTGTGCGTAACCGTCACCTCGATGGCAGCGATCTGTTCCACCAGCGCAGCCGTCCTGGCTGACAGGCCTGATTTCCTGAAATAGCTGGCGACCCGCTTCCTGAGATTGCCGGCCTTGCCGACATAGAGCACATTGCCGCCGGCATCGAGCATGCGGTAGACACCCGGCCGTACCGCCAGTGTTTTCAGGAATCCGCGTGAATCAAATACTGTGCCGGCTTTATTCATGCCTGGCAGATCAGGCCGACACCCGGCGTGGCCTGCCGGAGAGCATATTTCCTGCAAGCCGGAACGCCTTGTGGAACATCTCGGGCGTGAGACGGCGGGTTTGCGTGTTGTAGCGGCTGCAGTGGTAGGAATCCACCATGCGCAGCCCATCCGCCAGCGCGTGGATCGCAGCATGTCCGAACGCGTACCCGGAAAGTCGTAGTCCCAGCGCGCGCAGCACCGCATCGTGCGCCAGCCTGCCCAGCGCGATGACGATCGCGTCATCCGGCAAGCTGCGCAGCTCCGTATGCAGATAGCGGTTGCAGTTCCTGACTTCCTCGAGCAGCGGCTTGTTCTGCGGCGGCAGGCACTTGACCGCGTTGGTTATCCTGCAGCCGCTCAGTTCCAGGCCATCGTCGCGCGCCACCGACACGGGTTTGTTGCTGTAGCCGAACTTGTACAGTGTCTCGTACAGCAGGATACCGGCATAGTCACCGGTGAACGGACGTCCGGTGGCATTGGCGCCGTGCATGCCGGGCGCCAGGCCGACGATCAGCAAGCGCGCTTGCGGATCTCCGAAGGCCGCTACCGGTCGGGCATGGTAATCGGGGTGTTTTCCGGAAACCTGGTCAAGAAATCCGGCCAGCCGGGGACAGAGTCTGCAGCCAGGGTCAAATTTCGATGTGCTCTTCGGTGACATTCAGGGCTTCGGTCTGGCCATTATTCGTGTTCAGGCGCAGCACTTCGTGCGCATTGGTATTGGCAATGTAAAGGGTATTGTTGCTAAACGCCAGTCCGCCCGGCTCATCCAGCCGCCGGTCAAGAAGCACGCTGGACACATGCCGGGTTTTCACCCCGATTCTCCTGATCTTGTTATTGTACGTGTCAGCCACCCAGAGCATGTTCTGGCTCTGGTCAGCCTTGATATCGAGCGGGTATTGCAGCCGCGCGGCCAGCCCGATGCCGTCCTCTTCACCAAAGGCGAACAGCCCCTCGCCGACCAGGGTTGTGACATACCCCGTTTCCGGGTCCACACAACGTACCGCGGATGCCGTCGCGTCGACGGTGTACAACTTGCCACCGCATACCGTCAGGCCGGTCGGCTGGGCAAACGACGCCGTGCCTGGCGGACCATCCGTCAGCCCTTCGCTGCCACTGCCTGAAAGCACCTCCAGCGTGTTCCGCAACAGGGACAGACGCCAGACCTGATGCGCGCCTGCCATCGCAATAAACAGATCGCCGTTATGGAACACGATATCCGTTGGCGAATTGAGTGCCGTTTTCCGCGGCACGTCGCCTGGCCCGGCCTGCAGGCCACCCTTCCTGCCGGTGCCGGCTATCGTCACCACCTCGTCGGTGCGCAGATTGATGCGCCGAATCGCGTGATTTCCCTCATCGGCTACAAACAGGAAATCATCGTTCACCGCGATCCCCTGCGGATTGTTGAATGCGGCCGACACGCCTGCGCCATCCAGGAATCCCGGCCCCTCGCCGCCATACTGACGCAATACATGACCGCTTGCCGATGTCACCAGGATACGGTGATTGCCGCTGTCGACGATGTATACCCGGTCCCTCGCGGCAACGATGTGTCCAGGAAAATTCAGCACACCCTTCGGCTCTGGACAGGACTTGAGCTGGAATGAACTGGGCAGGTTTGCGACAGCCCCCGTGCGCTTGCCGAGTAGACTGGCGATGACCTGTTCCAGACGCGCGGCCTTGCCATCGCCCGACAGCGAGCCCACGATGTAGCCTTCATGATCGATCAGCACCCGGGTCGGCAGGATCCTGATGCCATACAGCTTTCTCAGCTTGTGGTCGGCATCATGGATGACTGGAAATTCGATGTTATGCCGATTGATCGACTTCTGAACGTGCGTGCGCCGCAATTCACTGCGAAACCTGGGCGCATGGACTCCGATAATGACAAGGTCGTCCCGGTACCTGCCTGCCAGTCGCCGGAGATCCGCCAGGGCATGCCGGCAATGGACCGAACAATAGCTGCCAAAATCTATCAGCACGATCTTGCCGCGCTGTTCCGACATCTTGACCGTTCCGTCGATATTGAACCACTCGAGACCACCGGGAAACGCCGGCGCACGGCTATGTACCGCAGACATCGCGCACTCCTGTCCTGGATAATTACAGCTTCCTGAAGGACGACAGGAAAACTCAACCTGGACCAGCCTAGCAGGGAGTGCCGGCAAGACTCTGATGGACGTCTCAAATCCGTGCACAGGCATACCGGTCGCGGCGG
>DATKZN010000029.1:0-20656 GCA_035527955.1 Gammaproteobacteria bacterium
ATGCACGAAAATTATTTTTTGCTTCATTGACCGGTCCCTATAACTTACTAATCAATGGCCAATTACAATCACTAGAAAATGCGAATGAAGAAATCAAAGTATTCAAAACCATGATTAATTTGAAAATTCGCATCTTAAATCACCTAACGCTAAAAAACCGACGCCCCCAACTCATGCACCGCCACCAGCATCTCCGCATCATCCGTCAGCGCCTCCGCAATACAACTCCTGCACGCCACCACCGGGTTAATCCCTGAGTGGATCAGCTTCGCCGCATGCACCAGCAAGCGCGTGCTCGCGCCCTCCTCCAGCCCGCTGCCTTTCAGGTTGCGCGTCATCTGCGCGAACTTGATGAGCTGCTCGGCGGTCTTCTGGTCGATGCCGGTCTCGTTGACCAGGATCTTGGTTTCGAGTTGCGCTGACGGGTAGTCGAACTCCAGCGCCACGAAGCGCTGGCGGGTGGATTGCTTGAGGTCCTTGAGCACGCTCTGGTAGCCGGGGTTGTAGGAGATGGCCATGCAGAACTCGGGGCCGGCCTCGATTACCTGTCCGAGCTTTTCCATGGGCAGCACGCGGCGGTCGTCGGCGAGCGGGTGGATGACCACGGTGGTGTCCTTGCGCGCCTCGACAACCTCGTCGAGGTAGCAGATGGCGCCGCTGCGCACGGCGCGTGCCAGGGGCCCGTCGACCCAGACGGTCTCGCCGCCGGTAATGAGGTAGCGCCCGACCAGGTCGGAGGCGGTCAGGTCGTCGTGGCAGGACACGGTGATCAGCGGGCGCTTGAGGCGCCAGGCCATGTGTTCCATGAAGCGGGTCTTGCCGCAGCCGGTCGGACCCTTGAGCAGGATGGGCAGCTGATTTTTATAGGCGGCCTCGAAGATGGTGATCTCGTCGCCGACCGGTTCGTAGTAGGGTTCCTGCTCGATGAAATATTCTTCGGGTTTGATGGTGCGGACGGTCACTTTGATTCCAACTCCGTGATTTATTTGGTCGATGAGGCATCTTGCCACAGCGGGGATGGGGAGCACAGGGGCGGGTCTGTTGCCAGGAGCTTGATTGATATCCCCTCTCCCCAACCCTCCCCCGGAGGGGGAGGGAGCAAGCGGGACGTGTGTGCTGAGCTCGGTGAAAAAAGATCGCGCTCGCAAATCACACCTGCGAGCAAGTCATGTAGGCGTAGGGTGCACTTTGTGCACCGTTTCCGGTGCGTGAAACGCACCCTACAAATTTACCGATCGCGCTCCTGCGGGTAGCTGATCGATGCGGTTCGCGGGCTCACCGCTTCCTACGAACTACAGACGTCATTATTTTGGCGACGACGTGGTTATGATGAGGTTCACGGGCTCACCGTATCCTGCGGATGCTTCGCGGAATTGACGGAAATGATCGCGGATGAGATCCGCTCCTACAAAACGGGATGGATTAGCTCTGTGGACTTCCTTGTCCGTCCTGTAGTCGTGCGCGAGGCCGGCAGCCATAGCCGCGCTCCGGCCTATACCTTATATATTGTTTCTATTTCTGCATCGCAAAATTCGATAGCTTTCACCACCTTGTATATATGGCGCGGCATTGGGAGACGCGGTAAGGTTGTCGCCCTGTTTTTCCTGCCCCGACTCGTGCGCGCAGGCTTGCGCCAGCCACCGGGGCCGATTCGGAAAACCAAAGAATTCATGTAGTTATATGCGCCCCTGGCGTTTACTGGAGGGATAACAATGTCGGATGTAATCGCAACCAACCAGACCATTCTGGTGGTGGGAGGCGGCATCAGCGGCGTCACCGCCGCCATCGAGGCTGCCGAATGCGGCAAGCAGGTGATACTCGTGGAGAAGAACCCGTCCCTGGGCGGCCGGGTCAGCCAGCTTTACAAGTATTTCCCCAAGCTGTGCTTCCCGTCCTGCGGCATGGAAATCAACCTGCGCCGCATCAAGGCCAACCGCAACCTGACCGTGCTGACCATGTCAGAGGTCTCCGCGGTCAGCGGCGAGGCCGGCAACTACAGCGTCACGCTGAAGACCCGCCCGCGCTATGTGAACGCCAACTGCACCGCCTGCGGCGAGTGCGAAAAGGCCGTGGAAAGCGAATTCGACAGCGAGTACGACTACGGCATGAAAAAGCGCAAGGGCGCCTACCTGCCGTTCAACATGTCCTACCCGCAGCGCTATGTCATTGATCCGCAGATGATCGGCACGCCGGACGCCGACAAGGCAAAGGCCGCGTGCAAGTACGACGCCATCGACCTGGACATGCAGGAATCCGAGGCCACGCTGACCGTCGGCGCCATCATCTGGGCCACCGGCTGGCAGCCGTACGACGCCGACAAGATCCAGCCCTACGGCCACGACCGCTTCGCCAACGTGGTGAGCAGCGTGGAATTCGAGCGCATGCTCGACCCGTTCGGCCCGACCGGCGGCAAGATCGTGCGCCCGAGCGATGGCAAGGAGGCGAAGGACGTCGCCTTCATCCAGTGCGCCGGCTCGCGTGACCGCAACCACCTCAAGCACTGCTCGCGCATCTGCTGCATGGCCACGCTCAAGCAGACCACCTACCTGCGCGAGAAGTACGCCGACGACTTCAAGGCCAGCGTGTACTACATCGACATCCGCGCCATCGACCGCATCGACGACTTCTACCAGAAGGTGCAGGACGACGCGAACGTGACCTTCATCAAGTCCAAGGTCGCCAACATCACCGAGGACAAGGCCAGCGGCAACCCGATCCTGCACGGCGTGGACACCGAGGGCTACCACCGCTACAGCAACCCGCACGACCTGTGCGTGCTGGCGGTCGGCATGGAGCCGAGCGTGGCGAAGAGCGACTTCCCCATCGACGTCGTGGTGAACGACAACGGCTTCATCGAGGCCGACGAGAAGAACGGCGGTATTTTCGCGGCCGGGTGTTCATCCGACGCGCTGGATGTGAACCGCGCGGTACAGAGCGCAACGGCAAGTGCATTACGGGCAATCCAGGTCGTGAACCGGGTTGCCGGAGCGGAGGGCTGAACATGGCAGACGAAATCAAAGTAGGCGCCTATATTTGCAAGGGCTGCGGCCTGGGCGAGCGGCTCGACTGCAGCCAGCTGGCCACCATCGCCGAGCGCGAGGGCAAGGCCAAGCTGGTGCGCGAGCACGACTTCCTGTGCAACGCCGAAGGCGTGGCCATGATCCAGAACGACATCGACAACGAGGGTGTCAACAAGGTCATGATCGCGGCCTGTTCGCGGCGCTCCAAGAACGAGGCCTTCAGCTTCGAGAATGTCGCCATCAGCCGCGCCAACCTGCGCGAGGGCGTGATCTGGTCGCGCCCGGACACCGACGAGGCGCGCGAGCTGACGCAGGAGATGGCCGCGGACTACATACGCATGGGCTGCTCCGAAATCAAGTACATGACCCTGCCGCACACCAATGAGGCAGCGGCCAGCAACGATCACCTGCTGGTGGTCGGCGGCGGTATCGTCGGCATGACGGCGGCGATCGAGGCAGCGGCGGCCGGTTACCCGGTCACCCTCGTCGAGAAGAGCGGCCAGCTCGGCGGCTCCGCCAACTTCGAATACAAGCGCATACCCGAGCACATGCCCTATGCCGATCCGGAAGACACCGGCGTGGCGGAGATGGTGGCGAAGATCGCTAGCAACAGCAAGATCACCGTGCACCTCAACTCGACGCTGACCAAGACCAGCGGTGCCCCGGGCCGTTTCTCGGCGGACATCTCCACCGAGTCCGGCTCCACCACCACGGAAAACTTCGGCGCCATCATCATGGCCTCGGGCGCACGCAACTACGATGCGAACCAGCTGCCGGAACTCGGCTACGGCAAGAGCCCGGACGTGGTCGACCAGGCCGGCCTGGAGAAGCTGGCGCTGGAAGCCAAGGGCGGCCCGATCAAGCGCCCGTCCGACGGCAAGGAAGTGCAGAACGTGGTGTTCGTGCAGTGCGCCGGCCAGCGTTCCACGAAGGAAGGCCACCTGCCCTACTGCTCCGGCCACTGCTGCCTGACCTCGATCAAGCAGGCCATGTATTTCAAGGACCAGAACCCGCAGATCGACACCAACATCATCTACTCCGACATGCGCACCCCGGGTGCCGGCGGCGAGGACTTCTACCGCAGCGGCCAGCAGAAGGGCATCACCTTCACCAAGGGCACGGTCAGCGAGGTGGCCGTCAACGGTGGCAGCGTGCAGGTCAAGTTCAAGGACCTGATCCTGGACCAGGAAGTGAACGAGACCGCCGACCTGGTGGTGCTGGCCACCGGCATGGTGCCGAACTCCGGCGTCGATATCGACCTGCCGGTCACGGCGGATGTGGAGGATGTCGACCTGGATAACCTGGTACCCGAGGTCAAGGTCGAATCCATCCTCAACCTGGACTACCGCCAGGGCCCGGACCTGCCGCACCTCAAGTACGGCTTCAACGACTCGCACTTCATCTGCTTCCCGTACGAGACACGCCGTACCGGCATCTACTCCGCCGGCCCGGTGCGCCGCCCGATGGACATGCAGCAGGCCAAGGAAGACGCCACCGGCGCCGCCCTGAAGGCCATCCAGGCGCTGGAGAACGCCAAGCTCGGCCGCGCCGCGCACCCACGTTCCGGCGATCTGTCGTTCCCGAGCTTCCGCAAGGAAGGCTGCACACAGTGCAAGCGCTGTACGGTGGAATGCCCGTTCGGCGCCATCGACGAGGACGAGAAACGCTACCCGGTGTTCAACGAGTCACGCTGCCGCCGTTGCGGCACCTGCATGGGCGCCTGCCCGGTGCGCGTCATCTCCTTCGAGAACTACTCGGTGGAGACCGTCGGCCAGCAGCTGAAGAACATCGAGATGCCGGACGAGTTCGAGGAGAAGCCGCGCATCCTGGTGCTGGCCTGCGAGAACGACGCCTACCCGGCGCTCGACATGGCCGCGCAGAACGGCAACCACTACTCGCCGTTCGCCCGCGTCATCCCGGTACGCTGCCTCGGATCCGTCAACACCATCTGGATCACCGACGCACTCAACAGCGGCTACGACGGCATCGTGCTGATGGGCTGCCAGAAGGGCGAAAACTACCAGTGTCACTTCGTCAAGGGTTCCGAGATCGCGCAGGTACGCATGAGCAAGGTCGATGAAACACTGAAAACGCTGAACCTCGAAAAGGAACGCGTGATCACACACGAAGTCGCCATCACCGACATCGAACGGGCACCGCGCCTCATTAACGACATGGCCGAAGCAATTGAAAAAGTCGGCCTGAGTCCGTTCAAGTTCTAGGAGAAGACAATGACTGATGCCAATCAACAAATGGTCGAACAGTACCGCAACGACTTTCTCCGCGAAGTCGAGGAGAACGTCGAGGAAGGCGAATGGGTGAAGATGTGCATGCAGTGCGGCGTGTGCTCCGGCTCCTGTCCGCTGGGCCCGCACTGGGATCACCCGCCGCAGGAACTGTTCATGATGATCCGCGCCGGCAAGCGTGACGAGGTACTGCAGTCCACCTCCATGTGGATGTGCACGTCCTGCTACAACTGCATCGTGCGCTGTCCGCGCGAGCTGCCGATCACCCACATCATGCATGGCCTCGCGCACTACGCGAAGCGCCTCGGCATCGCGCCGAAGAACCAGCCGACCCACAAGTTCTCGCAGCTGTTCTGGGACAACCTGAGCAAGACCGGCCGCGTCAACGAGCTGAAGCTGGGCCTGGCGCTGTACTTCATGAACGGCATCGGCGAGGGCATCAAGACCTCGCTGAAGATGAAGGATATCGGTCTCGGCATGCTGCTGACCAAGCGGCTCAGCCCGATGGAGCTGATCGGCGGTCACAAGTGCAAGGACGCCAAGGGCCTGCAGGCCATCCTGAAAAAGGCAGAAGAACTCGAGGCCGCCCGGATTCCCGCGGCCGGCAAGTGAGGTAATTACACATGTCCAAGAAATCCTATTCTTTTTATCCCGGCTGTTCCTCGCAGAAGGCCGCCTCCGCCTCCAACTACATGGTGTCGGTGGACTCCATGTGCAAAACACTGGACATCGAACTCAACGAAATCCCGGACTGGAACTGCTGCTCCGCCTCCATCGGCTACGCCGGCGGCGGCGAGCTGCCACGCCTGGCGCTCTCCGCGCGCAACATGGCGATCAGCGAGCAGGCCAATCCCGGCCAGGATATCGTCGCCACCTGTGCCGCCTGCTGGCTCGCTACCAAGGAGACCCAGGAGCGCCTGCACGGTGACAACAAGCTGATGGCAGAAACCAACGAGGCACTGGCCCAGGCCGGTCTCAAGGTCGAGGGCAACCAGAAGATCCGGCACATGGTGGAGGTGCTGATCGAGGACTTCGGTTACGACGAGCTCGGCAAGCATGTGAAGAAGCCGCTGGACGGCATCAAGATCGCCGGCTACGTCGGCTGCCAGACCAACCGCCCGTTCGGCATCGACGGCGAGTCCTACGAGAACCCGAAGTACCTCGACAAGCTGGTCGAGACCATGGGTGCAGAGCCGATCGAGAACTACGACAAGAAGGTGTCCTGCTGCGGCGGCGCACTGGCTTTCTCGGAGCCGGAAAAGAGCCAGGCACTGATCAAGGACATCATCGAATCCGCCTACGACGGCGGCGCCGACATGATCGTCACGCCCTGCCCGGTCTGCCAGATGAACGTCGAGGTGTACCAGAACCACATCAACCAGAAGTACAAGACCAACTTCAAGATGCCGGTGGTGTACTACTCCACGCTGATGAGCGTCGCCTACGGCGGCAGCGGCAAGGAAGCCGGCCTCGACGGCCAGATAATCAAGGCCAAGCAGCTGGAAGAAATCGCCTCCAAATAGCCACCTGCCGGGGACAGATTTTTAAATCTGTCGCCTTCGAAACCACGGCCCCTCGCACGAGGGGCCTTTTTTTGCCTGCAGGGACGCAGGTACGGCCGCTCTCGTACATCCATGTACTTCACGGCACTTGGACTTCCTGTCCATCGTCGCCGGGAGGCAGGGATGCCGGGAGCGACGCGCCCGTAGCAGCAGACCGCGTCCGCTCCTACAACGCACCATTCCCGGTGCGTAAAACGCACCCTACATCTGACTACAATCCTTCCCAGCTCCACAGGTCTAGCTCCTGCTGCAGGAGCGCATCTCATGCGCGATGCGGTGTTTAAAATAATCGCGGACGGGATCCGCGCCTACAGGAGCATCAATTGGGCGCAGGAGCGCACGACTGCAGGGAGAAGGTGAGCCATTATTACGGGCATAGCCCGGATCGAGAGGCTGGCCTGGGCCATGTGCATGAACGGCCTTGCGAAGCGAGACTACCTCACTGGCCATGCATGCAGTGCATGCCCCGACCGCAGCTTCCGCGCATTCCTGCCGATTAAGCCAGCAGATGGCATAACCGCATGCAAGCCTGCGATATCAATACATGACCCTGTTCAACCGACTCGTACTGGCAACCATTCTGCTCCCGTCACTGGCGCATGCGGAAATCCACCGCTGGACCGACAGCGAGGGCAATGTGCATTTCGGCGACCGGCCGCCGGTCGCGGTGGAGGCGGAAGTCGTCAGGCTGCGTGTCAACACCTATTCCTCGCCCGGCATCGAGGCGCTCGCCGAGGTCTTCCAGGCCGATGACAGTGTCGTGATGTACAGCGCCAGCTGGTGCGGCGTGTGCAAGAAGGCCCGGCGCTACTTTCAGGACAGGCAAATTGGCTTTACCGAGTACGACGTCGAGACCAGTTCCAGGGGGAAGCGGGATTTCAAAAAACTCGGCGCGCGCGGCGTGCCGGTGATCCTGGTCGGCCGGCAGCGCCTGAACGGTTTCAGCCCGGCCACGTTCGAGAACATCTACCACAGGTGATCCGGACCAGGCGTCCCGCCTGTATTGCATAATATTCAGTTAGTTACGTTTATCTCACCGTTACTGCCAAGCCGCTCCGTGCGGCAGCGGGCAGGGATGCGACAGCAGCGGTGATGCAGCTGATAGTTTCACGGCGTTGGAGATGGGGACGGTTTCTGCCTATAGTTCAGGCAGGGGATTCCGGATTGATTGAGCTTGCATGGCATTGCGAGCGTGATGCATGGCCAGCGAGGCAACTTCGCAAGCGCTCGTTCAGCGCTAAAGACTGCTTCGTCAACCCACACCTCGCCATGACGCATACGGGTTCCCTGACCAATAAAAAAACACCCGGAGGTGACGGCATGACGGATACATTCGATCCCATCGTGATGAATTTTCTCTACGCGGCCATCGGCGGGCTCATGACGCTGGGCTTCATGTGGCTGGGTTGTGCGATGTTCAACCGGATTGTCTGCAGCTTCGACATCGGCGACGAACTCCGCAAGGGCAACCAGGCCGTCGGCATGATGGTGATGGGCATGTTCATCGGCATCGGTATTGGCATCGGCCTGGTCATCGGCCTGGGATTGAACTAGCCATGCCGTCGCCCGCCGTCACCTTGCTCCTGCTGGCACTGGCTACGACCGCATGGGCGAGCACGGGCCAGAAGAAGAAGGTCAGCGACTGGTCGGACAAGTACGACGTGCACTTCAAAAAATATGCAAAACACTATTTCGGCCCCGGCCTCGACTGGCGCTGGTTCAAGGCACAGGCCATCGCGGAATCCGGCCTGAACCCGAAAGCCGAAAGCAAGTCCGGCGCGCGCGGCATTATGCAGATCCTGCCCAGCACCTACCGGGAGATCCAGAAAAAGAATCCCCATATGCAGGACATGGATTCACCACGCTGGAACATCGCGGCCGGGGTCTATTACGACCGCACGCTGTACAAGCGCTGGGAATCGCCACCGCCGGGCGACGAGCGGCTGTATTTTGCCTTCGGCAGCTACAATGCCGGTTACACGCGCATCAAGAACACCTATCAGCGCGTCGATCTACCGAGTGCGTCCTGGGATGAGGTCGCGCCGCATGTGCCGGGCCAGACTCGTCATTACGTGCGGCGCATCCGTCGCCTGATGGACAAGCACTGAGCCGGCCCGGCCCACGCCCGTTATGCGCTACCGCATCGGTGAACATCCTGACCTGACCACCGGCCCGGCTTTGGACCAGGGCGCCTTTGCCAGTATCGCGGTGCTGAGCTGCCTGATCGGCATCGGATTTGTCTTCGCCGGCCTGCGCAGCCGCCACTACTGGCTGACCATCTGGGGGTCCGGCCTGGCGCTGTCCAGCATGGGTTACCTCGGTTTCATCGCCCTGACCTGAGTGCCACACCCCGGCGTCCGGACAACGCGCCACAGGGCGGCTTTGGGGGTCAATTCACGGCCGGCATAGCCGATAGCAGCAGGTGTGCCGCCCCTGCGGGAGGCCTGGCGCCAAATCACGGATGAACCTCGCAACCATGGACCGGGTGAGATCATGAGCAATTCACAAAGTGCTGCCTTCGCGTTTGTTAAAACACTGGGTCAGGAACTGTCCCGCCAGGAATTCGACATACCCCCCTTTCCCGACATCGCCATCAAGATCCGCGATGCCATCAGTGACCCCAATATCAGCATCGACAAAATCGCCCGCATCATCGTGGCTGACCCGGTACTCACCACCCGGCTGGTCAGAATGGCGAACTCGGCACTGTTGCGCCGCGGCACCATCGAGATCACCGACGTGAAGACCGCGCTGGGCCGCATCGGCCTGGAGCTGGTGCGCAACACCGTCGTATCGATAGTCCTGGATACCACCTTCAAGGCGCCGGCGGGCAGCATCCTGCACGACCGCATCGATGCCGTTCGTAAACACAGTTCTCATGTCGCGGCGCTGGCCTACATCCTGGCCAGGCGCCAGCCGGATATCGAGCATTCCGAAGACGCGATGCTGGCGGGCCTGCTGCACGACATCGGCAAGTTCTACATCCTGGATCGCGTGCAGGACTTCCCGGACCTGTTCGAAGACCCGCAGCAGCTCGATGACCTGCTGGCCGGCTGGCACACCGGCGTCGGCAAGGCCATCGTCGAATCGTGGGGCTTCCCGGCATCGATCGCCGAGGCCGTGGATGAACATGAGGCGCTGGAGCGCAATCATTGCACCTCACCGGACATTGCCGACGTCGTGCTGGTGGCGAACCTGATCGACAACATCAAGGACCTGGCCGAGGACGAGATGCCGGACCTGGCGGCCATACCGGCCTGCAAGCGCCTGCGTATGAACCTTGAATCCATGCACAAGATCCTCGCGGAATCCGCCGAGGAAATCAGCTCCATGGAGTCCGCCCTGGGTTGACCGGCTTTTTCCCACTACCCGGCGACAGCACGCCCCCGGGAAGGCAAACCGTGGCGGTCGTACCCATCGGCACCCGCCACGGGGCACGGGCAGGGCAAGTCCGGTATGCCATGCGGGCGAAAACCCCACCTTCGCCCCACTTCCATGCCACGCCGGAGCAGGCGTAGTCTGCCAGCCCGCCCAGCCCGCAAATACCAGCCAGCAGCTGATCCCGCGCCGGTCCGGCGGGCCGGAATCCGGCCGCCGGCGCCACACTCTGGTATGATCTGCCCGCAAATTGACACCCCCGGAACGGGCCGGAAACACCATGACTGACCACCGTATCGAAGACATCAACATCAGCGCGGTCAAGCGCCTGATCACGCCGGATGAGCTGAAGCGCCGGCTGCCCAACACCGCCGGCGTGGTGAATTCCGTCATCCGCAACCGTGCCATCGTGCGCGATATCCTGGACCGCAAGGACAAGCGCCAGATGATTGTGGTGGGACCCTGCTCTATCCATGATCCGGCTGCCGCCATCGATTACGGCAAGCGGCTAAGGGCGCTGGCCGACGAGGTCAGCGACACCCTGTTCCTGGTGATGCGGGTCTATTTCGAGAAACCGCGCAGCACCATCGGCTGGAAAGGGCTGATCAACGACCCGCACATGAACGGCTCCTTCGAAATCGAGGAAGGCCTGCATATCGCGCGCAAGCTGCTGCTGGAGCTCGCCGAGCTGGGGCTACCGCTGGCGACCGAGGCACTCGACCCCATCTCGCCGCAATATATCCAGGACCTGATTTCCTGGTCGGCGATCGGCGCCCGCACCACCGAGTCACAGACGCATCGCGTGATGTCCAGCGGCCTGTCCTGCGCGGTCGGTTTCAAGAACGGCACCGACGGCAGTTTCGCCGTCGCCATCAATGCCCTTAAATCGGTCAGCCACCCACACATCTTTCTCGGCATCGACTCGGATGGTCATGTCGCCACGGTAGAGACGACCGGCAACGCCTATGGCCACATCGTACTCAGGGGCGGCAATGGCCAGCCGAACTACGACGCTGACAGCATCGCCCGCTGCGAACAGGCCCTGGCCGAGGCCGGCGTCAGTTCCTGCATCATGGTCGACTGCAGCCATGACAACTCGTGCAAGAATCCGGACCTGCAACCGGGCGTCGCGGCAGAAGTCACCCGGCAGATTCTCGCGGGCAACGCCTCCATCATCGGCCTGATGATGGAAAGCAACATCCACGCCGGCAGCCAGCCCATCCCGTCCAACATCGACGAACTGCTGTACGGCGTATCGGTAACGGACGCCTGCATCGACTGGGGCACCACCGAACGCACGCTGCTGGAGATGCACCAGCGGCTGAAGAAAAAATAGCTTCCTGTAGGAGCGGATCTCATCCGCGATCTTTTTCTAGTCGGCGAAGATCGCGCTTGCGAAGCGCTCCTACAAAGATAGACACACCTGCGGGATAACAGGGGCCGACACATATGCCGACGGCATGCGTCAGCACTCGATCACGTTCACGGCGAGTCCGCCGCGGGCGGTTTCCTTGTACTTGGTCTTCATGTCGGCGCCGGTCTCGCGCATGGTCTTGATCACCTTGTCGAGCGACACGAAGTGCGTGCCGTCCCCGCGCAGCGCCATGCGTGAGGCGTTGATCGCCTTCACCGCGCCCATCGCGTTGCGCTCGATGCACGGCACCTGCACCAGGCCGCCGACGGGATCGCAGGTCAGGCCGAGATTGTGTTCCATGGCGATCTCGGCGGCATTCTCTACCTGCTGCGGCGTGCCGCCGGTCACCTCGGTCAGCGCCCCCGCGGCCATGGAACAGGCCGACCCCACCTCGCCCTGGCAGCCGACCTCGGCACCCGAGATGGAGGCGTTCTCCTTGTACAGGATACCGATCGCACCGGCCGTCAGCAGAAATCGCATAATTGCATCCTCGCTGTAACCCGAGCAGAACTTCCAGAAGTAATGCATCACCGCCGGCACGATACCGGCCGCGCCATTCGTCGGTGCCGTGACCACCCGGCCACCGGCCGCATTTTCCTCATTCACCGCCAGCGCGTACAGGTTGACCCAGTCCATGGTGCCAAGCGGCACCCGGTGCAACTCCTTCTCGCCGATCAGCTGGCGATGCAGGCGGGCGGCACGGCGCTTGACCTTCAGCCCACCGGGCAGCACACCCTCGGTGGCGCAGCCGCGCTCCACGCATTCCTGCATGACCGACCAGATATGCAGCAGGCCTGCGCGGATATCGGCCGTGCTGCGCCAGGCGCGCTCGTTCTGCAGCATGATCTCGCTGACGGACACGCCCTGCTCTTCGCAGTGCGCCAGCAATTCCATTCCGGTCGTGAAGGGGTACGGCAATACCGTGGCGTCCGCCACAATGCGATCCTCGCCGGCCGCGGTTTCATTGACGACGAAGCCGCCGCCGACCGAGTAATAGGTGCGCGAGTAGATCGTGTTGCCATCACTGTCATAGGCATGGAATTTCATGCCGTTCGGATGAAAAGGCAGTGCCTTCTGCCGGTAGAACTGCAGGTCCTGGCCGGCGTCGAAGGTCAGCTCGTGTTCGCCCAGCAGGTTGAGGTGGCCGGCGTCACTGACGCGCGCCAGCCAGGCGGGTATGCTGTCGGTATCCACGGTTTCCGGTACCGCGCCTTCCAGGCCGAGGATAACCGCCTTGTCGGTGCCGTGCCCCTTACCGGTCGCGCCCAGGGAGCCGTACAATTCGACCCGGATGCGGGCCAATGTGTCGCCCGTCTTGCGCGCCAGCAGGCCGCGCGCGAACATGCCGGCGGCACGCATGGGACCGACGGTGTGCGAACTTGATGGACCGATACCGACCTTGAACAGGTCAAAAACACTGATTGCCATGAAATTACCCTGGAAGTCTGCGAGTGGCGCAGGTTGCTTCATGCGCATACCTGGCGCGCATGAAACAATACCGCAAAAACCGGCCTTCACCTAGTATGCGCGCAACTGTACGTAAAAGCGGCACGAAAAAGCGGCGCCGTCGCGCGCGGCGCGCAAATCACCTGCGGCGCCTGAGGCATTTCCTGCTGCTCGCGGTTGCCGGCCTGCTGCTGGTCAGCATCGTACCGGTGATCGCACTGCGCTGGCTGCCGCCGCCGACCTCCGCGGTCATGCTGCAGCGCACGTTGACGGAAGGACAGCCGCAGACCTGGCACTGGATCGGCATCGAAAGCATCTCCGCCCATGCCGCGCTCGCCGTGGTGGCGGCCGAAGACCAGAAATTTCCCGATCATTTCGGCTTCGACCTGCAGGCGATCCGGCAGGCGGTGACGCACAATGCCAGCGGACAGCGCCTGCGCGGCGCCAGCACGCTGACCCAGCAGGTGGCGCGCAACCTGTTCCTGTGGCAGGGACGCAGCTACCTGCGCAAGGGGCTGGAGGCCTGGATGGCCATGCTGCTGGAGGTGTTCTGGCCCAAGCAGCGCATTCTCGAGGTCTACCTGAACATCGCCGAGACCGGTGAGCGGACCTTCGGCATCGAGGCAGCGGCGCGGCGCTACTTCGGCCGTTCCGCCGACACGCTGACTCCGGAGCAGGCAGCGCTGGTCGCGGCCGTGCTGCCGAACCCGCGCCGGCTGCATGTCGACAGGCCATCCGCCTATTTACTCGAGCGGCGCGACCATATCCTGCAGCAGATGCAGTTGCTGGGACCTGCCTATCTCGGGCAGATACTGCCGGACCCACGGGACTGATGCGCGGGACAGCACCACCGCCACTGTTTTACAATCACCGCTCAGGGCAGACCAACAAAGACGGAGAAGGGGTATGGACGGCTTTTCGACCTTTACGATAATCATCCTGGTACTGGCCGTGGTCACGGTCATGATGGGCATCAAGACCGTGCCCCAGGGTTATGAATGGACCGTCGAGCGCTTCGGCCGCTACCGCAAGACACTGCGCCCGGGACTGAACCTGATTGTCCCCTACGTTGACCGCGTCGGTCACAAGCTCAACATGATGGAGAGCGTGTTCGACATCGACAGCCAGGAAGTCATTACGCGCGATAATGCGATGATTCGGGCCGATGGCGTGGTGTTTTTCCAGATACTGGATGCTGCCAAGGCGGCCTACGAGGTCAACGGACTGGATCGTGCCATCATGAATCTCACCATGACCAATATCCGTACCGTGATGGGCAGCATGGACCTCGATGAACTGCTCTCGCAGCGCGACAACATCAATGCCCGGTTGCTGACCGTGGTCGACGCCGCGACCACACCCTGGGGCATCAAGGTCACCCGTATCGAGATCAAGGATATTCAGCCACCCCGTGACCTGATCGATGCCATGGCACGCCAGATGAAAGCCGAACGCGAAAAACGCGCCGTCATCCTCGAGGCGGAGGGCCAGCGCCAGTCGGAGATCCTGCGCGCCGAGGGTGAAAAGCGGGCCGTCGTGCTGGACGCAGAGGGTCGCCGCGAGGCCGCCTTCCGGGATGCCGAGGCACGAGAACGCGGGGCGGAGGCCGAGGCCAAGGCCACGACCATGGTGTCCGAGGCCATCGCCAAGGGTGATATCAACGCCATCAACTACTTCATCGCCCAGAACTACGTCAGCGCACTGAAAGACATCGGCGCGGCGCCCAACCAGAAACTGGTGCTGATGCCGCTGGAAGCCGCCAGCGTCATCGGCTCGCTCGCCGGCATCGCCGAAGTGGCGAAGACGGCCTTCCAGAAAGAGGCCGGCGCATGATCGAGGAATGGCTGACCCGGGTCGATTACTGGCACTGGTGGATTCTGGCCGGCATCTTGCTGCTTATCGAGGTCATGGCGCCGAGCTTCTACTTCCTCTGGCTCGCGGTCGCCGCGGCGGCAGTCGGTTTTGTCATGTTGCTGGTCCCGGAGCTGGGCTGGCAATACCAGGTCATCATCTTCTCCGGCCTGTCTATCATCAGCATCGCGCTGTTCCGCCGCTATCAGCGCGACAACCCGGCGTTCACCGACCAGCCGACACTCAACCGGCGCGGCGAACAGTACATCGGTCGCACTTTCACGCTGCAGGAACCGATCAGCAACCGGGTCGGAGTGCTGCGCGTCGACGATACCACCTGGCGCATCTCCGGTGATGACCTGCCGGCCGGCACCCATGTCGTTGTGACCGGCGCCGACGGGGTCATCCTCAAGGTCCAGCAGCACGGCGGCTGATTCACCATTAATTTGAAGCAGTTCATATAATTACAGAAAACCGGGCCAGCCACGTGTAACACACTCCATATATTGGTAGCCATGCCGATAAAGTCGGTGCAGCAAACAGCTGTCATTCGACCAACACCAGCGGGCAGAACCATGGCTACACCAAACCGGAATGATAGAAAAATCAGCGGCAAGGAAATCCTGCGCGACCTGATACCACTCAACGCGCTGACCGATGGCCGCTTTCAGGAAATCGCATCCAGCCTGTCGATCATGGACGTGAATGCCGGCAGTTACCTGTTCGGCGAGGGTGACACCGACAATCGCTCGATTTACCTGCTGGACGGCGTCGTCAATTTCATCGACAAGAGCGGCAAGGTCACCGGCGTGGTTAGCGCGGGTACCGATCCGGCACGTTACCCGCTGGCCAATCGCCAGCCACGCATCATTACGGCACGCGCCGCCACAAAATCGGTCATCGCCTCGATCGATTCCACCCTGCTGGATGTCATGCTGACCCTCGACCAGTCCACCGAGACGGGTGCAATCAAGCTCGGGACCGGCAACGAGGAGGACTGGATGTCGCGCATGCTGCAGTCGGACGTCTTCTCACGCCTGCCGCCCTCGGACATCCAGCGACTCATCCAGGCGCTGGAACCGGTCACCTACAACGCTGGAGACAAGGTGATCCGCCAGGGCGACGAAGGCGACTATTTCTATATCATCCGCGAAGGCAGCTGCTCGGTCACACGCCTGGCCTCGGGCAAGGGCTGGGACGTGCCGCTGGCCGAACTGAAGGCAGGCGACTCTTTCGGCGAGGATGCGCTGGTATCCGACGCCCGGCGCAATGCCACGGTAACCATGCTCAGCGATGGCTGGCTGATGCGGCTATCCAAGCACTATTTCCTGGACATCCTCAAGAAACAGCTGGTGCAATACGTGAATTACGAGATGGCACTCTCGGCCACCAAGAGTGGCGACACCTGGCTTGACGTGCGCCTGCCCGAGGAATACGAGAACAACGCGCTGGCGAACAGCATGAACATCCCGCTGGCATCGATTCGCAACAGCTATGCGAGGCTGGAAAAGAGTAAAAAGTACATCGTCTATTGCGACACCGGTCGCAGAAGCGCCGCTGCTGCCTTTCTGCTCGGCAAGCGCGGTTTTGATGTCTCGGTACTGGAAGGTGGCCTGAACCACGGCGTCCCCGACAAGGTTATGGATGTGGCAGGCAAGGCGGCGCCGGCAAAACCCGCCGCAGCAACAGTCGCGCCGGCAGCTGCGGCTCCCGCGCAGCATCCTGCCAAAAGCAAGCCCGCGGAGCCGGTCAAACCGTCCGCCGCTCAGAGCGCACCGAAGGCAACAGCAGCAACGCCGGAGAACTCGCAGCTGATCGAAAAGTTGCAGCGCGAACTGGGCGTTCTGCGCAGCGAGCTTGATAACTACGCGACCAAGGCCCGGCAAATGGAAACCGCCTATGTGGCGGAACGCAAGGCGCGCGAACAACTCATGAGCCGTGTCGACAACCTGCTGGCACGCCTGAAGCCGGCGACAGGCAGCAAAAAGTAACCCGCCTGACGCAGCAACCCGTCAACGCGGGCTGCCAGTCAGCCCCGCCGGCGGGTACGATCACAGCTGCGACGCATGACCCGCACCCGCAAGCGGTCAGTTAGTTATAATGCCCCCCTGATCCACACCAGACACCGCTTGCGGGAGCCGCCATGCGCACCTTACTACTGCTAACCATGACCGTCCTGGCGCTGACCGCATGCACCACGATCGACAGCAAGAAAAAGGCCTCGACCTTCGAAACCGCCATGTTCAGGTACAGCAAGGCGATACGCTGGGGCGAATTCGGGCTTGCCGACGGCATGCGCCGCCTGCCGGAAGGTGAGCATCCGGTGCAGTCGACGGAGAACCTGGAGCATATCAGGATCACATCATACGAAACGCTCAGCACAGGCAGCCTGGATGACGGCGCCGGGGTCAAGGTCGTGGTCAGGATCGTTTTCTACCACGATGACGGGGTGACGCTGCACACCCTGACGGACAACCAGGTCTGGGAATACGATGATGACAGCAAGTCCTGGTATATCACCACCCCGCTCCCCGTCTTCAAGTAACCGGACCAGGCCTGCATGACGCCTGCAACCCACATCCTCCGCCCGCGGTCACCGTCCTGATGGCCTGGTGGGGCACACTGCTGGGAGGCACCCTGGGCTATATGTTCGGCGGCCCGCTGGGCGCGCTGCTGGGCGCGGCACTGGGCAGGAACTTCGATCGCGGCATCACCCAGACGGACCGGCACGCCGGCTTTGACCCCGGACAACAGGAGCGCGTGCAGGCGGCCTTCTTTGCCGCCACCTTCTCGGTGATGGGTCATATCGCCAAGGCCGACGGCAGGGTAACACCCGACGAGATCTCCTCCAGCGAGTCGCTCATGGCACGCATGCAGCTTCGCCCCGCGCAGAGAAAGGCGGCGATCCAGCTGTTCAACGAAGGGAAAAAATCCGGCTTCCCGCTCGGGGACGTGCTGAACCAGTTCCTGCAGGAATGCCATCGTCGCCACAGCCTGTTGCAGATGTTCATGGAGATCCAGATCGCAACGGCCATGGCCGACGGCAACATCCATCCCGCCGAACAGCGACTACTCCACTCCATCGGCGCGCAACTCGGCTTCAGCCGGGCGGATATTGAACACCTGTTCAGGATGGAGCACGGCGCCCGACCCGGCGCACCCCGGGCGCGGTCCGCAAGCCAGGCCTACGAGGTGCTGGGTGTGCAGCGCACGGCATCCGACGCCGAGGTGAAAAAGGCCTACCGTCGTCTCATGAACCAGCACCACCCCGACAAACTGATAGCCAAGGGCCTGCCCGAGGAGATGATACGCATCGCCACTGAAAAGACGCAGCAGATCAAGGAGGCCTACGAACAAATCAAGGAAAACAGGGGCATAAAGTAATCCGGCACGGGCGAAATCCCGCGCAGGCACATCGCATCATTGACCCGGCGGATGCATATCGCCATGCTAGACCCGCATTTCTGTTCCGGCGGCAGGACTGTGACCTGAGGGATTCAAATGATGGGAGGGATACAAAATCGGGATTCAACATCACGTTATCGGGCACGGGCCATCCCGGCGGGAAATAAGGGCTAGCTGAATCATGTCGTCCGGCAACCGTTTCATCGGGAACCAGCCCGCCGTATCCGAATCTGCCGATTACGCAGGGCTGACGCCAGACGTCATCCTGAATGCCGTGGAACAGTGCGGCTTCCGTACCGATGGCAGGATGCTGGCACTCAACAGCTATGAAAACCGTGTTTATCAGGTTGGCATCGAGGACAACGTACCCCTGATCGCCAAGTTCTACCGGCCGGGGCGCTGGACAAACGCGTCAATCCTTGAAGAACACCGTTTCTCGCAGGAACTGGCCGACGAGGAAATTCCCGTCATCGCACCGCTGCAGGTTGCAGGCAATTCGCTGCTTGAGGCAGCAGGCTTCCGGTTCGCGCTCTACCCGCGCCAGGGCGGGCACTGGCCGGAACTGAACAGCCAGGCCGAACGGGAATGGATAGGCCGCCTGATAGCGCGTATGCATGCAGTCGGCGCGACTCGGCCATTCGAGCACCGGCCGCGCCTGGACGTGGAGAGTTTCGGCCATGCCTCGTGCCGCTTTCTGCTCGAGCATGATTTTCTGCCCGGACATATCGAACTTGCCTACCGCACACTCACGGAAGACCTGCTGCAGCAAATCACGGCCATCCTGCAACGCAGCGGCAAAGTCAAGGAAATCAGACTGCATGGCGATTGCCATCCGGGGAATATACTGTGGGCGCATAATGGCCCGCACTTTGTCGATCTCGATGACTGCAGGACCGGGCCGGCCATACAGGACCTGTGGATGCTGCTGTCCGGCGAGCGGCACGAGATGCAAGGACAGCTCATCGATATGCTCGAAGGTTACGAACAGTTCCGCGACTTCGACACGCGCGAGTTGCAGTTGATCGAACCGCTGCGCACCTTGCGTATCATCCATTACGCGGCCTGGCTGGCGCGGCGCTGGCATGATCCGGCATTCCCGCTGGCATTCCCGTGGTTCAATACATCGCGTTACTGGGAAGAACACGTCCTGGCGCTGCGCGAGCAGGCCGGACTCATGTCCGAGCCTGCGCTGACGGTCTGAATTGCCAGGACCGTGAAATGAGCATCCTGGCGAAACTCTCGATCGCCCTGGTCGCCGCATTGCACGTCCTGTTCATGATCCTGGAAATGCTGCTCTGGAACACACCTTTCGGCAGGCGTATCTTCGGACTCACACGCGAACAGTCACAGCAAACCGCCGTACTTGCCGCCAATCAGGGACTCTACAACGGCTTCCTGGCAGCAGGCCTGTTGTGGGGGCTGTACGACCCCGCAAAACACATCAGCATGATCGTGTTTTTTCTGGTTTGCGTGGTCGTTGCAGGCGTGTTCGGCAGCATTACCGCAAACCGCTCGATCCTGTGGATCCAGGCGCTGCCTGGCCTGATTGCACTTGGCCTGGTGCAGTATGCGGGACTGTAGCGAGTGGCGGGAACCGGCTGGGGAAATCAGGCAGATTGCTGGTCGGCACGTCCCAGTTCCGCCAGCGGAGCTGGTTTTGCAATAGCATAACCCTGCGCATAGTCGACGCCCATGGCGGTCAACATTTCGATAATCCTGTCATTCTCGACGAACTCCGCGACGGTCCGGATACCGATCACGCTGCCGAGTTCGTGTATTGCGCTGACCATGGCATGGCTCACCTCGTCAGTATCCATTTCACGCACGAACTCGCCGTCGATCTTCAGGTAGTCAACCGGCAGGTTTTTCAGGTACGCAAACGAGCTCAGGCCACTGCCGAAATCATCCAGCGAGAAGCGGCAGCCCAGTTGCCGCAATTCGCCAATAAAACCCGTCGCCGCGGCCAGGTTTGCTACTGCGGCCGTTTCGGTGATCTCGAAACAGAGCACCTCCGGCGGGACTCGATAGGTCTGGATGGCACCCTTGATGTGGCCAAGAAACTTCGCATCAGACAGCGAAAAACCCGACAGGTTGATCGACATCGTATCCGGCCGCTGCATGCCATTGACGTTAACATGCTCCGCGTACCATGCGAGACTGTTGGTAACAACCCAGCGGTCGATGTTCGTGATCAGGTGATAACGCTCGGCGGCGGGCAGGAACCTGTCGGGCATAATAAGCTCACCTGACTCACTGCGCATCCTGACCAGGATCTCAAAGTGCAGTTCCCGACCGGCTGCTGCCGACAACGGCATGATCCGCTGGTAGTAAAGC
>DATKZN010000030.1:0-9949 GCA_035527955.1 Gammaproteobacteria bacterium
TCGGTATAACACCTCAATAACTGAGGGCATGCGACAGGTCAGATGAGTGCGCCGTTCGTTAGATTTGACAGGATCAGGCCTGGATGACTTGTAAAACCAGATACCAGCCAGGGCCTTTGCGCATTGTCCGGCAAGCGCACATACTTGGATGTACGCCCGGCATACCGGATATCCCGGGCTGTTATCCTGAACCCGTACCGCTTACAACTGTTAACCGAATCACGATCGTGTCGTTAATACACTGCAGGCAGACCACCGGGGCAGGACCTATACTCCCTGCAAGTGGCAAATGGTCGCGGTATGAAGCACGTTACGTGCTCCACCCGGGCCAGGCCTGTTTCGGGCAGTGACTGAATTACTTAATTCAAAGAGGTTGATTACCATGACAAAAAGCATAAGTTGGGCGAAACGTCTGTGCTCCGGCGGGCTAGTGGCGAGCATGCTGTTGACGTCGGTTGCCGGGCCGGCGTTCGCCGATCCCCCGGGCGGGTATTCTGACCGCGATGACCACAGGGGCAACCGCGACGAACGGAAGGATGGCCGGGACAAGCGGGATGACCGCCGGGATCGCGACGGGCGCCGGGACCGTGATGTCCGCCACGATCGGGATGAGCCCGTAGTCTGGGGCAAGCGCAGGAATCCCGGCTACGAGCCCAGGGTACAGGACAGGCGCTACGCGCCCGACTATCGCTACCGGGATAACCGCAAGTCGCCGCAGATCGTCTACCGAGGCACACCACGTAACCGGATACGCAAATACCGTGATGTGGTAATCGTGCGTCCATACGGCCACTGGTATTCGGGTTATGGACATTATCATCGTGACGATGATGCCTACAAGTGGCTGGCTTTCACCGCCATTACGCTGGGCGTCCTGAATTACCTGAACGAGGCGCAGCAGCGCGAGTACGAGGCGGCACAGATTTCCGCGACCACGGCACCGCTCGGCGAACCGATCATCTGGCAGCAAGGCGGCGCCAGCGGTGCGGTGATCGCCACGCGTGAAGGCACGACTCCGTCGGGTCGCTATTGCCGCGAATTCCAGCAGAACGTGTCGATCGGTGGCCAGAGAGAGCAGGCCTACGGTACCGCCTGCCGCAACCCGGATGGCTCGTGGGAAGTGATCTCAACGGGCGGTCAGTGACAGGAAGCGCTGACACACGGGAGGTATGAACGTCAGGGCAGTATTTCCCCGAATCCGGGGAAATACTGCCCTGACAACCTTTGAAGTGTCGGAGTCTGACCCGGTTGCGTCGAGATGCATGTCAGGACGATCCGGTCTTCTCAGCGGGGGCGCAGTGCCTGGATAGCCGTACCCTTGCTCCATCTCCTGCTGCATTTTCAGTCTATCGCCCTTTCCAGGGCGTTCATCATTGCTTCGCGCATTTGAATATCCGGCCACCGGTCTTCCTGTTTACATTGCGCGGATAGCGGCTCCAGTCGCTGCATGGCCGCCCATTCTTGCGCCGCAAGGGGGTCGTGAACGGCCTCGCCGGTCCGTCAGTTTGTATATAAATAAATTATTATTAACTAATAAAAGCCGATTTCTGGGTATCCGACTTTGGTGCAATTGAATTGCCGGTGTACTCATATAAGCTTGTATGCAATCCTCGGATGCCGGAGTCAGGATATCGCCTCACACTGGCGGCACGTCATTCAGATACAGGAAGGTGGAATGATGCGGAATTACATAACAAGTATGCTTTGTGCGTTGGTATGTTCCGCGGCCGTCCATGCGGAAGACAAGGAAAAAACCCTGTATGCCGCGGCCCCGACGGAGCGCCCCCAGTGGCAGCAGACCAGCCCGGAACTGGCATCGCAGGAGTACCTGAGTACCGTAAATCACAACCGGGAAATGGTGCAACAGCAGTTGCAGGTTGTCTCCCTGCGCTTGCTGGCAAAGGCCGGCGACTACGGCCAGGCCGTAGGCCTGCTCGGCACGGCCGTCGCCGTGGCGGCAACTGACCAGCGCGTTAACCTGAACGACAGCAAGACTGTCGGCATGGTGTTCAGGGACACCGCCAGCAGTGACCGTACCGTACTGCTCGAGTACCGCAAGTCCTGGTAGCACAACTCTCAATGAGGTCCAGCTAACATCACGCAGACGTGATGACAGGTTGTCCTTTCTGTTACGGCCGCCTGTCATTCGACTGCGGCGGCAGCTTTTCTTTCAACAGGATACGGGTAGAATACGGCCATCACTCAGGGAGGGGATGGCCCGGCGATGCTACCGGCTCGCACGCTGACAATCACGGGTATCGCACTGTTGCTGTTCGCCGGTGCCGCACGCTGCGACTCGCGGCAGGCCGAACAGGCCTGGCAAGAGGGTGACTACGTGACGGCGTTGCAGGTGTGGCAGTCACTGGCCGCGGCTGGTGACGGCGCGGCACAATACAACACCGCTATCCTGTTGCTGGACGGTCTCGGCCAGCACCCCGATCCACAGGCTGCGCTCGACTGGCTGCAGCGTGCCGCTGCGCAGGGCAACGCCGATGCCCGCTTCTGTCTTGGTTATCTCTATGCACAAGGGCGCGATGTGCCGCGCGATGACGAGCGCGCGGCGCAGTGGTACCGCGCCGCCGCAGGGCACGCCGCTGCACAGCTTAACCTGGCATTGCTCTACCGCGACAAGCGCGCAAGGGGTGGCGACGATGCCGAGGTCGTCAGGCTGCTGCGCGCCGCTGCCGACCAGGGACTGGCCGCGGCGCAGTACCTGCTGGCGGAGCACTATGCGCAGGGTGACGTGGCGTCGCGTGATGTGCGGCATGCCAACGTCCTGTACCGCAAGGCGGCCGACCAGACGTATGCACCGGCCCAGCGCCAGCTGGGCCTGATGTTTCTGAACGGTACAGGTGCGCCAGTCGACACGGATATGGCCATCCGCTGGCTGACACGTGCCGCACAGCAGGATGATGCCGAAGCGCAGTATTACCTGGGCATGCTGTACCGCACCGGCAAGGGCGTCGATCAGGACCCGGCGCTGGCGATTCACTGGCTGCAGGAAGCCGCCTGGCTGGGGCATGCCCGCGCCCAGTACAACCTCGGTCTCATGTACCGGGAAGGTATCGGCGTGGAGCGCGACTATCACGAGGCGGCACGCTGGTACCGCGCGGCAGCCGAGCGGGGCGAGCCGCGGGCACAGAACAATCTCGGCAACTTTTATGTCAGCGGGCGCGGTGTGCCACAGGATTATGTGCTGGCACACAAATGGTTCAACCTGGCCGGTGCCAGCGGCAACGAGAACGGCATCAGGAACCGCGACAAGCTCGCGGGGCAGATTACCGGGCTGCAGCTGGTCGAGGCGCAACGGCTGGCGCGCGCCTGGCATGACAGTCATGCCGACCGGCCGCAAGTACTGCCTGGCGATGCGACGGATCCGGTTGCTATCGATGCCGCGGGTGACGATGCCGGCACCGCACCGGCAAGCGGGATGTCAGGTACGGCCGGTGCGAGGTCCTGGTTCAGTCGCTGGTTCGGACAGGATAAAACGGTTGCGCAGGGCGGAGGAGAAAAGTAATGCGGGCAGCAGGCAATTCCCCAAACATTAGTGTCGGTGCGCTCACGGGCATGGCGCTGCTGCTGGTTGCCTGCAGCAGCGGCGGGCCGGCGAAACCCGGTGCCGCGTCATTGCCGAACGCAGGCACCGATAGTTCCCCGGAGCAGCGCCTGCAGGCGCTGGAGGCCGGCCTGCAGCAGCTCGCGCAACGCGTGGAGGCGCTGCAGGCCGCGGCCGGGCCGGCGAACAGTGGCAATCTGACAAGTGCGCGCACCGACCGGCTGCCTCCGGAGTACCAGCCAGTCCGGCCAGGCATTGTGCTGGCCGCGCACCCGGTGCGCAGGGCGACCGTGCCGGCCGCGATACCCGTGCCGGCAACCGAACCCCCGCCAGCACCGGCGCAGCAACCGGCGCCGAAGGTCCAGCCGCCCGGCGAGGGTGACTGGGTCATCAACCTGGCGTCTTATAACAGCCGGGGTATTGCCAGCAGGAAGCTGGCGGAGTTCGTCGACGGGGGCGTGGCCGCGGAACAGGTCAAGGCCGAGGTCAACGGCAGTACGGTGTACCGTTTGCGCGTGCCGGGTTTCGACTCCTACCGTGCGGCCAGCGCGGAGGCCGGCGCCATCCGCGCGCAACTGGGCCTCGCCGATACCTGGGTGGCGCGGCGCTGACAGGCTTGAAAAACAGGGGCCGTTGCCCGATGTATGTCCGTGTGGTTAAAACCGGTATCTGATCCCGTTTCCCTGGAGAAAATGCGATGTCCGTAGAACGCACACTGTTTGCCTTTGGCGGCACCATGGTCATGCTGACCTCGTTGCTGGCGCTGTATCATCATCCCAACTGGACCTGGCTCACGTTGTTCATCGGATTCAACTGCCTGCAGAGTTCATTTACCGGCTTTTGCCCGCCGAGCTGGCTGATGAAAAAGTTCGGCATGAAGACCGAAGCCGAGCTGGCCGTGGAGAACCTGCAGAAATAACCCCGCTCCGGCGGCCGGAGGTCCGGGCTACTGCGCCTTTGCCGTAATCCGGTTCAGACTGTCGATGGTGGCCTGGCTGTTGTCAAGACTGAGGATCAGTGCCGTCAGCATGCGGCCTTCGCTGCTGTTGCCGGCCTGTTCCAGTTGCGTGATGAGCGTCGGCAGCACCGAGGTGCCGCCCATTTCCGCCAGCGCATACTCGGCCTTTACGCGCACGGACTGCGAGGGGTGCTCCAGCAGGTGTTTCGCAGTGGCTACCGTGGACTCCGGCAGCTTGTATCCGTAGCGCCGCTTGTAGATGCCGTAGGCCCTGAAGGCCGCGGCGTGCGATTCGGGGAACCGGTCCATGTCGCCCTGCAGGATCGTTTCCAGTGTGCCGATCATGGTTTCGTCCGGCGGATACATGAGCACCCAGGCATCGATAGCGCGACCGCGCACCGTGTCATGTTCGCTGTGGGTGATGACGTTTTCCAGCGCAGCCTTGATGGCCTCGGATTCAGAGATTGCCGGGATTTCGGTTGTACGCTGCATGAGTGCCAGCACGTTGGTAATCGACGCGGCGGGTTCCGCCACGTACTCGCTGTCATCCAGCAGCAGCCCGGCCAGCGTGGCATACAGTTGCGCGAAATCCTTTAAATACTCGCCGTTCGCCGCACCCGGCTTCTTGTAGGTGTTCAGCGCCAGCAGCAGGTTGTCCAGGAACAGCCCCTTGTCCCGTACACTGCCCTGCACGGCCCGCTGGAAGATATCTTTGGGCGCGATTTCCCGGGTGGTTGCGACTGCGCCTGTGCCTGCACGCAGCGTGAGCTCGGGATGGATGGCGAGTGCGCTGGTGATGTACGGTTTGAGCAGCACACCTGCGGCCAGCCCGATCCCCATGGTAGACATTAACATTACAGCATTTCTGGTTATGTGCATCGCTGTGTTTCCGGGCGGTCCCTGCAGAAGCGCCATAGCGTAGCGCCTGCTATCTGCAATGTCATGCACTGGACGGAAAAAACCTTGCGGCGCGTCCGACCGGCAGGAACGGCAATCCGGAAAGTCCGCTTTTTCCCCTTCCTTTTGAAGGACTACGCAATCATGTTTATCCCGATTCGGAATTGATCTGATAACATCCTGAATCATGGTTCAGCTCCCCACCGTTCCCGAGGCCGACACCCGCGATGCCATCACCGCGACGCCGGTCGATGACTATGAACTCATCGACTTCGGCGGCGGGCGCAAGCTGGAGCGCTGGGGAAACTACCGGGTGGACAGCCCGGACCGGCAGGCGACCGGCCTGCCCGCCGACCGCGAGTGGAGCGCGGACTGGGTCTATGTCGCCGATCTCGGCATGCAGGGGCACTGGCAACCGGAGCACGACGGCCTGCCGCGCGAGTGGACGGCCAGGATCGGCGACCAGGATGTGCTGTGCCGGCCGGATGCGCGCGGCCATGTCGGCCTGCGCGGCCGTGACATCCCCTGCGCGCAATGGGTACGCCAGCGCATCGAGGGTTGCTATGACCTCGACGAGATCAACGTGCTCAACCTGTTCGGGGGCAACGGCTTCGTCTCCGCACTGGCGCTGCAGGCCGGCGCCTCCGTGGTGCATGTCGATGCCAGTGCCGACATGTTGTCCCTGGCGCGCGTGCATGCCGGCACGCGCAACATCGAGTACGTGCACGACGACGTGATGGACCACGTCGAGCATCTGCTGCGCAGCCAGCGGCGGTTCGAGATGGTGATCCTGCCGATCCCGCCCATCGGTCACGGGCCGCGCGGGCAGATGTGGGACCGCGAGGTCGACATGGCGAAGCTGGTGAAGTACCTGCCCCGGCTGCTGTCGAAGGACTCGCTCGGCGTGTGGCTGTCGACTGACGGCGGGGCGATCACCTGGAAGGCCGAGGGCCTGGGCCAGCTGCTGCGCGAGGTGCTGCCCGGCTGCACGATCGAGCCGCTGCATCTTGGTGTGCAGACCGCGGACGGGCGCGTGTTGCCGGCCGGCGTCGCTGCGCGCTGGTACGACGCCACCGAGTTCCTGCAGACCAGCGGCCTGCCGCTGACCGCCGCGCAGCTGGAGGAGCGGCTCGATATCCACATGATCTCGCTGGGCGCGGCCGAGGAACCGGCGCGGGCACTGGCCGGCTTCCCGCGCGACCAGCAGGATTTCGTGCTGCACTGGGTGAGCGTGGTGGGACGCACCAGTTCCGGCATGGCGCTGAACTTCGTCTCGCATGTCTGCCCGGCGCTGCGCCTGATGGATATGGCCGGGGTCGAGGCCTGGCTGCTGGCGTGCATGGATATCTACGACACGAAGGGCCTGCACCCGGCGGTGGCGGCATTCAAGGACGTGGAGCGTTTCGCGCACGAGCACAAGGCGCGCGCGACCGGCGTGGCGTTCGATGAGGTGGTGAACGTGCTGGAGATGTTCGTGCACGGCCTGAGCGGGCGGCGCCTGAAAATCGAGTGCGGCGAGCAGGCGTATACCGATACCGAGACGATCTTCCTGCCGGCCACCGTCGCGCACTACGCGGCGCGCGATGATAATTTCCAGCTCTACAAGGTCATGGTCGTGCACCAGTGGGCGCAGACCTGGTATGGCACCTGGCGCATCGAGCCGGCCGAGGTGTTCGGCCGGTTTGCCGATGTCGGGCATGCCTTGCAGTGTTTCCATGCGCTGGAGACGCTGCGCCTGGATGCGCGCATCCGCGATACGCTGCCGGGATTGTACCGTCACATCGAGCGCTTCCGTGCCGACAGCGCGTTCGAACTCGATGCCGGCTGGCAGGAAGCGGCTGCGGTACTGGCGCGCCCGGAGGCGCGGGTCGAGGATACGCTGGTCTGGCTGCAGCGGCTGGTCGATACGTCGCTGCCGGGCCATACCCTCTACCACGGCGTCATGCGTCCGGACCTGGTGGAGAAGGTGCGCAGCGCGCGCATCGATGCCGATCGGCAGGCGTTCCGCCTGCACATGCTGCGCCTGGCGCAGGACCTGCACGAGGCGGAGGAGGCGGTGGAGGAGTCCGCGGCCGCGCAGGAGGAGCCCGGCCGCGGCGAGCGGCGCCTGCCGTTCGAGCTACGCAAGGTCGAGTCGGACGAAAACCCGGATGGTTTCGTGTACCGGATGGAACTGGACGGCAAGCCGGTCGCGCCGCCCGACAACGTGAAGGGGACCATGGCCTCGATCTTCCAGGATCTGGGCGAAATCCCGGAAGACTACCTGTACGCGGCCGGCGACGGCGCCTACCTGGCCGAGGCGATTGGCGCACAGAACGTCGAGGATGTGTGGAAGGGGACCTACCACGAGGAGGGTGCGTTCCTTTACAACGAGTGGGACTACGAGCGCCAGAACTACCGCAAGAACTGGGCGGTGCTGCGCGAACTGGAGGTCAGTCCGGCCGATGACAGCTTCGTGCGCGATACGCTGCAGAAATACCGTGGCCTGACCTCACACCTGCGCCGCACTTTCGAGGCACTGCGCGGCGAGGACAAGCTGCTCAAGAAGCAGCCTTACGGCGACAACGTCGACATCGACGCACTGGTGGAGGCGTACGCCGACTCCACCATGGGTATGGAAATGACCGAGCGCCTGTTTACCAAGATGCACAAGCTGGAGCGCGACATCGCGGTGATGTTCATGGTTGACATGAGCGGTTCCACCAAGGGTTGGATCAACGACGCCGAGCGCGAGTCGCTGGTGCTGCTGTGCGAGTCGCTGGAAACGCTGGGTGATCGCTACGCCATCTACGGTTTCTCCGGCATGACGCGCAAGCGCTGCGAGGTATACCGCGTGAAGCGCTTCGACGAGGCATACACCGACGAGGTGCGCGGGCGCATTGCCGGCATCCGCCCCAGGGACTACACGCGCATGGGCGTGACCATCCGTCACCTGTGTCACCTGCTCAACGAGGTCGAGGCGCGCACCAAGCTGCTGATCACGCTGTCCGACGGCAAGCCGGACGACTACGATACCTACCGCGGTGCCTACGGCATCGAGGACACGCGCCAGGCGCTGATCGAGGCCAGGCGCACGGGCATCCACTCCTTCTGTATCACCATCGACAGCGAGGCGCGCGACTACCTGCCGCACATGTACGGCGCGGTGAACTATGCCGTCATCGATGAGGTGCGCAAGCTGCCGCTGAAGGTGTCGGATATCTACCGGCGGCTGACGACGTAGCCCGCATTTCTCACCGGGCGGCGGTTACCCGACAGAATGCGCAGAATCCATGAAGCAATTGATGCTTGCATAAACAGGTGACATTACCTCATCGTCATTCCTGCCAGGCGAGTGCAGCGAGTCAATAATGCTGTTGCTATTTCCGGAGGATTCGCTGCGCTCACCCTGCGTGCATTCAACGCGCCACGCGCTTTTGTCCGGCCTGTGCCGGAATGACAACTGTTATTTATGTGGCTCTTCCCCAAATCGAGAGGGTAGATTACCGTTGTAGGGCCGAATTCATTCGGCCAACAGACTATCGCCATTGGAGACATGGAGGTCGCCATGCCCTGCGACGCATTGCGCAGGGGGCGTCATTCCCTGCACCATCAAGTCTGTTGCATCACCACGGTTACCCGCGGTCGTCATCCTTTGTTTACGGATATCACCGCAGCACGTCTGCTCGGATAAAACACCGCTGGTCGAATGAATTCGACCCTACAGGTCTGATTGAGCAGGACCGCATTCGTTCTGCCAGCAACCTTGCCATCAGAAGGAATGTGCCGTGTCTGAATTGATGTGTTACCCACTCATTCAGGGGAAGAGCCATTCATGTAAAATTCATTAATACCCGTTCGGCAACAATCAGGGTGTCATTTGCCTAGCCCTGACCGGCGGCAGGCTGTGCAAGAGTGCTTGTAGCGTGATCCGGTCCGGACTCTGGTGTATCGATTGCCGTGTGGACGGTGATCTGGGTGAACGGGATTACCCAGCCCTCGCGGTTGCAGGTGTCCACGCAGGCCTGTTGCACCAGGCGCTGGGCCTTGAAATACGCCTTCGCTGCGCTGCCCTTCAGCACCAGGTAGATCTGGTAGTCCAGCGAACTGGCGCCGGCCGTCTTGAATTCGACCAGGATGTCACGGATGTCGTCGCCGAATCCCGCCTGCCGGAAGCGCTCGAGTATTGCCTCGCGGAAGCGGCCGGGCACCGTGTCCAGGCAGATGGCCTGGTGCTGGTAGTCGATGCCGAAGGTACCGGCAATGCCGAATCCCTCGCGCGACAGGTTGCGGACATTCTGCCCGAGCAGGTCGCGGGTGCGGACCTGGAGTACGGCGTCCTGAATACCGATCTCGACCAGTTCGATGGTCTGGCGCAACACCCTGCCGAGACTGCCGTTTTCGAGGAGCAGGAAGTCCCCCGGCTGGCAGGGGAACCAGGGCTCCTCGCCGGCAGGCCGCGACGCAAAGTCATTCATGGCATGCAGGGGCAACCGCACGACGCCCTCGAGGGCGGGGTTCCTCAAGACCAAAAAGACACTGAGTGATTCCACCAGGAG
>DATKZN010000031.1:0-2369 GCA_035527955.1 Gammaproteobacteria bacterium
TCCTCGGCCATTTCCTGCAGGCTTTCGTAGTCTTCCTCGGTTTCCAGTTTCTTGAACGGGACAACCACGGTGCCCATCAGGTCGCCGATCTTCAGCGTGCGCTTGCCGCCGATCAGGATGGTGACACCCTTGTCGTCACCCGGGTGCAGCGCCTTCGGCATGACGTTCAGGCAGTGCATGCAGCGTACACATTCGTGGTTGTTGATGGTGATGGTATCGTCGTCATTCAGCGTGATGGCCTGGGTCGGGCAGCGGGAGATGACGTTGTCCATCAGGTACTGGCGGCCTTTCTTGCCGAGGTAGTACTTGACGCCTTCCTGGTCGACCTTCATCTCGTCGCGCCAGGTGCCGATGATGGCGAAGTCGGCGCGCTCAATGGCGTTCTGGCAGTCATTCGGGCAACCGGAGACCTTGAACTTGAACTTGTAGGGCAGGGCCGGGCGGTGCACATCGTCGGTGAAGTTGTTCACCATCCAGCGCTGGATGCCGTGCTCGTGGGCACAGGACATTTCGCAGCGGGCGGCGCCGACACAGGACATGGCGGTGCGCACGCACGGGCCGGCACCACCGAGGTCCCAGCCGTACTCGTTGATCTCGTCGAAGAAGTGCTGGGTGTTTTCGGTAGTGGCACCGATGAACATGATGTTGCCGGTCTGGCCGTGGAAGGTCACCAGGCCGGACCCCCATTTTTCCCAGCTGTCGCCAAGCTGGCGCAGCATGTCGGTGGTGTAGTAGTTGCCGGGTGGCGGCTGCACGCGCAGGGTGTGGAATTCCTTCGATTCCGGGAAGGCCTTGGCGACCTCGGAGAAGCGCGGAATGATGCCGCCGCCGTAGCCGTAGACACTGACGGTGCCGCCTTTCCAGTAGCCCTTGCGGGTTTCGTAGGAGTGTTCGAGCTGGCCTAGCAAACCATTGGTGATGGAATTGATGCGCTCGTCCGGGTGTTCGTCGCGGAGCCGCTTGATGCCGGTGATGAAGCTCGGCCAGGGGCCGTGCTCGAGTTCGTCCAGCATGGGAGTCGGGTAGGTGTTCTTGGCCATGGCAATAATCTCCTGGATTGTTTTCTACACCAATTGGTTTGCTACTGATGACAGCGCGCGCTGTCGCCCTGCCGGGCAACTGGAAATCAGCGAGTTAATCGGAATTACAACAGCGTAACTCTCAGTTGAGCGCATTGTAGAAAGGCTCTGTGAGTATACATATCCTACCCTTGGGGTGGCGCGTATATTGGCCCGTATCCCGAACGGGGTATTGGCAGAATATTGATTTAATTTCCGGTAGTTATCAGAGTTGCCCGGATTTACTAATGCATACAGAACTTTTTCTTATATTAACGCGCACTTAATCATTCTTTCTCAACCGGAAAACCGGGATTGCCCGTGTGATTTCAGTCAATTAGGTGAGAATCACTCTCATTAGCAATTGGCCTCCGCCAGCCCGGGCTTGGCCCGACCCCGGTGTATAAAAAATACGGGTCGCCGTAAGATACAGGCTCCTGAAAAGCCGGCCCGCCGCGCAGTCCCATGATACACAGCCCAGACAGCTTTCGACCCTTCGACCTTGCCGGCGATGCCGACTACCGGGTCTGGCGGGCGTGGAAGCTGGATGGCTACCCCGTGGCCACCGCCGACCTGCTGGTCGAGGTCGGCGATCCGGCGCACCTGTCAGCGGCCGAGCATGCGGCGATCCTGGCGCGCTGCCGCAAGGCCAATATGGCGATCTACGCCGCCCGGGATGGCGGAAGCGCGGACAAGGAGGCGGTGCGCGCACTGGGCAGACAGTTCGGGCTGGAACGGCTGGACATGAACCTGCGCGCCGACGAGGACAGCATCACCGCGTTGCGGGCAGTGCCGGAATCGGCGGGGACGCATTACATCCCTTACACCAACCGGCCGCTGAACTGGCATACCGACGGTTACTACAACACGCTCGACGAACAGGTGCAGGCCATCCTGATGTACTGCGTGTCCGCCGCGGCCAGCGGCGGCGAGAGCTTGCTGTTCGATCACGAACTCGCCTACCTGCTGCTGCGTGACGAGAATCCGGATTACATCCGCGCGCTCATGCAGCCGGACGCCATGACCATCCCGGCCAATATAGAGGACGGCCGACAGATCCGCGGTGCGCAATCCGGTCCGGTCTTTACGGTTGAAAAGGGCAGCAACGCCCTCCATATGCGTTATACGGCACGCACCCGCAGTATCGAATGGAAGGACGACCGGGACGTGCGCAATGCCATCAAATTCCTGCGTGAATTGCTGGACAGCGATCTGTCCTGGATTTTCCGGCACCGGCTGCAGGCCGGGCAGGGCATTATCTGCAATAATGTACTGCACAGGCGCGAGGCCTTTGAAGACGCGGCGGGTGAC
>DATKZN010000032.1:0-8533 GCA_035527955.1 Gammaproteobacteria bacterium
TATTTCGACGGGTCTTAATGTCTTCAGCACATGCCGGTACTGGTTTATCGAAACAAATGCCAGGAACGAGGCAAGCAGGATGAAGGAAATTCCTACGATGAAAGAAATATGTCGTTGAAATACTTTTATCTCGTCTTTACCCGCGATCTCAAGAAACAGACCAAAACGTTCAATAACAAAACCGAACGCCATGAGTGAAATGCTGGTTCGGTTCCATGCCAGTAAGGTGCGTTCGGCAGCAAACAGCACTCTTGGATCATTAAGGTCGGACATCTGTGATACCTTCAGTAAAATATCCTGATGCCGCTCAGGCGCAGGGCATTAACAACGGCGTTCCGTTCATTTCGTGCCATTGCAGTATGCCGTCCCAGATTTCCTGTGCCGATTCGGCGTACCAGAACAACTCACGATCCTCTTCATCGATTACGCCTTCATCGACCAGAAAGTCCACGTTGAAGGCCTGCCGCCAATAAGCTTCACCGACGAGCACGATGGGTACCGGCTTGATCTTGCGTGTCTGCACCAGGGTCAGGGTCTCGAACAACTCATCAAACGTACCATAACCGCCGGGAAATGCCACCAGCGCCCTGGTGCGTAACAGGAAATGCAGTTTGCGCAAGGCGAAGTAGTGAAAGCGGAAACACAGATCCGGTGTGATATAGGAGTTGGGGTACTGCTCGTGCGGCAGGTTGATATTCAGGCCTATGGACTTTCTGCCTGCATTATAGGCGCCGCGATTGGCCGCTTCCATTATGCCGGGTCCACCACCGGTCATGATCACCAGTTGGCCATCGCCGCATTGCTGGCTGGCCTCGCTGACCAGCTGGCCGAACTCCTGGGCAATCTCGTAATAAAAGCTTTTAGCCAGCACCCGTTCGGCGATGGACAGGTGTCGTTGTAACTCGATGTTGTCAGGATCGGAGACAAGTTGCGCTTGCAGGTCCTCGACTTTGAGCTGCGCGGCCAGGGGGTCAAGGATACGCGTACTGCCAAATGCGACAATGGTGTGCCGGATGTTGTGCTGCTGGAGGAGAAATTCCGGTTTCTGATAGTCGATTTGCAGACGCACGCCACGGGTTTCGTCGAGGTTGAGAAAACCGACATCCTGATCAGCCTGGAGATAGCTGGGATTTTCGAGGATTGCCTGCACACGATCCTGCGCTCCGGGATCCTCTGCTGCGGGTTTGGGCTGGCATCCCGGCAGTGGCTGGCGTCGTTGCTGCGGGTGTGGCGGTGCAGGGATATGTACCTGCCTCGTGACGCCGTGTTTTTTCTTCATCGCGGTATTCCCTCGCGTCCTGAATGTTGTCCGTGAATATAACGTGACAGCGCACTGCCTGATAAATCGATGTGTGCTTCAGGGAGTTGCAGGTGTCGATCAGTCATAGGATTCGGGCAGGTTTTGCTCCTTGCGCCTCTGCTTGTGCCACATGTGACTGTGCAGCAGCCAGCCGACTGCAATTCCTGTCAGCATGATAAACACGAACATCAATGCCCTTGACATGACCACTTTCCAGAATAGAAAGCGCAGTTCGACAACCTCGGCGTTTTGAACGATAAAAATGCTTGCCAGTGCAACCAGCAGGAGAATCGAGAACAATTTCCAGTTCATTGAGGCCTCATGGTGAATAGTGAAAATCCGGACTCCCTCTCATGCCGACACCGGTGAATTCCACTGCCGGTGCAAGGTATGTCGGGATTGTCGACCCTGACAATTTACCACGCCCCGTGCCGGCTGTTCCGCCGTGGGTCGATGTTCACGGTGATAATTTGTTTGCCTTGCGCTTGTCCAGGATGCGCAAGTCGGCGCGGGCCTGGCGAAAAGGCCGAATCACGGCAGGTGCTTCACTGACCTCGTTGTTGATGGCTGCCATCCACTCGGCATAATCCGGGTCAAGCCTTTTGAGTGTTTGCATGATTTCCTGTTTGTAGGCAGTCTCGATCGGGGCGCTGCGTCCGGACCAGACCCGGAACTTTACACGTACAAACGGGCGCCCGGCAATGAGCCAGGTGTGCCGATTTCAGGTTTGCTGCGGATTATCCCCTGAAATTGCTGGACGAATCCCCGGGTGATTGCCTCTATTTTCGCCAGCATCTGCTGCGCAGTTTCCTGCTGCGATGAAAGGGTGATATCGGCAAAACAGCGAACGTACCCGCGCGGGTAAACAATGACATTGGACAGCGTCCGGTTGGGAATGAAAACCTGGGCGCCGAGCGGATTGAGCAATACGGTAAATCGCATCCCGATACTCAGGACAAGCCCGGTCTGGCCTGAGATCTCCACCAGGTCGCTGACCTGGAATAAATCGGAAAAGATCACTGTCAATCCGGTTACAACATCCTGCACCAGTCCTTGCGAGCCGAAACCGATGGCCAGGCCCAGAATGGAGGCGCTGGCAAGATACGATGTCAGTGATACGCCGAACTCTTGCAGTACCAGCCCGATTGCACCGAAATACAGGGTGAATACGAGTGTGCTGGTTATCAGTCCTGCCAGGGTGCGAAGCTTGGCCCGGTGCATGACCGCATCATTCGAGAGCAGCTTTTGCCCAATGAAACGAACCGTACGGACCGTCAGATGGGCAATGGCGGCGATAGCGAGTACCAGTACTATGCGTCCTGTTGTACCCGGTCCGGCGAAAGAAAATATATCTGTTGTCACTGTACCTTGTTCACTGCGCAGGGGACATCGGCAATTATAAGGCGGGTGCCCTGGCCAACCCGGCGCCCCTGATTGTGATACTAGCGTGAACTCTCCGGTAAAAACAGCCAGGGCCGCGGCACGGCGGAATTCGCGCCGGCAGGCAATATCCCGTGGTGTGCAATGCGAGTGCTGTGATGCCGGTGCCCGGTATTCTGGGTGTGTCTGTCGAGGCGGCGCTGACGGTGACTATATTGCGTCGCGGATTTATCCTGTGGCTGCCGATGTTGCCGGGGCTGTGGCTCGCCAGACGGGTATTGCGCTGAGGATGCCGGGCCGATAACGACAGGCTCGCGCACAACAGGAGTTATCCTTATGAAGTGCCGTTATTATGGTTCCGGTTTTGCCTGCACCGGGAATTGTTGCTGTTGTGTCAAGGGCAGGGCTGTCTGCCCAGGGGGTCCTGCCGGTAGTACAGTTGCAGCTGCCGGTAAACATCGGGGTATAAATGTTCCAGACGCGCGGGTTGCAGGAAAAAGACCTCTGTGAGTACCGCAAAGAATTCAGCGGGATTTTCGGCAGCGTAGGGGTCGATGGCCGTATGGTGATGTCTTTCGACCTGGTGATACAGGCGTTCATAGGCCTGTGACAGGGCTGTCGTCCATTCTTCACGCACCATGCCGTAGTGCAGGGGCGGCATGCCGTTGGCCGCACCGTTGAGCATGTCGAGTTTGTGGGCGAATTCGTGCAGGATAACATTGGACGCTGGCCCGTGCGGACTGGTTCCAGCTCTTGCGTCGGCCCATGACAGGATAACCGGTCCGCGATGCCAGGACTCGCCGGCGAGGGCGCGGCGGGTTTCGTGGACGACGCCACTGTTATCGTATTCTTCCCGGCTTACCACGAAGGTGTCCGGGTAGACAATAACCTCGCTCCAGCCGTTGAAGTCATCGAGATCCATATTCAGGATCAGCAAACAGGCCTGTGCCGCGATATAGACGCGCATGGGTGCGTCGAGAGTCAGGCCTCCTGCAGCGGTGATGGATTTTTCATGCAGGAACAGGCTGGCGAGTTTGCGCAGGCGATGCTGTTCGCGGTGGTCGAGGCAGGAGAGAACCGGTGCAGACGCGATAGTCTCATGCCATAACGGATACGGGATGCGAGAACGGAACAGGACATGCTGGAGCCAGGCGCGCTGCAGTCGTTTGAGTATGGATTTCTTTTTCCGGCTCAAGCTGGGCAGTGCCTGTATCTGGTATTCCCGTGCGGTGTTTGAAAAACAGTATTTACCGGTGAAACGTTGTGCTGTGGCAGCGCGGGCAGGGCGGTATCCTGCCTGTCTTGTGAAAATGCAGCTTTTCCGCGCATTGTTCGCAGACCAGGGTTCCGACGCCGGTGATTTCACCGGTTGTGTAGGTCGATGCCCGCCGGAAATTTTCCTTCATTATTGATAATTCGACCGTAGTCTTGTCAGCAGCTCTCAGCAGCAGGTCGAGCGTGGCGTTTTCAAGCAGTGTTGTTTCGAAGCCAAGCCAGTCCTTGAGCTCATGTCCGGTTTCGGCAAGATAGCTGATTGCATCATCAAGGTCGCGCTTGAGCCAGCCGGCAAGTTTAGCGGCATCGTTTTCAGACAGTTCGCCAAGTGCTATTGCCTCGTCCCTGGCTTCGTCGATCAGTTTGTGCAGCAGCGGAGCGGTTTTTACCTCTGCCGAATGCAGATTTTCAGCGGCGCGCTCGAACATTTTCTCATAGGCGGCGCCCAGGGCGTCTATGGGGTCAATGTGTGTCGTTTTGCTCATGTCATTCTCCGTGGCGAATGTAACCAGTTTGAGGTAACCGTGGTAACGATGTAATTCAGAGACACTGCCGGTGCAGGGTCAGGCCCAGCATGGCGGCGAGACAGAATGACAAGTCTGGACAATTCAGACATTCGCAGCGGTATGCAGGTCGCTTGACGGTCCGGCAAGGTATATTGTGGCCTGTTGTTTGCGTATATGATAACCCGTAAACGCATGGAGGAAACACGATGTTTGAAATACTGCCCGTTAACGATAAAAGTATTCTCGCTTTCAAGGCCAGCGGCAAACTGACCGATGCTGATTACCAGCAGTTTTTACCCAGGCTGGAAGACCTGATACGGAAATCCGGTTATCTGTCGCTGTATATCGAGCTGGAGAATTTTCAGGGCTGGGAGGCGCAAGCGGCATGGGATGATCTGCATTTTGGTTTGCAACATGATCGGGATTTCAGACGCATTGCCATCGTTGGCGACAGGGCCCTGGAGCATTCGGCAATTGCCCTGGCGAATCTGTTTACTCACACCGAAATGCGCTACTTCGGCAAGGATGAGGAAGAAGCCGCATGGGACTGGCTGGAGGAGAAGCCGCAGCAGATACAGGCGCCAACACCGGTGCAACCCTACCGGAGGCTGCTGCTTGCGACAGACTTTTCGCTGTACTCCGAGCCTGCGGCACAACGAGCCAGCGAATTAGCCGGACAATACGGGGCACAACTCCATGTTCTGCATGTCCTGGAACAAATGATATTTTATTATGAATATGATGACCCGATTCTTGTGGACCCGTTGCATGATGAATTACTGGAAGAAAAGGCCCGTGAACGCCTGCGCAAGTATGTAGAACGTACCGGGCTGGGAAAGGATGCAGAACAGGAAGTGCAGTTTGGTAACCCCAAATGGTCGATCGTTTCCTGGGCGCGTGAAAAAGAGGTGGATTTGATTGTAATGGGATCGCATGGCCATCGTGGTATTGAACGTCTGCTGGGTTCGGTCAGCAGCAGCGTTCTCCACAAGGCGCATTGTGATGTGCTGATCGTCAAGTCATAGACGACGACTTGCAGTAACGCACCAAACCCGAAGTGCCTGTATATATCGGTGCAGCCGAATGATCAGGACGCGTATTCAGATGTCAGTGCCAGCAGGCTATGCGGGCAGGGAAAATGCTGGTGAATGGGCGTGGTATACATTCGATATTACATCTGGCGCCTTGCCTGGTACATTCACCTGCCATACCGGCTGCGTTCATGCTTCCGGGTGTTAATCTGCCTGCCCTGCTGCCGCTCGCCTGCAGTCTCGTCATATTCGGCACTTCCGGGTTGCTGGCGCTTGTCGATAATATGCACAGCGGCAGCCATATCAAGCCGGATGCTTGACAGGCTCGAATCAGACTAGCGGGCACGAACTGGCGAGCTGAGGACATTGCTTGACAGCACTGATTACGATGCCTCCATACGCTGCAGTGAGGATCTGGTACAACTGCATCGCCGCATGCTGCTGTTCGAGAAAAGCAGGCGCTGGAGACGCGGCAGCGCGGCATGATCGGCGAGGATGCCTTTGCCCGGTTGATTGCATATCGATGCGCATTTTCTGGAGCTGGAAGCCGGCACAGAGCAATGTGTCGACCAGTAGGCCGGGGCCGTCAACAAACACCTTGCATGCTTTCGTCTATGCGATGAAACCAAAGACAGGGTCTTCGTGAAGTCGTGTGCGTGAATTTCGGTGTTTTACAGGGGTAGCAGCATGCAAGTCAGTATCTTGAGGCGCAGGTACTCCTCATTGCGCATGCGATGCGCTCCTGCACACAAAGGCAGCCTGTTTGAATATTTCCGTGTCCTTCCGTGGATTCCGTGGCCATTCATCATCGCACCCGTCGTTCATGATTCACGCCTCATAATAAGGGTACTGTCCCGTTTACGGACCCGACCTATTTTACGCTGTCCTGTCAACCGGCTTGCTTGTGCCAGTCCGGATAGAGCGGGGGCACGCCCTCTGTTTGATGTCCGGTAGCTGTTCGAGCTACGGGGCCCGGCAGGCCATCCATAAAGGCTTTCCATAACGGTTGACTATCCCAGCCTCGCGCGCCGGCACCATACAGAACGGCCTCCAGGTCACGGATGTGTTCACCTCCCTGCCCAACGCGTGCAGCCAGTGCGCCCAGGCTGCGTGGTGGCTGATCCGGCCAGGTGGCGGCGGCCCAGTCCAGCAGGGCACCTGCTGCAGCTTGCGGGTCGGACCGGGCGCAGGCATCGCGCAGGGACTGACGGCTGTCGGTCAGGGCCTTGTTGTCATTCGTGCGTGCCGGTTGCGGCGTAACATCGGTGACACTGTGCTGCGTGGCTTGTAGGTCGGCCGGTTCCGGTTTCCACGCCTTGCGCATACGCAGGAAAGTCGCTACCAGTAACAGCGCAACCCCCAGTGCGCCACCCACTTGCCAGTACCGGCGATGGTCTGCGCCGGTGTCAGTGCTGGTGCTGGGGGCGGGAGCTGGTGTCCCGGTCGTCCTGTTGTTGTTTGGCTGTGCGGCCGCACTGGCTGGCGCTGTGGCCGGGTCGCCAGAAGCAGTTGCCGAAGCGGTGCTGCCGATGCCGGGTTCGACCATGACATCCCAGGCGGGCAGTTCGCTGCTTTGCTGCCGGTGATTGACGCTGTCCCACCAGCTGATCTGGACGGCGGGGAAATGGAGCTCGCCCGGCTGCGAGGGAATATAGGTAAAGCGCTGTTCGCTGCGCCCGTAGACCCAGTCGCCATCGGTGCGGTTGGTCAATTCGGGCTGTTCGGCGTAGACCCGCAGCGTGTCGGATCCTTCCATCTGGATGTTCGGCAGCTGGGAGGCCTCCAGGCCCTTGGCCTCGAGCGTCAGGGTCCGGGTGACGGGTTCGCCCGCGTGAAACACCGGCGGGGCACTGGCCCAGCTGTCCTGCAGCACCAGATTCTGCGTGGGCAGCCAGTGGGTGCCATCATAACCGTCGGGATGCGGCTTGATGTCAAGCGTGAGCGTATTGCTCGCCAGGCGTACCCGCTTGCCGGGGTCGCCAAATGGCGTGCCCGCGAAAAAGCGGTCATTGAAGCCGCCCCGGCCCAGCATCTGCTCGATCATGCTATCCATACGGCCAAAAGGCGAACGCTGGCCCGTCTCTGATACCGCCCGCCCGCTGAACACGGTCGGTGCAATGGTCAGCTGGCCGCTGCGTTCCGGAAAGATCGCGTAACGGCGTTCCACGACCTGGTAACTCTGTCCATCGATCGTTGTGTTGTATTGCCTGTCTTCGCTCAATTGTTCGACCACGGCGTTTTCCGGTTTCGGATTGGTAAAACTGCCCTCGATCAGCGGGACACGGTAGTAAAGACGCGTGGTGTAGAGAATCTGCTGTTGCACATAGGTATCACCCTGGGACGGACTGATCTCGGAACGAATGAAGACCGGCTGACCTGCCTGTGCTGTCGCGGCTGCCGGCTGCTCACTGACCTCCAGTGTCAGTGCGGATGTTTTGCTGTTGCCGACACTCAGCGCCGGTATCGTGCGGGTGCCACTGGCAAGCGGCGCCAGTTCGACCAGCCATTCGTGTTTGTCAGAACGCTGGCCGTTGATAATCCGGATCTGGCTGCTGCTGCTGGTACCCAGCACCTCGAAGTCTTTCTGCAGCGGCGTCAGGTCGGGTTGTTTGCCCTCATCATCCCCGGTCGTGGTGATACGCAAGGTGACGGTGTCACCTGCGTAGATGGCGTCACGGTCCAGGGTGGCCGTGACTGCCGCATAGAGCAGACCGGGCATTATCAATAGCAGGCTAAATACCGCGAAAAGGTCTCGCACCCGGCGAACCGGTCCATGCTGATATGAATGCCATGTCTGCGCTGTAGCGTTCATGCTGTTGACTCCTGTATCGAACATTTACCAGTCCTGCTGCGCCGGGTCCTGTTGTGTGCCGCGCTGGCTGTACTGGTAGAGAAACTTTCTGCGCAACAATCCGCCGGGATCGTCCGGGATGCGCCGCAGCCAGCGCTCATCGGCCTGTTGCTGCTCGGCGTCGGCGGTATTCAATGGCGCCGCTGTGGCTGGTGAACCGGTCTGTTGCTGTTGTGCCTGTTCGGTCCCG
>DATKZN010000033.1:0-8862 GCA_035527955.1 Gammaproteobacteria bacterium
CTGGCGCGCGGTCTCGCGCAGCGCCCCGGGTGACTGCTGGCCAGCCGCAGCACGCAGCTTCGCCAGGCCATTGAAATCGGTATAGACGGAGGCGCTAGCAGGATCGTTGATCATGGCATGTCCGGCCGGGTGACGATCAGATCACCAGCAGTTCGGCACGCAGCGCACCGGCTACTTTGAGCGCCTCGAGGATCGCCACCAGGTCACCGGGCGCAGCGCCCACCTGGTTGACCGCGCGGACAATCTCGTTCAGCGTGATGCCGGGTTCGAACAGGAACATGCGGCTGCCCTCCTCGGAGACAGCGATATCCGTGCGCGGCACCACGGTAGTGGTGCCGCCGGACAACGGTGCCGGCTGACTGACCTCGGGCTGCTCGCTGATGGTGACGGTCAGGCTGCCGTGCGATACGGCGGCCGGCATCACCCGCACGTGACTGCCGATTACGACGGTGCCGGTCCGGGAATTGATGATGACGCGCGCTGCCGCCTCGCCCGGCTCGACCGGCAGGTTCTCCAGCATCGACACGAACATCACCTTTTTATCGGAATCCAGCGGTGCACGCACGCGCACGGAACCGCCATCCAGCGCCATCGCCGTATCCTTGCCCATGGTACTGTTGATGCTTTCCACTACGCGGCTGGCGGTGGTGAAATCCGCAGTGTTCAGGTTCAGCGTAATGGAGTCGCTCGAGTCGAACGGGCTGGGCACGCTGCGTTCCACCGTCGCGCCGTTCGGCACCCGGCCTACGCTCGGCACGTTCACTGTCACGCTCGAACCATCCGCACCACCCGCACCGAAACCGCCAACCACCAGGTTACCCTGCGCGATTGCATAAACCTGCCCGTCCGCGCCTTTCAGCGGCGACATGAGCAGCGTGCCGCCACGCAGGCTCTTGGAATTACCGAGCGAAGACACGGTCACGTCGATGGTCTGGCCCGGCTTGGCAAAGGCCGGCAGTTCAGTACTGACAATCACCGCTGCGGCATTTTTCAGCTGCGGCTTGACGTTCGGCGGGATCACCACGCCGAGCTGCGCCAGCATACTGGTCAGGCTCTGCACCGTGAACGGCTGACTGGACGAATCACCGGTACCGTCCAGGCCAACCACCAGGCCGTAGCCGATCAGCTGATTGGCACGCACGCCGGCGACCGATGCCAGGTCCTTGATTCGTTCTGCCGAGATGCCGGCAGACAGCAGCATCAGCAGCATGGCAATACAGGCCCTGGTTACGTGGATTGTTTTCATCGTGTTTGTCCCGGTAGTCCGTCAGAAAGGCCAGAGTGGCGAAATGAAAAACCGCGCCAGCCAGCCCATGGCATTGGAGTCGGCCGTGGCGCCCTTGCCGCGATAGGTGATCTGCGCATCGGCAACCTGGGTCGAGAACACCGTGTTGGTCGGTGCAATATCGACCGGCCGCACAATGCCGCGCAGACGCACGTATTCATCACCCTGGTTGATGGCGATCCATTTCTCGCCCTGTATGCGGAGATTGCCGTTCGGCAGTACCTCGGCGACGGTGACGGTGATGCTGCCCTGCAGTTTGTTGCTCTGGGAGCTGTCCGCCTCGCCAGAGAAATCGCTGGCCGAATTCAGTCCCGTGCTGAGCGGGTTGCCACCCAGGGTCACGTCCTGCCCGAGGATGGTCGGCGCACTGACATCCGTAGTGGAATCCTTGGTGATACCGGTACTGGCCGACTTGCTGGCATCGGTCTGTTCATCGAGTATCACAGTCAGCAGGTCACCGACCTGGCGTGCCTTGATGTCCTCGAACAGCGGCCGTGGCACACTCGACATGTAGATCGAGCCGTTGTGCTGCATGGCTGGCTGCTGTAAGACCGGCTGCGCCGGCGCGAATCCCGGCTCGCCCGGGCGGGTCAATACCGATCCGGTCGTGCAGCCCGTCAGCCAGACGATAGTGCAACAGGCAACGAGCTTCAGCACATCGATCCCCGTATTACGCGGCATGTTTATATCCTCCGACGCTCACCGTGTTTCGCCTAGAGCGTGTTATTGGCGTATTCCAGCATCTGTTCCGCTGTCGAGATGGCCTTGGAATTCATTTCATAGGCGCGCTGGGTCTCGATCATGTTCACCAGTTCCTCGACGGTGTTGACATTGGATGTCTCCAGCACACCCTGCGCCAGCGCGCCGATGCCGGATTGCCCGGGCGCACCGGTCTGCGGCGCACCGCTGGAGCCGGTCTCCAGGAACAGGTTCTGGCCAATCGGCTGCAGGCCTGCGGGGTTGATGAAATCCGATATCTGGATCGTGCCGACCTGGGTGGGGACCGAATTGCCGGGCTGGCTTACCGAGACAATGCCATCGGTGCTGATGGTGATGCTTTGCGCATCCTCCGGAATGGTAATACCCGGCTGCAGCGCATAACCCTTGGCGGTGACGATCTCGCCGCTGGCGTTGACCTGGAAGGTACCGTCGCGGGTATAGCCCAGGGTACCGTCCGGCATCAGGATCTGGAAGAAACCGCGACCCTCGATAGCCATGTCCAGATTGTTACCGGTCTGCACCAGGCTGCCCTGGTTGAACAGTTTTTCGGTCGCCACCACGCGCACGCCGGTACCGGTCATCAGGCCCGAGTTGAGTACGGTATCCTCGGACGACTGCGCGCCGGCCTGACCATTGTTCTGATAAAGCAGGTCCTCGAACACCGCTCGACTGCGCTTGAAGCCGGTGGTATTGACGTTGGCCAGATTGTTGGCCGTCACCGCCATACGGGTCTGCTGTGCCTCGAGTCCTGTTTTTGCAATCCACAATGCCTGATCCATCTCGCTCTCCTTGTGCTGGCACCCGGCGTTTCATCCGGCTACCGGTATCCCGTTATTCCAGGCGCAGCAGTTGCGATGCCGCGCGGTCATTTTCCTCGGCATTGGCCATGACCTTGACCTGCGTCTCGTACTGGCGTGCCAGCTGAATCATGCTGACCATCGCCTCGATGGTGTTGACGTTACTTGATTCCAGCGCACCTGCCTGGACGGTCACGGCACCGTCGGCGACTGCCGGTTCGCGGTTCTTCATGTGCATCAGGCCGTCCGGCCCCTTTTCCATGTCGTCGAATGACGGGTTGACCAGCTTGATGCGGTCCACTACGGACACCGTGTTGGCGGCCGCACCGACCGGCCGGATCGAGATGGTGCCGTCCCCGGCAATCTCGACCGATTCGAAGGGTGGTACCGCGATGGGGCTTCCGTTCCCCATCACGACATGGCCGGCGCCCGTCCTGAGCAACCCGAGGCTGTCCACCCGTAGATCTCCAGCCCGGGTATAGGCTTCATTGCCATCCGGTCCCTGTACTGCGAGCCAGCCGTTGCCGTTGACCGCGACGTCCATATCGCGGCCGGTGCTGACCGCCGAGCCTGGCGTGAAATCCACGCCCATCCCGTTCGCCACGCCATAGACGCGGCTGGCATGACCGGGACCGTACACGGGCAGACTGCGGAACGATTCCAGGTCGGCACGGAAACCGGTGGTGCTGGCATTGGCCAGGTTCTGTGCATTCACAGCCTGTGCCTGCATGGTTTCCCTGGCGCCACTCATCGCGACATAAAGCAATTTGTCCATGATCAGTCCCTTCCCCTATTCGAGTATTGGCTAGCGGCCGATGTTGATCACGGTCTGTGTCAACGTGTCAGCAGCCGAGATGACCTGCGCGTTGGCCTGGAAGCTGCGCTGTGCGGTTATCAGGCTCACCAGCTCCTCGGTGATCTCGACGTTGGAACTCTCCAGTGCGCCCGATTGCAGGAAACCGAAGTTGCCGGCACCCGGTTCACCCAGCCGGCGGTCACCGGCCTTGTAACTGGCTCCCCAGGTGCTGTCACCCAGCGGGGACAATCCCTGCGGGTTGGGAAAGTTGGCCAGTGCGACCTTGCCCAGCGCAGACGACTGTCCATTGCTGAAGCGCGCCAGCACGACACCACTGTCGTCGATGTCGAGACCACTCAGTCGTCCGGTCGTGAAGCCATCCTGGAACAGCGAGTTAACGGCGAATGAACTGCCGTACTGGGTGGTTCCGGTAAAATCGAAGTCGACATTCATGACGGCCGCGCCATTGCCCGGATCATAGGTGCCGAAATTGAGCGGCTGCGCCGAGGACAACTGGCCCAGACTGTCAAAGGTCAGGTTCTGCACTGTGGGACTTTGCGCCACATCACCATCGGTGACCACGCGCGTGTCCCAGCTCCGTGTCGTCGTGTCGATCTTTCTGAAGAACATCGAAGTGGTATGCGGCTGCCCGAGGCTGTCATAGGTAGTCATCGAGGTTGAATAGTTGTAAGTCGTCGCATCGGTGGGATCGATGGCGCCAGCGCCAAGCTGTAGCGAGCTGGCTTCCAGGTTCAGCGAGATGTCCGCCGTCGTTGTCGGACTGGGCGGGGTGTTCGATGCAATCAGCTGCAGATCGGACAATGCCGCCGTGCTGAATGATGATCCCGACGTATTGAGCGCGGGGTAGGCCTGCAAGCGCTGGCCGCTGACATTGACGACATAGCCGTCGCGATCTACCTGGAACGCACCGGCACGACTGTAGATATTCGAGCCCTGGTCGTCCAGCACGAAAAAGCCCTCGCCGTTGACCGCGAGGTCGAGCGCATTCCCGGTGAAGTCGATATTGCCCTGGGTAAACAGGGCCGATACCGATGCCAGGCGTACACCGGCACCGGTATCCAGCGATCCGATGCTGCCAAACGCCGTGGCATAGACGTCGGTAAACTCGGTGCGCGATTGCTTGAAACCCGTGGTATTGGCATTGGCGATATTATTCGCCGTGACATCCAGCGATGCCTGCGCTGCGTTCAGTCCACTTAATGCAATTCGAAATGACATGGTATTTCTCCTGTTCCTGCTAGCTTATCTGCCTGATATCCGAAAAACTCACATTACCGAGGCGGGTCAACTCGAGCGCCAGGGGCCTGCCTGCTGCAGGCAGTGAAACGCTCTGCACTGTGTCAGAAAGCATGACGTCGTACGCTTCGTTCCTGCCGCCGCTGATCGCCTCTGCACGGATCGCGTAACGACCAGGAGGGGCGGCCGAGCCATCCGTGGCAAGGCCGTCCCAGTTAAAAGCCACCATCCCTGGTGACTGATTACCCAGACTGACATTCCTTATCAGCTGTCCGGATAAATCGTAGATACCGATATTCAGGTTGGTGACCGCATTGGGCAGATCCACGGCACCGTCGATGGCACCACCCGTTTCAATCACACCGTGACTGCCGGGTATCAGCACCTGCCGTCCCAGCATTGCAGCCGCCTGCAGCGACTGGTTCGAAACCAGCGAGCCGGACAGGTTCTGCAGTTCCGTCCGCACTTCCTCGATGCCGCTCACGGTACCGAATTGCGCCAGTTGTCCCATGAACTCGCCGTTTTCCATCGGCTTCATCGGGTCCTGGTTTTTGAGCTGCGTGGTCATGAGCTTGAGGAAGTCATCCTGACCCAGTTCGGTCTTCCTCGCACCGCTCTGCGCCGTGCGGGACAGGCCCAGTTCCTCGTAAATAGCAGTATCCTGAATGCTTATCATATGCTTGCCTCGTTATTCATTCGTGCGCCGGCTACTGACCGAGTCGCAGGGTTTCCAGCAGCAATTGCTTGGAGGTCTTGGCCACCTCGACATTGCTCTGGTAGGAACGCGATGCGGAAATCATGTTGGCCATTTCCTCGATCATATTGACGTTGGACAGGTACACGTAGCCATCGGCGTCGGCCTGTGGATGCTGCGGGCTGTACTCGCGGTTGATCGGCGCCTGGCTCTCCACCACGCCGGTCACCTGCACCGGTACGGAGGTATTGTCGCCATTCATGGCATTCATGATCGCTGCGAACACCGGCTGGCGTGCATGGTATGCACCTTGCTCGCTGCCACTGACCACCTCGGCATTGGCCATGTTGCTGGCCACTGTATTGAGACGCACGGTCTGTGCACTCATGCCGGAACCGGCGACATCAAATATCCTGAACAGTCCCATCGCTTATTCCCCCTTGATGGCAGTCATCAGTCCGCTGATCTTGCCGCTCAGAAAACGCAGACTGGTACGGTAGCGCACGGCATTCTCGGCAAACTTTGTCTGCTCGATCTGCGTGTCAACGGTATTGCCGTCGAGCGATGGCTGCCCCGGCACGCGGTACATGGCCTGCACACTGCCACCACCCTGCATGCGCATGTGTCCGGCATGCGTGGTGGTCAGCGCCGTGGATGCCTGCGCCTCGCTGAGTGCATTGCGAAAATCCAGGTCGCGCGCCTTGTAATTCGGCGTGTCGGCATTGGCGAGGTTCGATGCGAGCATCTCGCCGCGACGCGACCGCAGTTGCAGGGCCTCGGCATGTACGCCAAACGCGCGGTCTATGATTGATGGCATGCTGCACCTCGTGAATTCTTTCAGTGCATGACACCTAGCAAGCGACGTGCCAACTTCGGTCAGGTACTGCAAACGTGCTGACCGGGCACATCTCCGGCACGGCCTCACGCGTGCAGCCACCTTTATAAACACGGGATTATTGGCTGCGCCTGGCAGGGACGGTCGATTGGACGACAAGACCTGGCAGCACATCAGGCAAAGCCGTGGGGGGAACGTACAAGCGGCAACATGTTGCCCCTGGCGGCAAGCCGCATCCGCCCGGCATCAGGCCCGGGGCTCAACAACCCGACCCCGGCAGCCGATTTAACAGGTATGCACGGCGATGTTGCCGCTACACATGCACAGGACGCTGATCTGGCATGCATATTGCTGTAAACGAGGCAGGCCTCACACAGCAACCGGGCATGGAGTGAACAATGGATTTCAGGATATTTGCATACGGACTTGCAATGGCGGCAACCTTCACGACAACCGGATTGCCGGCGGCACCCGTCCAGGATCACGAATCCATCCGCAAGACAGCCGAGCATTTCATCACGGACGTTGTCAGGTCGAGTCACGGCCAGACTCCGGATGCGCGGGCCGGCAAGCTCGACTCGCGACTACGGCTGTCTCACTGCGACGAACCGCTGGAGGCATTCCAGCCACCCGGTGGCAAGATGCTGGGCAATATCACCGTCGGTGTGCGCTGCAGCGGCAGCAAATCCTGGTCGTTGTATGTACCGGTCAAGGTCAGTATCTATGACAAGGTGGTCGCCGCCGCCCGCCCGTTGACGCGGGGGCAGGTAGTCGGGGAAGGCGACGTGAAAATGGTGGAGCGTGACCTCGCGCAGCTGCAGTCCGGCTATTTCAGCGATCCGGCCGAGGTGGCAGGGATGGAGGTCACCCGCACCGTTGCCATGGATGCCGCGCTGACGAACTACCTTGTCAAGGAACCGCTGCAGGTCAGGCGCGGGCAACGTGTCATCCTGGTCGCCAACACTGGCGGCCTGGAAGTGAGGATGACCGGAGAAGCGCTGGCAGACGGCGCCACCGGTGCCCGCATCAAGGTCCGCAATCTGAGCTCGAAGCGGGTGATTGACGGGATCGTACTCTCGTCATCCACCATACAGGTCGCAATGTAGGGTAGTTACAGACAGTTTTGGGGAGTAACAGGAGTTTTACATGCCAATCGATTTCAGGAACCCGCTGACAACCCAGGGCGCCTTGCTGGAACGGCTGCGCACCCTGATCGGTCGTGCCGGATCACCGGCCGACAACAGCGCCCCCGTGAATGGCAAGGCTAATGCACGGCATACCGACCGCGTCAGCCTGTCGAGCGATGCACAGCGCATTGCTGACGAGCTGCGCGGCAGTGAAGCCACAGCACACTACGACGCGGAGCGGGTTGCTACCCTGAAACAGGCTATCGAGACCGGTACTTTCCGGATCGATACTGCCCGCATTGCTCACAAGGTCAGCCTGCAATACGGCGACCGATGACAGGAGTACAGACAATGCCCTTAAACCAGGATACATGCCGGCTTGGAATCAGCACCCTGCTCCGTCAGGAACTGGAGCTTGCTGAACGGTTCGAGACGCTGCTTGCGGACGAATACCGAGTGATCGCCGGGCGCGATATCGCCGCTCTGGAACAACTCATTGGCGACAAGGCCCGGCTGCTGGAGCAACTTGCCGGATTCGAGCAGGAACGCATGGCATTACTGAAAGGTGCAGGATTCGAGACCGGACATCCCGGCATGACACATTGCCTGCGCTGGTGCGACCCGCAACAGCAGATCACGCCACTCTGGCAAGGCCTGCAGTCACAGGCGCGCATCTGCGACAATCTGAACCGAAAAAATCAGCAGTTGGTTGACCTCTGCAGCCGTCATGCCCGGGAAGCACTGCACCTGCTGCGGGGAGAAGATCCGGGCCAGAATACCTATCAGGCCGATGGTGAATCGGATCACCATCACAGTAGCCGGTCGCTGGCAAAGGCGTGAGACGTGAATGGTGAAAGATGGAATGGCCACGGAATCCACGGAAGGACACGGAAATATAAAACCAGTCTGGGGCGGGCTGCCTCTACGCACCGGCGTTGATGTACGGAGTATATTCTGCAACCGTCGTGAGACGTGAGACGTGAGACGTGAGACGTGAGACGTGAGACGTGAAAGTTAAACCGCGCAATAACCCCACGTAAACAGCTACCTTTTCCTCTAACGTTCAGCGTTTCACTTTTCGCCTGTATCGCAGCCCGGGCAGGGGTTGATCAGCAGACTTTCCATCGGACTGGACGCTTCGGCCTGCACCGGCCCGAATACGCTTACCGCGGCGGCTTCCTCCACACTCGCCGGCGGGGTATCCACAGCAGGCCCGGCTTCTGCCGGCTGTGGCTTGACCAGGGTTTCATCATAAAGGAGTGTCACCTCGACCCGGCGATTACGTGCTCGCCCTTCTGCCGTATCATTGCTGTCAACCGGTTTGATGTCACCGTACCCCTCGATGCGGAAA
>DATKZN010000034.1:0-6856 GCA_035527955.1 Gammaproteobacteria bacterium
CGGCCCAGGCTGGTTCTCGCACGCCCGTACTTGCTCTTCACTCAAGTGGTAGCTACGGCTGCATCGCTTCGAGGGGCGGAAGAGGGGCCCCGCCGCGCAGCGGTGGGGATCTGACCCCCGGTGGAGCGAAGACCCGCAGTGGCATTCGAAGCGACATCCCGCCCACCGGCGGTCGCATCCCCGGCTACGCCGGGGCCCCTGCTCTGCGCCTCGAGCGGGTCTTTCATTCCAGAGCGGCGTCCGGACATGCGAGCACTACGCCAGCATGGCCCAGGCCAGCCTCTCGACCGCTACGCGGTCTCACCTTCTCCGAGATCCCGGTGAGAAATGCGGGCTAGTGATTCCGGCCGCGCTATCATGCCATAATTACGCGGTATTCATTGCCTGGCAGGCCAGGCCGCAGGAGAACACAGTGCCAAATCCACATACCGCGGATGCATCCGGCGAGCAGGCCTGGGTCGAGCCGAATGCCGAGAACCACTACGAAGTGACCCGGGCGGACCTGCCCCTGCATTGTCCGCTGGACGGGATGAGCCTGTGGGACTCCCACCCGCGTGTCTACCTGCCTATCGAAACCACTGGCAAGGCCAAGTGCCCCTACTGCGGCGCCGACTATACCCTTGTTGACGCCTAGCCCGCATTTCTCACCGGATGGCTGGTGATGGTCATAATGAAATCGTGAAAGTGATACCCATTGAGCAACAAACAGTATGTCATCGGGCGATGCCTGTCCCGGTGGGAAATGCGCGCTAGGAGCGGCCTTGGCCGCCAGCAAGCCTGATACCGGCACAGCCAGCGGGCGCACTCGCACCCCGGTCGAACATAGCCGTCCGCTGATCGTCTGGCGTTTCACGGACGGCAAGCCCGGCCACGACAACCAGACACTGGGTTTGCTGGCGGCCTTGCGCACGCTCGCCCCCGTCGATGATTTTCCGATACACATTGCGGATTGCCGGACCGGGCTGGTGGCCTGCCTGACCGGGCGTACGGCGTCCGGGCTGGATGCGCCCGACCCGGACCTGATCATCGGCGCCGGTCATGCCACGCACCTGCCCATGCTCAATGCCCGCCGGGTACGCGGCGGCAGGGTCGTGGTATTGATGAAACCGACCCTGCCGACCGCCTGGTTCGACCTGTGCGTGATACCCGCGCATGACCGGACGCGTCACAGGGAGAACATCCTGGTCACGCGTGGCGTGCTGAACCGGGTCCGTCACGGCGCGGAAAAGGACGAGCGCGCCGGGCTGATCCTGGTCGGCGGCCCCTCCGAACACGTGGCATGGTCCGGTGCGGCGGTGGCCGGGCAGATCGATGCCGTGCTGGCGCGCACACCCGAGTGGCACTGGACGCTGACCACCTCGCGTCGTACGCCGGCGGATTTCCTGGCTCAGCTCGACACAGACAGGCCGCAACTGACAGTCGTACCCTGCGAGCAGACCGGTCCCGACTGGCTGCCGGAGCAGCTGGCCCGGGCGGCGCAGGTCTGGGTCACGCAGGACAGCGTGTCCATGGTGTACGAGGCCCTGACCGCGGGCGCTGCGGTCGGGCTGCTCACGGTGCCATGGCGCAACGCGCGTGACCGCCTGGCGCGCGGGGTGGCGCAGCTGTTGCGTGACGGGCTGGTCACGGCGTTCGATGCCTGGCAGCAGGGCCAAATGTTGCAGCCGCCGGTCGCGCCGTTCAATGAAGCGGAGCGATGCGCGGCGTGGATAGTACAGCGATGGCTGAGCGCAGACTGACCGTGCTGCAGATCCTGCCGGCGCTGGAAAGCGGCGGCGTGGAACGCGGCACGCTGGAAGTGGCGGCGGCGCTGGTCGCGGCCGGCCACCGTTCGCTCGTGGTCTCGGCCGGCGGCCGTCTGGTCGAGGCGCTGACCGCGGCGGGGTCCGAACACATCACCCTGCCGGTGGGCAGGAAATCGCTGGCCACGCTGTTGCAGGTGCGCCCGTTGCGCCGGCTGATGCGCGAGCAGGGCGTGGATATCCTGCATGCGCGTTCGCGCCTGCCGGCGTGGGTCGCCTGGCTGGCCTGGCGTGGCCTACCGGCTGCCGGGCGGCCGCGTTTCATCACGACCGTGCACGGGCTTTACTCGGTCAACCGCTACAGCGCGATCATGATCCGCGGCGAACGCGTGATTGCCGTGTCGGATACGGTGCGTAATTACCTCCTCGACAATTACCCGGCTGTCGATCCGCAGTGCATCGTCACCATCTACCGTGGCGTGGACCGGGCCGAGTTCCCGTACGGCTACCGGCCCGATGCGGACTGGCTGGACGCATGGTATGGCCAGTACCCCTTGTTGAAGGGACGCCGGGTCTTGACGCTGCCGGGGCGGCTGACGCGCCTGAAGGGACATGAGGATTTCATCGGACTGATCGCGGCCCTGGTGGCGCAGGGTCACGATGTGCACGGCCTGATTGTGGGTCATCTCGATCCGGGGCGGCAATCGTACATCAAGGAACTGCAACAGCTTGTTGCCGACAGGGGAGTGACGGCCCGCATCACGTTCACCGGGCAGCGCCGCGACATCCGCGAGGTTTACGCGTTTTCGGATATCGTCCTGTCCCTGTCGAACAAGCCGGAATCCTTTGGCAGGACGGTACTCGAGGCGCTCAGCCTCGGTGTGCCGGTGATCGGTTACGCACACGGCGGCGTGGGAGAGATCCTCGATGCGCTCTACCCGGTCGGCAAGGTGGCGCGCGGCGATACCTCCGGGTTGCTGGAGCGCACCGCGCAACTCCTCAAGACACCGTCAGCCGTGCCGCCGGGCAATGCCTACACCCTCGATGACATGCTGGACAGGACGCTGGACCTGTACCGGCAGCTGGCGCGCGTGGGCGCGGGGAGCGGCACGCCATGAAAACGGTACTCTGGTGGGGACGATTCGATCCTGACTATTCCCGCAACCGCATCCTGCGCCAGCTGCTCGGCGAGCTGGGCTGGCAGGTCCGGGATTTTCATCCCCGGCTCAGCGCGCCCGGTGACCTGGAGGCACAGCTGCGACGCATCCCGCGCCCCGACCTGGTCTGGGTGCCGTGTTTTCGCCAGCGCGACCTGGCGGCGGCGAGTCGCTGGGCACGGCGCCAGGGGGTGCCGCTGGTTTTCGATCCGCTCATCTCCGCCTATGACAAGCAGGTCGACGAGCGGGGCAAGATCGCGCCCGGCAGTGCGCGCGCGGTCAAGCTGCTGGTCAGGGAGCGGACGCAATTCCAGCGTGCCGATCGTGTGCTGGCCGATACGCCTGCGCATGCCGATTATTTCGCGCAAGTGCTCGGGGTGGACAGGGCGCGTCTCGCGGTGGTCTATGTCGGTGCCGAGGAGGCCCTGTTCCGGCCCGGTCCGGCCGCCCCGCTGCATGGCGATCAACCGCTGGAGGTGCTGTTCTTCGGCAGCTTCATCCCGCTGCAGGGGCCACAGGTCGTGGTCGAGGCGGCCAGGCTATACCAGGGGCCGCCGGTGCAGTGGACACTGCTCGGGCAGGGTCCGCTGCGTGCGCCATGCGAGGCGGCTGCCGCGGATCTTGTCAACGTCCGCTTCGAGGACTGGCTGCCCTACGAGGAATTGCCGGCCCGCATCCGGCAGGCCGATATCCTGCTGGGCATCTTCGGCACGACGCCGAAGGCGGGCCGGGTCATACCCAACAAGGTCTACCAGGCGCTGGCCTGCGGCCGGCCCGTCGTGACGTGCAGTTCGGAGGCTTACCCGGCAGCGCTGGCGGATGCTGAAAACAGCGGCCTGGTCTGGGTCTCGGCCGGGGATGCGCAGTCGCTGGCAGCGCAGGTGGCGCGGCTGGCGGAGGCGCCCAACCAGCTGCCCGCACTGGGCGAGGCCGCGGCGCAAACCAGCCGGCAGTATTTTTCCCGGGCGGTGCTGCGTGACCAGTTGTCCTGTCTGTTGGCGGGCTTGTCATTATGACGCTGCTGACCAACATGCTCCCGCTCCCACCGGGAGGGGGTTGGGGAGAGAGGATGAAGTCAGGACGTTTGTCTGATTTCTGTCCTCCCTGCCCACGTCGCATCCGCTATCCTGCATCCCGCGATACCTGTGAATGGAACAGCTGTGCCATCGTGAATGCCACTGCTGATAAATGCAGAGAACACACACGGAGCCGGATATGAGAATCCTGCACGCCTCACATACCCACATGAAATCCCTCGGTGCCCGCAACTACTTCCTGCCGGTGCGGATCAACAACGGCTTTATCCGCAACAATCACGAGGTCTACTGGTTCAGTGATCGTGACATGGCGCGCTACTCATCCCTGTTCGGCAGCCGCAAGACGGGTGTGGGTGCCTGTAACAAAAAGTTTCTTGAAGTGTGCCGCAACTTCGAGCCGGAGCTGATTGCCCTGTGCTCCGCGGATATCATCCGACCGGAGACACTGGTCGAGGCGCGGCGAATCCTGCCGGACGTGGCAATTTTCCAGTACTATATCGATCCCCTGTTCATACCCGAAAATGACCGCAACGTGCGCAGCAAGGCTGGCGTGGTGGATTGGACCTTCGTGACCACGGCCGGACCGGTGCTGCAGCGGATCGCAGGGTCTGGCTCACGAGTGGCATTCATACCCAATCCCGTGGACAGCAGCATCGATGTCCATCGTTGCCACGAGCGGACGGACCAGGCGTTTGACGTGTTTTTCGCGGGCCACATGTCCGGCTGGAGTGACCCGGAGGACCTGCGCGGGCGTGCCCCGTTGCTGATCCAGGAGCGGCTACCCGAAGTGCGTTGCTCCACCCATGGCCTTGGTATTGGCAAGCCATTGTATGGCGCAGCCTTTATGCGCGCCCTTGGCGAGGCGAAGATCGGTCTCAACTTCAGCCAGCGCACCCCGGAGGCGAAATCCGGACCGGGCGGCGAGCTCTATCTCTACTCCTCCGACCGCATCGGCCTTTACCAGGGCAACGGCCTGCTGGTGTTCTCGACGCGTGCTTTCAGTCTGGGAGAACTGTACGGGCCGGATACACTGGTCGAGGTCGAGGGGGCTGACGACTTAGTCGAGAAGCTGCGTTTTTATCACGAGAATGATGCCGAGCGGCGCAAGGTTGCCGCGACCGGCTACGAGCTGGCGCACCGCGAGTTCAACGAGCGCCTGGTGGCCGGCTACATGGTCGAGGCCACGCTGGGACTGCCGTTCACCCATACCTATCGCTGGCCGACGGAAAGCTACGGCCGGTAATTGCAGGGTGCATATTCCGATCCGGCAGGTGATCTGAACGATAAATGACGGCTGGTTGCAACCTCTTGCGCGGCTCCCGGCCGGTCCCGTGTTATCGACTTGAAATAACGGTCGCGTGCCAACCCGGTATTACGTGGCTGCCGGTATGCGCATGATCAGCGCTTACATCTGTAATACAAAATACTTGCCGATCGTGATTCCTGTCCGGCAGTTATGACGGTCGCGAGGTCTGGTGCGTCGGGCATCGGGCGCAGGACCAGGGCAGGGAGGTCACGACCCGGCACGGACGGACCGATATAGCGATCCGAAGAGCGATGCTTCGTCGTGGCGACAGTCAGTCATTTGCTGTCGCTGAAGCAATTGCAGCGACGCTTCCTGGTCTGTATTTGATAAAAGCGAGCTGGATTCAGTTTCATTGAAAGATGGAATCGAACATCGGCACCAGAAGGCGGTTTCCAAATTCGCTTAAATGATTGTCATCTGAATAGAGCGGGCGGCCATCGATATCTCCATGACAGATTTCTCCATCACACAGGTATTCGACAGGATCAAGCAGGTGAATTCCGCATTTGGCTTTGGTGTCGGTTATTGCCTGAATCAAATTCGAGTTGTCATGGAAGTATGAGGATAGAGAGGTTGATATCGCCGGGCTTGTCCCCTTGATTATCAAGCTCCTTGACATCGATTCCGGGACGTCTTCCGGCATCACGGGGATGGGTAATACAAGATATACGCTGCGAATGCTTGCAATGCGACAGAGCGTGCTGGTCATCTTGTCAAGATAAATGCCGCTTGATCCGGGCTCGCTTGTGGCTTGCTCATCCTCAAAGTACATTTGACGCTCACCGGGATGAATGTAGAAACCGGCCCGGTTGATTATTACTACAGGTACTTTCTTGCCCAGCCGCTCGATTTCCGAGTAAACCATGTCGTTAAAAATTTTACAGTAGTATCTGTCGAATTTATTGGTGCTGATGACATTGAATATCACCGGGCATGATTGCTGGCCGAAAAACAGTATGCTTCCACCGGCTTTTGTTGCAGCCTCGGCAACGGCACTAACCGTAGCTATGGCGTGGCTGTCACCCCAAACGATGGCAAGCAGTTCACCTTGGCCAATCACGCATCTTGATGTTTTCGTATTGCACTTTGTCAATTTTCCCATGTTTGTTTTTTCATGGGCGGCAGTGAGTGCCTCTTCCGGTAACCGGAAAGTTTTCTGAATTCCTTCCCCGAAAAAAACCAGCGCAGCTGCAAGGAATGGTATTGCGGTGCCGTAGCCAAGCTGCATCCAGGCGCGTCTGCCATGATGGCGGCGCATAGCCCTTGCACTTGTTTGCTCAATAAAGGCATACGAGAGGGCGCCTAGCAGTATCGAGGCAAATATTGCCACTAAGGTCCAGCGGATATCGTCAGCTGCGTCGAAATATCTGAGTCCGACGAGAAGAGGCCAGTGCCACAGGTATATCGAGTAGGACCATCTGCCAATTGCTTGCGCAAACCTGTTGCACGTCCAGATGGAATCATGTTTCGACGCAAGAATAACCAGGCAGGTGCCAGCAACAGGTACAAGCGCGGAATATCCTGGCCAGCCGGTTTCATCGTTGAAGATGATGACGGACAGGATGATTAGCAGAAGCCCGGGGAATTCGGTTTTCCAGCCTGATGTTGTATTTC
>DATKZN010000035.1:0-3493 GCA_035527955.1 Gammaproteobacteria bacterium
AGTGGCAGACAGGTGATTTCTCGCATCCTGGCGACCACGCAGAGCCGCATATCTGCCGGAATCTCCCCGGTCACGTCCCGGAGAGAACAATGGTAAAACGCGCCATCCCGGTGCTGCCACTCTCTGCCACCCGAAAATGTCCGCTCAAGCACTGCGCACTGCTCCAGCGAAAAAGCGGACGTCCAATGGAAGAAGGGAAACGGGTAATCGTGGCGGCTAGGCTGCAAGAGCAACGGACTAAGCTCCGACTAAATAACTTGTTGATTTGATATCGACTGACCGACCCGGTGACTTATGGTCTCTTTGCCCGCTCTCGATGCGCGTCCGCACCTGACGGTAAGAGGTAAGCGGAAGAATTTAAGTGGCTCCCCGGGACGGGCTCGAACCGCCGACCTAGTGATTAACAGTCACCCGCTCTACCGACTGAGCTACCGGGGAATTGAGAAGCCGTGAAGGGGCGCATCATACCGGCTTTCCGGGTTTTCGGTCAACGCGCGTTCCTTCACAAAAGGGGTCAGTGCCCTTAATCGGCTTGATGAGCCTGTCGGTACAAAATATTTCAGGATTTTCAGGGTACTCACCCCTTTGGCCTGTTTTTTCAGGGGCAGCGCACGGGCTGGCCGCCGCAGGTCCGCCGGGACAGGCGGGACCGGCCCGAATTCGACAGGCAGATGACCCGCGGCCGGGCGTGATGGCGGCGGTCGCAGAAGGTGAACGAGGCGTTTGTACCGCCGCTGCTGCCGTCGGGCTGGTAGACGATGTGCCGGCGCTGGTTGCCGACGTGCAGGGCGATGCCGGTGCCCATCAGTTCACCGGCCTGCAGCACCGGTTCGGCAGGATCGCGGTTGCGGTCGTCGCTGGCGAACAGCAGCCAGCCGCTGGACCAGTCCTGGCTATTCCCGCAGCTGCTGCGGTCCCGGCTCGGGCACAGCACCACGCGGTGATCCTGCATGATGGCCGTGCTGCGCGCGAGCGCAAGCGCGGTCGTGAAGTGGTTGACCTCGGTGACCATGCGGCCTTCCTGGATGAACCGCGGCAGTGCTGTCGTGCTGCCGACGATGAGGATGGCCGCCACCGCCAGCGTGATCAGCAGTTCCGCCAGGGTCATGCCGGTCTGGCTGTACGGTTTGTTCACCCGTGTCCTCCCTGCACCTGTGCCGGCATGCGGGTCGGTTACAGCAGTCGCCGGCCGCCGGGTACTGATTCATTCTGGACAGGCGACAGTGCGCCGGCCAGCAACCGATGCCGGCCGGTCAGGTCGGAGGAGGGCGGGTCAGGGTGTCAGTGCCTTGCGCAGGCGGGCCAGTGCCTCGGTCAGCACGTCCATGCCGGTGGCGAACGAGAAGCGTATATAGCCGGGCGCACCGAACGCGGAGCCTGGCACTAGCGCGACGCCGGCGGCCTCCAGCAGGTGCTCGCTGAGTTCTACATCGTCATTGACGTTGTCGAGCCGGTCGATCACGGTCTGCACGTGCGGGAAGCAGTAGAAGGTGCCGTCCGCCGGCAGGCAGTGCACGCCCGGAATCGTGTTCAGCTCCGCGATCACGAAGTCGTGCCGCTCGTGGAAGGCCTTGAGCATGGGCTGGATGCAGGACTGGTCGCCTTCCAGCGCGGCCTGTGCCGCGACCTGCGAGATCGAGGCCGGGTTGGACGTGCTCTGCGACTGGATCTTTTTCATCGCCTTGATCAGCACCTCGGGGCCGCCGGCATAGCCGATGCGCCAGCCGGTCATGGCGTAGGCCTTGGACACGCCGTTCAGGACGATGGTGCGCTCGTACAGGTCCGGGCAGGCGTTCAGGATGTTGCAGAACGGCTCGTCGGTCCAGAGGATGTGCTCGTACATATCATCGGTAGCGATGAGCACCTGCGGATGTTTGCGCAGCACCTCGCCCAGTGCGCCCAGCTCGGCCATGCTGTAGGCAACGCCGGTCGGGTTCGACGGGCTGTTGATGACCACGATGCGTGTCTGCGGCGTGATCGCGGCCTCGAGTTGCGCGGGCGTGATCTTGAAGCGGGTCTCGACGCCGGTCGGGAGTACCACCGGCGTACCGTCTGCCAGCAGCACCATGTCCGGGTAGGACACCCAGTAGGGCGCCGGGATAATCACCTCGTCGCCGCTGTTGAGATAGGCCTGGCACAGGTTGTAGAAGCTCTGCTTGCCGCCGCAGGACACCAGAATCTGCCCGGGCGTGTAGTCCAGCCCGTTGTCGCGGCTGAACTTCGCTATAATCGCCTGTTTCAGGCTGGGCGTGCCGTCCACCGCCGTGTAGCGGGTGAAGCCGTCGTGGATGGCCTGGATGGCGGCGGCCTTGATGTGCTCGGGCGTGCCGAAGTCCGGCTCCCCGGCGCCAAGTCCGATGATGTCCTTGCCGGCGGCGCGCAGTTCGGCGACGCGTGCGGTTACGGCCAGGGTAGGTGAGGGTTTGACGCGGTGTACCCGGTCGGCGAGGGTCAGTGTGATCACGACGATGTCCTGATGATGGTGGGCCCGTTTATCATACCCATTGTGTACCAATAGAAAAGAGCCCGTGAGCGAACTATTCCATATCGAGTCGAAAATGCAGCCGGCCGGCGACCAGCCGCGTGCGATCGCCGCACTGATGGAGGGGCTGCGGGATGGCCTGTCGCACCAGACCCTGCTCGGCGTGACGGGCTCCGGCAAGACCTTTACCATCGCCAACGTCATCCAGCAGGTGCAGCGCCCCACATTGGTGCTGGCGCCCAACAAGACCCTGGCCGCGCAGCTGTATGGCGAGCTGCGCGAGCTGTTCCCGGCCAACGCGGTCGAGTATTTCGTGTCCTACTACGACTACTACCAGCCGGAGGCCTACGTGCCGGCCTCGGACACCTACATCGAGAAGGACGCCTCGATTAACGAGCACATCGAGCAGATGCGGCTATCGGCCACCAAGGCCCTGCTGGAGCGGCCCGACGCCATCATCGTTGCGACCGTCTCGGCGATCTACGGCCTCGGCGATCCGCGCGCCTATCTGAAAATGCTGCTGCACCTGGTGCGCGGCGAGAAGGCGGACCAGCGCACCATCCTGCGCCGGCTGGCCGAGCTGCAGTACACGCGCAACGAACTCGATCTGCACCGTGCCACCTACCGGGTGCGCGGCGAGGTCATCGATATCTACCCGGCCGAGTCGGACGGCGAGGCGGTGCGCGTTGAGCTGTTCGACGACCAGATCGATTCCCTGGCCTGGTTCGACCCGCTCACCGGCGAGGTGCGCAAGCGCGTACCGCGTCTGACCATCTACCCGAAGACCCACTACGCCACGCCGCGGGAGGTGATCCTCGGCGCCATCGACCAGATCAAGGAAGAGCTCCGGGAGCGGCTTGAGCAGCTGCGCGACAACAACAAGCTGGTCGAGGCGCAGCGACTCGAGCAGCGCACGCTGTACGACCTGGAAATGATGCACGAGCTGGGTTACTGCTCCGGCATCGAGAACTATTCCCGCTACCTGTCCGGGCGCAAGGCGGGCGAGCCGCC